>PLIM01000096.1 GCA_003139355.1 Acidimicrobiaceae bacterium | reverse complement strand
GATCTACGGCAGAACACGGGGGGAAGTCGCAAAGGCGCTGCGGGACGCTCAAACGACCCTTGATCAGTCCGGGGTGCTCGGCGATGACTCCGTCACGGTTGGTGCCTTCTTGAACCAATGGCTCACGGAGGTTGTCGCTCCCAGGCGAGAGCTGGCAACCTGGCGCGGATACGAAACCAATGTCCGGCGGCACATCGTTCCCACGATCGGCCACGTTCGGCTCACGAAGCTCACCGCGGCCATGGTGCAGCGCTTGCTGAACGATCTACGACGACAGGGACTAGCGCCACGGACGGTGCAGTACGTTCATGCGACTCTGCGCGCCGCGCTGAATGTCGCGTTGCGATGGGGACTAATTCAGCGAAACGTCGCGTCCGTCGTGGAGCCGGTCACTGTCAAGCGTAAGGAAGTTGTTCCGTTCACCGCGGATGAAGCAAGGCAGGTACTTGAAGCCGCACGATCTCACCGACTGGCATGCTTCTTCACCGTCGCCATGGCCCTCGGACTGCGACCCAGCGAGGCACTGGGACTCACGTGGTCCGACATCGACTTCGACCAATCCCTACTGCATGTTCGCCGGGCCCTCGAGCGTGGCCCCGACGGTTATCGGTTCAAAGAGCCGAAGTCTCGCACGAGCCGGCGCACGATCGTTCTCCCGAGTGTCTGTCTCGAGTCGTTGAAAAGTCATCGAATCAGACAGGCATCTGATCGCCTCCGGGCGGGGGAGAGTTGGCATGACCTCGATCTCGTCTTCTGTTCCGAGAGCGGCGCACCGCTCCACAGGAGCGAGATGTCACGGCAGTTCACCCTGTTGCTGAAGAGGACAAGCGTTGCGCACCATCGCCTCTACGACTGTCGACACACCGCAGCCAGCCTCCTTCTCGCACAGGGCGTGGCTCCTCGGGTCGTCATGGAAACGCTTGGTCACTCCTCGTACTCGTTGACGATGGACACCTACGCCCATGTGTACGCGAGCGCGCTCCGAGACGCTGCGGCGGCGATCGATCGTGCGCTCGCCCCACAGGAGCTTGCGTCTCCGGTACGGGACTCCGCTGTCTGATCCTTCCCCTTCCGGGCCGCCAAGGCGTCTACGAGGGAAGGATCACGGACTTCTGCGGAGGAGACGGTGACCCTTCCGCCGTCCCGTACGACGACCGTTGGGGCAGATCTCTCCAGTCAAGGGACGACCTCGCAAGCAGCGCCGCGGCTGACAACGCGAAAACGATGAATCGCCTTGCGGCGTGACGGGCGTCTCCGGTGGGCGGCTGACTTCTGCTCCGACCGCGTGGCCGCCTGCGAAGTTTGGTGGTCAGTTTGGTGGTCAAAACGCTTCTGCGCCTCGGCGGCAAGCTTCACAGGCGGCGGTCACAAGCCCCTCACCAGGGACTTTGCAGCGGAGGAGGTGGGATTTGAACCCACGGACCCTTGCAGGTCACACGATTTCCAATCGTGCCGATTCGGCCGCTCTCGCACTCCTCCGAGAGGCTTCAGGCCGCTATCGTTGCACCTACTGGCGCTGTCGCGCGCAGTAGCCGGGTTCTGCGCAACGGGCGACCGTGAATCGGGTCAGGGCCGGAAGGCAGCAGCTCTCAGCGGATTCGTCTGTGTGCCGCAGGCGACCTGGCTGCTGCGCACGACAGCGCCAGAGCCTCGGAGGTTCGACCAAAGCCGAATGCCATGAGTTCGGGTCGGGGAGCCAAGCGCCCTCCGGCAAGTCGTAGGCTCGGATCGTGGTCGATTTCCAGTCGCTCTACCGGCGTTATCGTCCGCAGCGATTTGCCGAGGTTCGTGGTCAGGACCACGTGGTCAACGCCCTCCGGCATGCCGCGCGGGACAATCTCGTCGCGCACGCGTACCTCTTCTCCGGGCCGCGCGGGACGGGCAAGACATCGACGGCGAGGATCCTCGCGAAGGCTCTGAACTGCGGGAGCCCGGTCGACGGCGAGCCCTGTGGCGTGTGCGACTCCTGCGTGGACATCACCAGGGGTGCCTCGTTCGACGTCCACGAGCTCGACGCGGCGTCCAACAACGGGGTCGATGCCATGCGAGACCTTGTCGCGCGGGCGTCCCTCGCCACGCCCGGGCGCTGGAAGGTCTACATCGTCGACGAGGTTCACATGCTCTCGCAGGCAGCGTCCAACGCGCTGTTGAAGACGTTGGAAGAACCCCCTGACCATGTCGTGTTCGTGCTTGCCACAACCGATCCTCAGAAGGTCATTCCGACAATCCGCAGCCGGACGCAGCACTACGAGTTCCATCTGCTCGATGCCGAGGTGCTGGCGTCGTTGCTCGCGGACATAGTGAGAGATGCTCAGCTCGAGCTGCCGGATTCGGCCGTGGAGTCCGCCGTTCGCCGCGGGCGGGGCTCGGCGCGCGACGCCCTTTCTGCTCTCGACCAGGTGGTTGCATCGGGAGTCGTGGAGGATGACAGCCCGCTGCTGCATGAGCTGCTCGTCTCGCTGGCCGAGCGTGATACGGCGCGTGCCCTGCAGGTCGTCGAGCGCGCACTCGTTGCAGGCCGCGACGCCCCACGGATAGCCGCTGAGCTCCTCGAGGAGCTGCGTGGCCAGTTCCTTTCGGCCGTGGCGCCCGGCCTGGCCAAACAGGGCGAAGAGCGCGAGCCACCGGCGTCTCAGGCGTCCCAGGCGTCTCGGGCGTCCGCCCCGGCGTCGCCGGACGGCGGGCAGGTTCTCCTGCTCGGGCCGGCTCGTTGCGTGCGTGCCATGGAGGTGCTGGGGACGGCGCTGGTGGCGATGCGAGACGCCCTCGACGCCCGGATCACGCTCGAGGTCGCCATCGTTCGGCTCACCCACCCGGAGGCCGATGACGACCCGAGTGCCTTGCTCGAGAGGATCGAACGCCTCGAACGCCGAATCCAGAACCTCACGGCGCCCGTCGGCACTCCGCCGCCGCCTCTGCTGCCTCCGCCGCCCCCCCCTCCTCCGCCCCCCCCGCCGACTCTTCAGCCACCGCCCCCCGCCGTTCCAGCCGCTGAGCCGCGCGACCAGGTCTCCGTAAGTCACGACGACTTGGGATCGCAACCGGCGCTCGGCGCCTTCGGAGCCGGCGTCGCTTCGCTTGGCGCGAACCAGCCGGGCTCTTCCGAACCATCCGCGGCCTCTCGGCCATCCGCGGCCCCGCCGCCGGTGAGCGCCGGCCTCGCAGCGACCGAGCTACCACCGGTGAGCCCCGGCATCGGGGAGGCCCCGCTCCTGTCGGTGAGCGCCGGCCCCGTGGAGGAGCCACCGCCGGAGACCGACATGCCTGCGCCCACACGGGACGAGATCGTCGCGGCGTGGGGTGACCACGTGCTGAGCCAACTTCGTCCCCGGGTCCGCGCGGTGTTCGCGGTGGGCCGGTTCCTGGCGACCGAGGGCGCGACTGCGATTCTGGCCCTGCCGAATTCCGCCCACGTCGAGCGGGCAGGCTTGGACTGCGAGGAGGTCGCAGAAGCGCTCAGCCGGTACTTCGGACGCCCCGTCCACCTACGGCTTGTCGCCGAGACCGGCCTCGGGGCCTCATTCCAGCCCGCCTCGACTGCTCGCGGCGGTCGAGGAACCTCGGAAGCCGAGGGCGACGCCTACAGCCCAACGCTGCCAAGGCGCATGCCGGCGGCCGGGATGCGGGGTGAGTCCCCAGGATCTGGACCCGGGGGTGCTGATACCGGCCCGGCCTCAGCCTCGGGTGGCCCACGCCGAGCCGTACCTGCCCACATGGCGTCGGTGGGCCGCGACGCGGACGACGTCGATGGCGAGATGCTCGACCCGGACGATCTCGATCCAAGTGCCGAAAGCGTTGCCGGCGACACGGTTTCCTGGGCGCAGGACCGGGTCATGGAGGCATTTCCCGGAGCAGAGGAGGTCTGAGATGGCGGAAGGCGACTCGTCCCCGGCTGGAGGGCTCGGCGACCTATTCACCCGGCTCCAGGAGGCTCGGGCTGATCTCGAGGCGCAAGCAGAAGCGATCGACGCGGCCGTGGTCGAGGGCCACGCGGCCGGCGGCGCCGTCGTCGTGCGGCTGAGCGGGTCACTCGAGGCCGAGTCCGTGCACATCGACCCTTCGATCATCGACGCCGCGGACCCGACACTTCTCGAGGACGCCGTGCTCGCGGCACTTCACGACGCCCTCGGCCGGGTCATCGAGCTCAGGGCTTCGCTGCATACTCCGGCTGATCCTGCCGTTGCGGGCGGGGTCGATCTCGGCGGTCTCGTGGGCGACCTCGATCTCGAGGGTCTCCTGGCGGGCGTCGACCTCGAGGGCCTGATGGGGAACCTGGGCATGGGCCTGGATCTCGGTGCGCTCGCGGGGCTCGGCGAGCACGGCGATAGCGAAGACGACGACGAGTACGCCGCAGACCAAGTCGACGAGGCCCTCGACGACGAGCCTGAGGCCTGACCGGCCAGTGTTCGCCCTGCCGATCCAGGAGCTGGTCGACGAGCTCGGGCGCCTTCCCGGTGTCGGACCGCGCTCGGCTCAGCGCATCGCGTTCTACCTGCTCGAGGCGGACAGAGAGAGTGCCCTCCGCCTCGCACAGGCCATCGTGGAGGTGAAGGACCGCATTCGGCTCTGTGAGCGATGTTTCAACGTCGCGGAGACCGAGCTCTGCACCATCTGCTCCGACTCGCGTCGCGACCGCAGCGTCATCTGCGTCGTCGAGGACCCGCGAGACATCGTCGCGGTCGAGCGGACTCGGGAGTTCCACGGCACGTACCACGTCCTCGGAGGTGCGTTGAGCCCTATCGACGGAGTCGGCCCCGAGCAGCTGCGGGTACGGCCGCTGCTGGTGAGGCTCGGCGTCGAGGGCGTCGTCGAGGTGATCCTGTGCACCAACCCCAACCTCGAGGGAGAGGCAACCGCGATGTACCTTGCGCGGCTGCTGGTGCCACTCGGCGTGAAGGTCACGCGTATCGCGAGCGGGCTACCTGTGGGCGGGGACCTCGAGTATGCCGACGAGCTCACACTCGGGCGCGCCATCGAGGGCCGTCGGGAGGTGAGCGGCTGAGCTCCAGGGGTGGCGCCGCTACGAGACCACTCTGAGTACCGCAGCATCCCCCTGGCCGCCGCCGCCGCAGAGCCCGACGGCACCGAGGCCGCCGCCACGGCGGCGCAGCTCGTGGAGCATGGTGATCACCAGCCTCGCTCCCGACATGCCGATCGGGTGGCCGAGCGCGATGGCGCCACCGTTCACGTTGACAATGTCACCGGGGACACCCAGGTCGTCCATCGAGGCGGCATTCACAGCCGCAAAGGCCTCGTTGATCTCGAAGAGATCGACGTCTTTGACCTCGAGCGCGGCACGACTCAGCGCGTCCCGGATGGCATGGGACGGCTGGGTCAGAAGCGAAGTGTCCGGCCCGGCGACCTGTGCGTATCCCATGATCTCGCCGAGCGGCGTGACACCGAGCTCATCGGCGCGTTCCGGCGACATGACCACGACCGCTGCGCCGCCGTCGGAGATCTGGCTCGAGTTGCCGGCCGTGATCGTGCCTTCGCTGTCGAAAACCGGGCCCAGCGCGGCAAGTGACTCGAGGCTGGTCTCGGGCCGCACTCCCTCATCTGTGTCGACCACGACCGGATCGCCCTTGCGCTGGGGCACCGAGACCGGGACGATCTCCTCGGCAAGCCGCCCGTCCTTGATCGCGGCCGTGGCCCGTTGGTGGGACAAGGCCGCGAGCGCGTCCTGGCGTTCGCGGGAGATCCCAAGCGCACGGTTGAAGCTCTCCGTGCTCACACCCATCGCAACGTGGTCGAAGGCACACAACAGGCCGTCGTTCATCATCGAGTCGACGACCCTGCGGTCACCCAGGCGGTATCCCGCCCTGGCGCCGGGCAGCAGGTAGGGCGCTTGGGTCATCGATTCCATGCCACCGGCAACCACGATCGCGGCTTCGCCGGCGCGGATCATGAGGTCGGCCAGATGAATGGCGTTCAGCCCCGACAGACATACCTTGTTGACGGTCGTCGCGGGCGTCACCATCGGTATGCCGGCTCTGACCGCGGCCTGGCGGGCGGTGATCTGGCCCTGGCCGGCCCCGAGCACCTGGCCCATCACCACGTAGTCGACGTCCTCGGGGGCGACGCCCGCCCTTGCGAGTGCCTCCGCGATCGCCAGGGCGCCCAGATCCACTGCCGACAAGCCGGCAAGGGCGCCGAGGAGCTTGCCGATCGGCGTACGCGCGCCCGAGACGATCAGCGAACCGGACATCGGAACCTCCCCAACATCGGGAGCGAGGATCACCTTCTCCGCTCGAGTCCTTCGAGACTACCGGCGCCACCGCCTCGCGAGTCGAGCGGCCTTCCCGGTAAAGTCCCGCTCATGGAGCGGTTCGGTGAAGCGGTCCTCGCCGGCGCAAGCGGGAAGGAGCTGGCCTCGATCCCGATCCCGGAGTCCTACCGAGCGGCCTTCGTGCGCAGGGACGAGACCGAGATGTTCATCGGTCTCCCGAGCACGGAGAAGGACCCGAGGCGGTCCTTGCACGTGGAGGAGGTCGCGACTCCTGAGCTCGCGCCTGACGAGTGTTATGTCGCGGTCATGGCAAGTGCGATCAACTTCAACACGGTGTGGAGCTCGATCTTCGAGCCGCTGGCGACCTTCGGCTTCCTCGAGCGGCTCGGCCGCGAAGACAGCTGGGGCAGGCGCCACGACCTGCCGTACCACGTGGTCGGCTCCGACGCAGCCGGCGTCGTAGTCGGTGCCGGTTCCGCAGTTCGCAACTGGCATCCCGGCGACAAGGTCGTCGTCCATTGCAACTACGTCGACTCGGAGGATCCTCAGTCCCACGACGATGCCATGCTCGCCTCGAACCAGCGGATCTGGGGATACGAGACCAACTTCGGCGGTCTTGCGGACCTGACCGTAGTCCGCGCGAATCAGCTGATGAGAAAACCCGCACATCTCTCATGGGAAGAGGCGGCCGCCAACACGCTGTGCAGCTCCACGTCGTACCGGATGCTCGTCAGCCGAAACGGAGCGCGGATGAGACAAGGCGACGTGGTCCTCGTATGGGGCGCGACCGGGGGCCTCGGCGGCTATGCCGTGCAGCACGTGCTGAACGGCGGGGGGATCCCCGTCGGCGTCGTCTCCTCACCTTCCAAGGTGAAGCTGCTCGAGGCACTGGGGTGCGAGGCGGTGATCGACCGGAGCGCCGCTGCCTACCGTTTCTGGAGCGACGAGCACACCCAGGACGAGGCGGAGTGGCGGCGCCTCGGCAGAGACATCCGGTCGCTGGTCGGAGATGATCCCGACATCGTCTTCGAACATCCCGGCCGCCAGACGATGGGTGCCTCGGTCTTCGTCGCCAAGCGCGGAGGCACGATCGTCACTTGTGCCGCGTCGTCCGGTTACATGATCGAGTACGACAACCGCCACCTGTGGACCAAGCTCAAGACGATCAAGTCGAGTCATTTCGCCAATTACAAGGAGGCGTGGGAGGCCAACAAGCTGATTGCGCGGGGGCGTGTCCAGCCGACCTTGTCCGTGGTCTATCCGTTGAGCGAAGTAGGCGAGGCGGCCATGCAGGTCCACTCGAACCAGCACGAGGGTAAGGTCGGCGTCCGCTGCCTGGCACCGGAGAACGGGCTGGGGATAGACGATCCCTCCTTGCGCGAAGAGATCGGCGAGGACAAGATCACCGTCTTCAGGAGGATGGGCCGGTGAGCGGCCATCGACCAGCGTCCCCGATGATGACCGAGATCGACCATGTCGCCATTGCAGTGCACGATCTCGAGGCTGCGATCGCCTGGTACGAGTCGGCGCTCGGCGCCCGAGTCGCGCATCGCGAACGGATCGAGCACGACGGAGTCGAGGAGGCATTGCTCACAGTCGCCGAGTCGTTCATCCAGCTTCTCACCCCGATCAGCGACAGTTCCCCGGTCGCGCGATTCCTCGAGCGCAGAGGTGAGGGCATCCACCACGTCGGCTACCGCGTGCCCGATTGCGCCGCGGCCGTCGAGGCCATGCTGGCCGCCGGTGCCGAGCTGATCGACGCGACGCCCAGAGCCGGATCGCGCGGGACGACCGTGGCATTCGTGCATCCTCGCAGCGCGTTCGGCACGCTCATCGAGCTGGTTCAGGAGTAGCTCGAGAAGCAAGCTGCCTCCGTGAGGTCACTCGCCTCTGAACTGGCGGTAGAGCTCCAGCAGGCCTTGCCGGGTCTCTGGCGCGAGGTCGTCTGGCTGCACGCTCCCAAGCACCGTGATCGTCGCCTTGACTTGCCGTAGGTACTCCTCGCAGCCGTCGCAAGCTCGAAGGTGGGCCTCGAACTGCCGGGCGTCGCGCCGCGACAGCCTGCCTTCGAGATAGTCGGTCACGAGCTCAACCGCCTGTTGGCACACGACGTCCCTGCGGAGCGTGGGCAGCCTCATCGCTTCGCCAATTCGAGTTCGAGAAGGGCTCGTATCCGGCTACGGCCGCGGTGCAGCAGTACCCGCTGGTTGGCTTGGCTGATCCCGAGCACGTCACATACGTCCTTGCTGGACAGTCCATCCAGGTCGCGAAGTGTTACGACCGCACGCTGGCCCTCGGGCAGCTCGGATATGCCGGCCCGCACCTGGGCGACCAGGGGCCCGCTCGAGAGCCGGTCGACGACCTCGTCGGACCAGTGAGCCGGCGGGTCGGACCAGGCGCCCACTGCATCAAAGCGCCGGCTGTCCACCGTCGCCTCGTCGGTCAAGTCAACAGGCGTCGTGCGCTGCTCGTGGACGCCCGTTGACCGTGCCCTGTTCGCCAGGATGCGGAAGATCCAGGTCTTGAGCGACGACCGCCCCTCGAAGTGATCGATGCCTTTCAGCACGGCGAGCCAGGTGTCCTGGGCGACCTCTTCGGCGACCGCCCGGCTCGAGACGAATGTCTGCGCAAGACGGACCATTGACGAGTGGTAGGTGTTGACCGCCTCCGCGAAGGCGGACTCATCGCCCGCGCGCAGCCGGCGCACCAGGTCGTCATCGCTCACGCCGGCAGCGTAGGGCGCGCGACCGATCCGGTGCTTGGCGGCGGCCGGGGCCGTGCGATTCGGGCCACCCGCCCGGCCGGTAACCTTCGCGCCATGCCGGAGCAACCCACGGCCGACCACTCGATGGCCGCCCGTCTTGCCGCGCTCGAGGCCAGGCGGGCAGAGGCGATCAATGCAGGATCACAGCGTTCGGTCAAGGCGCACAAGGCCAAGGGCAAGATGACGGCCCGTGAGCGGATCGACTACCTGCTCGACGAGGGGTCGTTCCAGGAGCTGGACCTGCTCGTGCGGCATCGGTCGCATGGCATGGGCCTCGAGCGCTCCCGCCCGTACACCGACGGGGTCGTCACCGGCTTCGGGACGATCGACGGGCGGCGCGTCAGCGTGTTCAGCCAGGACTTCACCGTCTTCGGAGGAGCGCTCGGCGAAGCGCACGCCGAGAAGATCCACAAGGTGATGGACCTGGCGCTCTCGGTCGGGGTGCCGATCATCGGCCTCGCCGATTCGGGCGGGGCACGCATCCAGGAGGGCGTCGCCTCGCTGCACAGCTATGGCGGGATCTTCCACCGCAACGTCCTCGCGTCCGGCGTCGTGCCCCAGATCAGTGTCATCCTCGGTCCGTGTGCCGGCGGGGCCGTCTACTCCCCGGCGATGACGGACTTCATCTTCATGGTGCACGAGACAAGTCACATGTTCATCACCGGACCTGATGTCGTGAAGACCGTCACCGGCGAGGATGTGACCCTCGAGCAGCTCGGCGGAGCCGTGAGCCACGCCACGCGCTCGGGTGTGGCCACCTTCGTTGCTCCCGACGAGAAGGCGTGCCTCGACGAGGTCCGCTACCTGCTCTCGTTCCTTCCTTCGAACAACCTCGAGACGCCGCCGGACTTCGAGGAGCCCGAGGACCTGGACGCGCAGGTCATCGGGCTTCGCGACGTGGTCCCCGACAGCCCGAACCAGCCCTATGACATGAAACGGGTGATCACAGGCGTCGTCGACGGGGGCGAGTACCTCGAGTACTTCCCGCGTTGGGCGATGAACCTGACATGCGGTTTCGCCCGGATCGGGGGACGCGCCGTCGGGATCGTGGGCAACGAGCCGAGCGTGCTCGCGGGCGTGCTGGACATCGCCTCATCGGAGAAGGGCGCCCGGTTCGTGCGGACCTGTGACGCTTTCAACATCCCGCTGGTGACCTTCGTCGACGTTCCGGGATTCATGCCCGGAACCGACCAGGAGTACGGAGGCATCATCCGCCACGGTGCCAAGCTGCTCTATGCGTACTGCGAGGCGACGGTGCCGAGGGTGCAGGTGATCACCCGCAAGGCCTACGGTGGCGCTTACGTCGTCATGGACTCGAAATCGATCGGTGCCGACTTCGCCTACGCGTGGCCGTCGGCCGAGCTCGCGGTCATGGGCCCACAGGGTGCGGTCGAGATCGTCTACCGGCGGGAGCTCGTGGACTCGCCGGACCCTGCCGCCCGCCGGGCCGAGCTCGTGGACGACTACATCGAGCGTTACGCGAACCCCTACGTCGCGGCTGAGCGCGGCTACGTCGACGCCGTGATCGACCCCGCCGATACTCGCCGCGTGTTGGTCCGAGCCCTTCAGCTGCTCGCCTCCAAGCGGGAGGAGCTCCCGAGGCGCAAGCACGGGAATTTGCCGCTTTGAACAACGCCCGTCGGACACGCTCGGGTATCCCGGCTCGACCGCTGAGCGCTCCTGCGGAGGTGGCCGACGCGATTGCCGCGGCCGTGGCGATCTGCTGGCCCAGGGCCCCGAGCACAGATCCGGGCGAGCTCTGGCGCGGCAGGCGCAAGCCGGCGAGGAGCGCGTCGGAGCACGAGTGGCGTTTCTCGGGGCGATGGTGGCGCGGGCCGGTGTCCATGCGCCGGGATCGGCCATGGGCGGAACAGGTGTGGCGGTGAGCGCCGCTCCGGAGGTCTGGGACCTCACGACTGTGGCCGAGGACGAGGTCGTTTTCCATCTCCACTCTCCCGGCACCCTCGAGACGGGCGGGGTACCCGGCGGTTGGCCGGGGCCGGGCTACGAAGTCATCAGCGCTCTGCGGCCCGGCACGCCCGTGCTCCGCCATGGCATCGAGACGCGCACACTCGACCGGCCACCCGGCGAGCTCCTCTGCAGGTTCGCCACGGTCAACGACGTTCACTTCGGCGAGACCGAGTGCGGCAACCTCGCCGACATCTCCGACACGATCGGCGAGATCGCGACAGCCGGAACGGACTCGCGAGACATGGCGGACGCGAGCGACAGGCTGAAGGCCTTTCTCGAACAGCTCGGTCCGGTCGTGGTGAACTCGTCGCCGGAGGGGGCCATGGCGTATCCCGAGCTGATGAGCCGCGCCGCGGTCATCGAGATCGCCGCGATCGACCCGTCGGCGGTCGTTGTCAAGGGCGACCTCACCTCGTCAGGCCTGCTGGCCGAGTACGACGCCTTCCTGCAGTGCTACCTGGGCTCGTTCGGCGACCGGCTCCTGCACGTACGTGGCAACCACGATGCCTACACGGGCCGCCACTATGCGTCCGAGCCCTGCCAGGAGCTGGCGCTGCCCGGCGTCATTCTCGCCTTGCTCGACACGGTCATCGAGGGCCGGGACACCGGCCAGGTCCGTGGCGAGCAGCTGGAGTGGCTCGACGAGCTCGGCGCGCGTGCGGACAGGCCGGTGCTCGTGCTCGGCCATCATCACGCCTGGAGACCGGGTTCGGCGAGTCGGGCGCCGGACTACTTCGGGATCAACCCGAACGACTCCGAACGCCTTGTCGAGGTGATCGCGAGACGCCCGGCCATCAGCGGGTATCTCGCCGGGCACACCCACCGCAACCGCGTGCGGAGGTTCGCCCAGACCGGTGACGTCCCCTTCGGGGAGATCGCGTGCGTGAAGGACTTCCCGGGCAGTTGGGCCGAGTACCGGGTCTTCGAGGGCGGGATCCTGCAGGTCCACCGCCGGCTGTCCTCGTCGGCTGCGCTCGCCTGGTCCGAGAAGTGCCGCGCGCTGTTCTGGGGGATGTACCCCAGCTACGCGCTGGGCAGACTGGAGGACCGGTGCTTGCCGATCTGGCCCCGTGGTCGCGGGAGCTGACGCCGGCTCATCGGGCCAGTGCAAGTGCACGGTCGAGGTCCTCGATGAGGTCGTCCACGGTCTCGAGGCCCACCGACAACCGGATGAGCGAGGGATCGACCTCGAGCTCGGAGCCGGCCACCGAGGCGTGGGTCATCCTGGCAGGCAGCTCGATCAGCGACTCGACAGCCCCGAGGGACTCGGCCAGGGTGAACAGCCGGGTGCCCGCGGCGACCTCTAGGGCGGCAGCCTCGCCGCCTCGCAAAGTGAAGGACACCATCGCGCCGAAGTCGAGCATCTGACGTGCTGCGAGCTCGTGGCCCGGATGCTGGGCGAGCCCCGGGTAGTGGACCTCCTGCACCGCCGGGTGGGTGAGCAGGTGCTCGGCCACCAGGCGCGCGTTCACGCACTGGCGCTCGAGGCGGACCGCGAGGGTCTTCAGCCCGCGCTGCACCAGGTAGCAGTCGAATGGGCTCGGGACAGCCCCGGCCGAGTTCTGGACGAACCCGAGGTGGGTCGCGAGCTCCTCGTCGCTGGTGGCGACCAACCCGCCCACGACGTCGGAGTGCCCGCCCAGGTACTTCGTCGAGGAGTGAACCACGGCGTCGGCGCCGAGCCCGAGCGGGTTCTGGAGGTAGGGCGTGGCGAAGGTGTTGTCCACGACGCAGCGGGCCCGGTGAGCGTGAGCGACCGCGGCGACGGCCTCGATGTCGACGATGTTGAGCTTCGGATTGCTCGGCGTCTCCACCCACACCAGGCGGGTCTCGTCGCGCCACGCCGCCCGCAGCGCGTCGGGGCTTTGCAGCTCGACCGCCGAGAAGGTGACACCGGACGCGGCATACAGGCTCGAGACGAGCCGATAGGTGCCGCCGTAGGCGTCGTCGGGGATGAGCAGGTGGTCACCCGGCCTGAGCAAACGGAGCACGGCGTCCTCGGCGGCCATGCCGCTCGAGAACGCGTAGCCGTGGCTCGCCCCCTCGAGCGAGGCGATCGTGGCCTCGAGCGAGACGCGCGTCGGGTTGCGCGTGCGCGAGTAGTCGAAGCCCCGGTGCTTGCCCACGGCCTGCTGGGCAAAGGTGGAAGCGAGGTGGATAGGGGTCACGACCGCTCCGGTGAGCGGATCGGGGTCCTGGCCGGCGTGGATCGCTCGCGTCGAGAACCCAGGGCCTCTTCCTGCCTGGTCATTGGAAGGGTTCATCGAGTCTCCCTCGGCGAGTCGGCTTGGGCCAGGAACGCGAGCGCGTCCGACCGGGTGATGACGCCAACCGGATGCCCGTTGTCGAGCACGATCACCGCCGGCGACTCCTCCAGGCGCCGGAGGGCGAGCTCAACGCTCTCGCCGCTGCCCACCGACGGGAGCGGCGGGCCCATGACCTCTGCTACCGACCGGTCGAGGATCTCCGGGTCGCGCACCGCTCGTTGCATGAGATCGCGCTCATGGACGGCGCCGACGACTTCGGCCGCCGCGAGCGGGGGCTCGGCCTGGATGACAGCGAGTTGCGAGACGTCGAACTCGGCCATGACGGCGACTGCCTGCCGGGCGGTCTCGCTCGGGTGCACGTGGATCAGCCCGGGAAGGCGGGCGCCCTTGCGTTCGAGGAGATCAGCCACAGTGCGCCCCCTCGTCCTCAGGAAACCGTGATCTGCCATCCACTCGTCGTTGTACAGCTTGGACAGGTACCCCCGGCCCGAATCGGGGATGAGGACGACGACGACGTCGTCGCGGCGCAACTCGGGCGCGAGCTGCAGCGCCGCCCAGACGGCCGTGCCCGACGAGCCTCCTGCGAGGATCCCCTCGTCGACGGCGAGGTGCCGGGCCGTGAGGAACGAGTCGGTGTCACTCACCATCACGACACGGTCGACCACCTCCGGGTCGTAGGTCGACGGCCAGAAGTCCTCTCCGATGCCCTCGACGAGGTACGGCCTTCCCGAGCCCCCGGAGTAGACCGAGCCCTCGGGGTCGGCACCCACAATCTGGACGTCGGGTTTCTGCGACTTCAAGTAGCGGCCGATGCCGCAGATGGTCCCGCCGGTGCCGATGCCGGCGACGAAGTGGCTGACGCGCCCGGCTGTCTGCCGCCAGATCTCCGGTCCGGTGGTCCGTTCGTGGGCGGCCGGGTTCTCGAGGTTGTGGTACTGGTCGGGGTGAAATGCGCCGGGGATCTCCTCGGCGAGCCGTGAGGTCACCGAGTAGTACGAATCGGGGTGATCCGGCGCGACCGCGGTAGGGCACAGGACGACTTCAGCGCCATAGGCGCGCAGCAGCGCGACCTTCTCGGGGGCCATCTTGTCGGGCATGACGAACACGCAGCGATAGCGACGCCGGGCGGCGACGATCGCAAGCCCGACGCCGGTATTGCCCGAGGTGCCCTCGACGATGGTCGATCCCGGCCTGAGCAGCCCCGCCCGCTCGGCCGCCTCGACCATCGTCATGGCGGGCCGGTCCTTGACGCTCCCACCGGGGTTGAGAATCTCGAGCTTGGCGACAAGCGGGCAGGGAAGGTCCCGGCCCACCCGGTCGAGGCGCACCATCGGGGTGTTGCCGACGAGGTCGAGGAGCGAGTCGGCAACCTCCATCTTCGGCCCGCGGTCGGTCAACGGCACGATCTCGACGCCGGCCAGGTCCTTGCGCTTCGACACGTCCTCGTCGGTGTGCAGCTCCGTCGGCAGCCCCGCGCTGCGCAGCTTCGCGGCCACCGCTTCGGCGCCCGGGCCCACGACCGCGACGTGCCGCGGAATTCGCGCGCGGATCTCGGCGACCAACGCCGGGGTGACCTCGGCGAGAGGGATCGTCAGGATGTGGTGCGCCCGGGCGGCGAGACGCTCGGGCGGCTGGTCGGTTCCGACTGCGACGAGCAGGTCCATGGCGACATGTTGGCCCACCGGCGCGCGCTTTGCATAGAGATAGTCGAATTCGACCTTCCCGAAGCGGCCCGGCCGTAGGTGGCGACCACCGGCTCGTGCCTACGAGCTGGGAGCCGCACACGCCTCGGAGCGCTGTGTCTGGCTGGGCTCGGGAAGGGCGGTCAGGACCGGGGCTCTCGATGGTCCATACAGCGTCGCGACGCCCGGCACGTCAGCCGATGCCGCCAAAGCGGACGAGATCGGCACGCCCTGAGCCGCTGCCTTCAAGAAGGCGGTCGTTACCTTCTCGACGACTGGCGCAGCCGCGCCCTTGCCGATGTAAGGCGAGAAATGGTGCCCTCCGATGAGCTTCAAGAACAAACCGCCACCGGCATCGTGAAACAGAGTGCCGGCGTCCTGGGGCAAGTTGCAGCGGTCGCCGGCACTCTGGACAAAGAGCATCGGTGGCGGGCTGGCCGGTGGAGCGTACGTGCCGGACAGCTCCGATCCCGACAGGATCACGACGCCGAAGGGGCGAGTGGCCATCGCCTCATAGCTCGACGCGTACTTCTCCCCGTAGACGAGGGCCGCGACGACCTGAGCGCCGTCTGAGTGACCCGCAAGGGCGATCTTGCCTGGTTCGGCGAGGCCCTTCAGCCAGGAGGCGCCGCTCGAGGCGGCACCGTCGGCCCCCGACTCGACCTTGCCGACGACATAGGCGATGTCGTACGGCTCCTTCACGACGTCGGACTCGACCTCCTCGCTCTGAGTGGCGGTGAGATGGCCGAGGGAGTTGATCCTGTTTGCGTTCTCGTCCGGGAACAGTGGCGCCACCACCACAAAGCCGGCCTTCACCCACGAAGCCAGGAGCGGGTTGTAGGTGGCAGGCAAGGTGTCGAACCCATGGGCGAAGACGATGACGGGAAACGGGCCGCCGCCATAGTCGGGCTTCTCGCCAGCGGTGGGCGTCGTCTCGGAACCGCCGATGGAGGGGTACCAGATCTCGGTGACGAGCGTCCGGGGCCCGGCGCTGCCTCCCGGTGCCGGGTTGAACACAAGCCCGGCACTCGGGTTCGTGTCCGTCCAGGTGACGGTCTTGCGACCGATCCCGGACGGCGGTATCAGCGGGCCCCTCGTCGTCGTCGTACTCGAGGTCCCCGTCTTGGCCGAGGGACCCCCGACGACGAGCGAGACGATCCCGACGAGCACCGCGACGATGAGAATGGCTGCCAGGGCCACGGCCAAACGCCGGCGCCGGTAGACCGTTGGGTCGAGGCGCCGTGCGGGCGGCCGTCGGTTGGGTCCGCGGGTACCGCTCACCTGCGGAAATCTACCGTGCCGGGGGCGCCTGCGCTCTGCTGCCGGTTGGCGTCGGCCGCTGTCAAGCGCAAGCTCCATGACGGTCCTGCGCGAGCCGTTACGCTTTCTTGTTGCTTTCGTCGCCGACTTGCGGTGTCGTCCTTCTCGTGTCGGGAAGTGGTACGTGAGCCGCGGCCGGGTGGATCGGCCTGCAGTGCACCGCGCAGGCGTGCCCCGCATGCCCGGCGTGCAACCGATGCCCGGCGTGCCTCCGCTGCCCGGAACTGCCGCTGTGCAATCTGCATGTCCCTCTCGGCCGTATCCCTTGTGATGCGGCGCACGCGGGAGCCAACGGGTGGACCTTCCGACGAGTCGCTGATCGCCGGTATGGCGCACGGCGACGAGCGGGCCGGGCTCGTCTTCGTGAGGCGCTATCAGGCAAGGGTGTTCGGCCTGGCGCTGGGCATGGTCGGCGACGCGGCCCTTGCCGAGGACATCGCCCAAGAGGCCCTGGTGCGGGTCTGGCGCCACGCGCCGGTCTACGACCCCCGCCGCGGAGCCGTGCCCACCTGGGTGCTCACGATTGCCCGCAACCTCACCATCGACGCGTTGCGCATGCGCCGTGCGGTCCCGACCGATCCCGACGATCTCATCAATCTCGGCCTTGTGAGCAACGCGGTGTCGCCCGAGGACGCCGCCGTGAGCGCTGAAGCCGCTCGTGGGCTCCATCTGGCGCTCGCGGGCCTGAGCACCGAGCAACGCCGGGCCGTGGTGCTCGCGTACTTCTACGGGATGACTGCGGCCGAGATCAGCGAGGCCGAAGCCATCCCGCTCGGAACCGCGAAGACGCGGATCCGCGCGGGTCTCACGAGGCTGCGCGAAACGATGACGAGTGAAGGGAACCATCGATGAGCGGTGACGACGTGGGTCCCGGGCCAGAATGCGGCCGGTACGCAGATGAGCTCGCGGAGCTCGCGCTGGGGATCTCGACAGGAAGACAACGGGCGCAGGCACTCGCCCACGTCGAGACATGCCCAGGCTGCCACGCCGAGATGGAGCAGCTCTCGCTTGCAGCCGACTCGCTGCTCGAGGTTGTGCCCGGTGTCGAGCCGCCGCTCGGTTTCGAGGTGAGGCTCATGGAGCGGCTCGGAGCCGGCCGCGCCGCCCGGCAACTCGTGCGCCGGCCGTGGCTTGTGCGGCGGTCCTCTTTGGCGCTGGCGTGCCTGCTGGTGCTGGGTGCGGTCGGCGTAGGCGTCGGCACCGGGTGGCTCCTACGGGGTGGCCAGCAACCGGTGATCGCGCGGTCCGCGTTCGGCACCGGGCCCGGAGGACACATCGAAACAGCGTCACTCGTCGCCGGGGGCCGCAGCATCGGAACCGTCACGGTGTACTCGGGCCGTACGAGCTGGTTGTACATGAGCCTCGAGGACGGGTCGTGGTCCGGCAAGGCGAGCTGTCAGGTGCGCCTGGCGGGAGGAAGGACGGTGCCGCTCGGCACCTTCTGGCTCGACAACGGCTACGGGGCCTGGGGCGCCGCCCTGGCGCCGGGAACAAAGCGCGTCCGGTCCGTTTCGGTGCTGAGTGGCGGAGTCGTGCTCGCGAGCGCGAGCTTGGCATCGAACACGACGGCGTCCGCGCCCGGGACGGCGGCACAGGTCCAGTTGGCTGGGCGCTCAGCGCCCGGTTCCGCGTCGGCGCCCGGCTGTCAGCCGGACCCGGCCTCGGAGGAGCCGTCATCGTCGACGCTCTCGGGGTCGTCGAGCATGACGCCAGCTTCGATCGCCTCGACGACATCGAGAGGCAACTGGTCTTCGTCCTGCTCGTCGTCGTAGTCGATCTCGCTGTCGAGCGAGACCTCGTCTGCGGCATCCGACGCGACGAAAGGGTCAGGCTGTTCAACCACAGGACTGTCCCCGTAGACGTCGCTCATGTCACATCCTGGCAGACTCGAACGCCGCGGGCCGAAGAGCCCACGGCGTTCGATGGATCACTGAAGCTTGCAGACGATCTGACCTACTCGGGCACGTCAAGCCGGCTTGGCGGTTCCGATCTTGGCCGGTGCCTGCTTTGCCTTCTTGGCCGCGCGCTTTTCCTTCAGCGATTTCCCGGGCTTCTTGCCTGAAGATTTCTGTGGCGACTTATTGGCCACGTCGAGCTCCTTTACACGCGGTTCACGTCCGCAGCTTCGCGGCTACGGACGTGAGATTTCAGATTGCGCGGACGCTGCTGGCTTGCATGCCCTTCTTGCCCTGGGTGACTTCGAACTCAACCCGCTGGCCCTCGAGCAGCTCACGGTAGCCCTGCGCTTGGATCTCCGACTGGTGAACAAAGAGGTCCTCGCCGCCGCCGTCGGGTGCAATGAACCCGAAACCCTTGGTGGCATTGAACCACTTCACAGTACCTACTGCCATGACTCGGACTCCTCTTGCTCCACGCACATTAGAGCGGGAGTCCAGTAATGGATACCAGCACAGCACTCAGCCTGCGTGGTGGCGACTGGTGCAGTCCGATGATACCCCGTTCCGGCTCCACCCGTGCCCGTGGCCCCATGGACAGCCATCCGACCCTGTGCGAGACGACCGCACTCGTCCTGGCACGACGCCAGCGTGGGACCGACCACATGCCGCGGGATCTGTCCGGAGCTTGCCAGGTCTTGTCCTGCGCCGGCCGGCCGGCCGTCCGGGCTTTCATCCGCGATTGTGTCACCATGAAGCCATGACCGGACCCGGTGCCGAGCAGATCCTCGAGCCAGTCGAGCACGTCCCGGTTTACGGGATAGTTGTCGAGCACCTGAGGCGTGCCATACATACCGGGACCTTTGCCGCAGGGGACAAACTGCCCCCCGAGCGGGAGATGGCCAAGCAACTCAACGTGTCGAGGACGACTGTCCGAGAGGCTGTACGCGTGCTCGAAGGCGAGGGCTACTTCGAGATCCGCCGGGGCGCGACAGGAGGTGTGCTCGTGCTGCACCGCGAGCAGGACAGACAGCGGCTGGCCCTGCGTGTCCGGGCCCAGCTGGGCGAGCTGGAGCAGATCATCGACTTCCTGTTGGCCGTGGAACCCAGCGCAGCGCGCCTGGCCGCAACGCGTCGCGGCGATGAGGATCTCGAACGGCTCGCATCCGCCCATCGGACCATGGACGAGGGCTGGGAGACCCGCGGTCTGGCGCCTGCCGGTTTCGCGTTCCACCTCGGGATCGCCGAAGCGGCCGGTAACCGATGGATGCGAAAGGCGATCGAGAAGGCACGCGCGGCCATCTGGGTTCCGCTCGAGGCAATCACCGACGGGCCCCGGAGCACCCAGCTTCACCACGGTCAGATCCTCGCCGCGATCAGGGACGGGGACGGGGACGCTGCCGAGCTGGCCGTGGCCGCAGAGATCGAGTCGAAACGGGCCGGCCTGCGCAAGATCGCCGCAGCGAGGACCTGAGGGCTGTGGGGCCCGTCGCCAACCTCGGTGCTCACCCACCCTCAAGATGGGCGCGACATCTGTGGGCGATGTCCCGGGACGAACCTTCGCGGTGTCCCGCGACATCGCAACGGTGGGCGAGGGGGGACTTGAACCCCCACGTCCTTGCGGACACAGGAACCTGAATCCTGCGCGTCTGCCAATTCCGCCACTCGCCCGTTGTCGAGACGATAGCCGCCCAAGCTCGCTCGCTCCGGCACCGCGGCCCCGGAGTCAGGACAGATGATGTCGTGCCATCAGGCCAGTTCACCTCGCCAGTAGGCTGGTTGCACCATGGGACTGCAGCAGTTCGAGCGCCGCCTCGAGCGCCTGGTCGAAGGCGCGTTTGCGAAGGCGTTCCGCGGCGAGCTCCAGCCGGTCGAGCTTGGCCGGAGGATCACGCGCGAGATGGATCTTCGCCGCGCTGTCGGTGTTCATGGCTTCATCGTGCCCAACGACTTCAACATCTTCCTCGCGCCTGCGGATTTCAAACGATTCGAGGAGTTCGTCGATTCGTTGGAGCGTGAGCTGGTCGCCGCCGTGCGAGAGCATGCGAGTCGTGAGGGCTACCAGTTCGTCGGTCCGGTGAGGCTGGATCTGCATCTCGATCCTGAGCTATCGGTCAGCACCTTCGCGATCGAGAGCGAGTTGGTCGAGGGCGACGATCGGCCAAGCGACTGGCTCGTCTTCCCTGACGGGCGCCGCGTCGCCATCGGCTCTCACGTGGTCACACTCGGGCGCCTGCCCGAGTGTGCCGTCGTCCTCGACGACCCGAACGTCTCGCGTCGTCACGCCCAGGTGCGTCGGGAAGGCGACGCGATCTTTGTCGTAGACCTCGGTTCGACCAACGGGACCCGAGTCAACGGCGTCCAGGTTCGCGAGCACCGCCTCGTTGGAGGCGATGTGATCTCCGTGGGGACGACGACTCTCAGGTTTGAGCCCTCCTAGGTGATTGCAACCTCATGCCTCACTCCCTCCTAGAGATCCTCCGGTACTCCTTGCTCGCGGCGATCTGGCTCTTCTTCGTCTATGCCGCCCGCATGGTGTGGGTCGAAGTGCGGCGTTCGCGTGCCGAGCAGGCGGCGCAGGCGCCCCCTTCAGCTCCGGTCGTTGTCGACAAGGCGCTCGAGCTGCGCCTGCGAGTTGTCGATCCTCCGCAGCGGCGGGGGCGTGTCTTCGAGCTGGGCGACGAAGTCACCGTCGGCCGTTCGCCAGGCTGTGCAGTTCCGCTCGACGACGACACATTTGCCTCCTCGATTCATGCCCGCGTCTTCAGGCGCAGCGGCGAGCTCTGGCTCGAGGATCTCGGCTCCACCAACGGCACCTGGGTGAACGATGAGCGTCTGGACAACCCCGTCCGGCTCCGCCGCGGGGACCGTGTGAAGGTCGGGAGCACGATCCTCGAGGTTGCCCGATGAGCCGGCTGCTGACCGCGGCCGCGACCGATACCGGTTATCTACGGGCCACCAATCAAGACGTCGCCCTCGCAACAAATGACCTGGCAGCAGTCGCTGACGGGATGGGGGGACATCTTGGCGGCGAGGTTGCCGCCCGGATCGCGGTCGAGGAGCTGCTCAACGCGTACCGCCGGGACCGGACGACAGAAGGCCTGGTCGCGGCCGCGCGTGTCGCCAACGCCGCCGTCTATCGCCGGAGCATGTCAGATCGCAACCTTCGGGGGATGGGCACGACCCTGACTGCTGCTGGTTTCGTCGGGGACGAGCCGGACGACCAGCTGCGGCTCGCGCTCGTGAACGTCGGTGATTCGCGGGCGTATCTGCTTGATCGGCCCGGGCAGCGGATCCTCAAGCTGACCGATGATCACAGCGTGGTCGAGGAGATGGTCCGAAGCGGCGAGCTGACCCCGGACGAGGCCGCCGTCCACCCGCATCGGCACATCCTGACGCGAGCGCTCGGGATCGAGCCCGAGGTCGAACCGGACTGCTGGGAGCTCGACCTCGAGCCTGGCAGCCGCCTCCTGCTCTGCAGCGACGGGCTCACGAACGAGCTTGGCGAGCAGGAGATTGCCCAGGTGCTGCTCGATGAGGCTGATACCGGGAAGGCAGCGAGCGATCTCGTGCGCCTGGCGCTTCACCGTGGCGGGACCGACAACATCACGGTCGTAGTGCTCGACGTTCTTTCGGGCGAAGAACCGGCGGCAACCGACGACATCGTCTTGATCCCGGTGGCCGTGCCGGGTAAGCCGGCGCCGGCCTCGGGGACCGAGACATCCGCGACCACCGAGGCGGTGGTTCCCAGGTCTTCGGCGGTTCCGATGACGACGACACCTCTCGGCACCCAGGCGCTCCCGTCGCCCGATGCGGCGCCGAGAGCGGCTCACAGCCGGCCGATCCTCCTCGTGCCAAGGGCGAAACGCCCCAAGGGACAGCGGGACCGGATCCTCACGATCCGGGTCGCGTTGTTCGTGCTCGTATTCGCGGCAGTCCTCGGTGGCACCGCGGGCGTCGTGGTCTGGTTCGACAAGGCATCGTTCTTCGTCGGGCTCGATCAAGGCCATGTGACGATCTTCCAGGGGCGTCCCGGCGGCCTGCTGTGGCTCAAGCCTTCGGTAGTGGAGCGGACGGCGCTCACGCCGCCGGACCTGCTCGCCTCGAACGTCGTGTACCTGAGGCAAGGGATGGAGGAGAGCTCCTACCAGGCGGCTCGCAACCTCGTGCACGACCTTTCGCTCGAGCGGACACGTATCGTCCCGAACACCTCGGCCACGACGACAACCTCGCCAAGGGCGGTCACCGCGACGACCACACTCGCCGGCGTCGTGACCCCTCCGACCGCCACGGCGACCGCGGGACCGAAGAGGTAAGGGACAGATGATCAATCGCCGCATCCGCTGGCTGGGTCTCGTGCTGATGGCGTGCTTTGCCCTGTTGTTCCTGCAGTTGAACAACTTCCAGGTCCGCCAAGCCTCCAAGCTCGTCAGCAACCCTGACAACGTTACGAGTCAGCCCGACCCCTTCATGCTTCCGCGAGGCGACATCTACAGCTCCGACGGCGCAATTCTCGCCTCCTCGAAACGCACGAACGACAGCTATGGCGAGCTCAGGGTCTACCCGGCGGCCACGGCCACACTCTTTGCCGGGATCACCGGCTATTACTCCGTCGCCGTGGGGAGCGCGACGGGGCTCGAGTCCGAGTACGACCAGTACCTCACCCAGCACAACTCGCCGGCGACGACGCTCGGCCAGCTGCTGACCGAGCACAAGACGACCGACGACATCACCATCACGGTCTCAGTCGCCCTCCAACAGGCGGCCGAGACCGCCCTCGCGGGCCTCACCGGTGCGGTGGTCGCCATCGACCCACGGACCGGTGCCATCCTGGCCATGTACGGCAACCCGACCTTCAACCCCGATCTCTTCTCGGTCCACGGTGGCCCGAAGGGCGAGAGCGCCTTCGACGCCGTCACGAGCAGCTACGACAAGCTCTTGAGCTCGCCAGGCGATCCGTTGATCAACTACGCGACAGCCCAGGCCAAGGCCCCCGGATCGACCTTCAAGGTCGTCGACACCTCTGCCATCTTCGACCGGGCGCCCCAGATCGCAAACCACTACTTCAATTCCGTGTCCTCCATCCCCCTTCCTGACACCAATGGCCTAACGCTGTCCAACTTCGGCGGCGAGTCCTGCGGCGGGACCCTCGCCGTGGTCCTCCTTCGTTCGTGCGACACGGCGTTCGCCTTGGTCGGTCAGATGCTCGGCCCCGACAAGCTGTACCGTGAAGCCTCCGCGTTCGGCTTCGACAGCGTGCCGCCGATCGACCTGCCCGCCGGCGAGGCCGCCGCATCGAATTTCCCGACACCGCAGGCCTTCGCCGGTGACACACCAGGGCTCATGAAGTCGGCCATCGGACAGCAGGACGTGACGGCGACGACCTTGCAGATGGCACTTGTCGCCGCAGGCATCGCGGACAACGGCGTGATCATGGCCCCCCACCTGCTGAACCAGATCGTCGACGACGAGGGCAACGTCGTGCAGACCTATCACCCTCATCCTTGGAGGCGCGCGACCTCGGCAAAGACGGCGCAGACTGTCCGCAGCTACATGCTGGGTGTCACCGAGATCCTGGGCGGCACCGCATACGGGATGTTCCCGTCCTACGAATTCCCGCCCGTCGCGGCCAAGACCGGTACCGCACAGATCACCTCGAGGGGATGCGGCACCTACAACTGGCTCATAGCGACCGCACCCGCCGGTCCCGGCCAGACGCCGACCGTCGCGGTCGCGGCGATCGTCCCGATCCCGCCGGGACCCTCGTGCCACGACGTGACCGGTGCCCAGGTCGCCGGGCCCGTCGTGAAGGCCGTGATGCAGAAGGCCCTGGCGATGCAACAATGAGCGGCGGAACCTTGCCTCCTGAAAGAGTGCCCGGACGGGCCTGGCCGACGAATAGGCTTGCCCCGAACATGCCAGAAACCCCGCCCCCCGTCTACAACGACCGTTACGAGCTCAACCGCCAGATCGCACGCGGCGGGACCGCTCAGGTCTATCTGGCCCATGACCTGCTCCTCGATCGTCCTGTCGCCCTTAAGATGCTCTTCCCGGAGCTGTCGTCGGACCATTCGTTCGTCGAGCGGTTCCGCCGGGAGGCCCAGGCCGCCGCGAACCTGTCGCACCCGAACATCGTCCCGGTCTTCGACTGGGGCGAGGCCGACCGCACCTACTACATCGTCATGGAGTACGTGGACGGCGAGCCGCTCTCATCGATCATCCGCACCCAGGCGCCGCTCTCGGCGACGCGGGCGGCTGCGATCGCCGCCGACATCGCGAAGGCCCTCAGTTACGCGCACCGCCATGGTGTCGTGCACCGCGACGTGAAGCCCGGCAACGTACTCATCACTGCCGACGGTCAGGTGAAGGTTGCCGACTTCGGCATAGCGCGAGCGATCGGCGCGAGTGAGAGCGTCACCCAGACCGGTCTTGTTATGGGCACGGCCACCTACTTCTCGCCCGAGCAGGCGCAGGGCCTCGGCGTGGACGGCCGCAGCGATATCTATGCCCTCGGTGTGGTGCTCTACGAGATGGTCACGGGCCGTCCGCCGTTCACCGCGGACACGCCGGTGGCCATCGCCTACAAGCACGTGTCGGAGACCGCCGCGCTCCCGAGCGAGATCGAGCCCCGGGTGCCGCGCGATCTCGAGGCGATCATCATGCATGCGATGGCCAAGCAGCCGCAGGCCCGATACGCGACCGCACAGGACTTCCACGACGACCTCGAGCGCTTCATGCGCGACCTGCCCGTACTGGCGCCGCCGCCCTCTTCGGGCGATCCGGGCGCGCAGACGATCGCGATCCCGGTGAACCCGACGCAGCTGTTGTCGACGTCGGCACCGCCGATCGCGCCGACCGAGCTCCAGGAGAAGGTCCCTCCCCCTGGTCCAGGTGCCGGCCAGCCCGAGTATCCGAAACGGCGGTACCTGCCCTGGGTGCTCGCCGCCCTCTTGCTTGCCGCGGCGCTCGTAGCGGGCGTCTACTTCGGTGGTCGCTCTCTCGGGTACTTCGGAGCGCCCGCCTCGGTATATCCGAGATACGTGATCAACAAGCCCTATCTCAATGCCGAGTCACTGCTGAGAGCGCAGGACCTCGTCCCGACCGTGAAGTTCCAAGCCAGCACCGTCGTGCAAAAGTGGTTCGTGATCAACGAGGTTCCGGGTACCGATGTGCTCGTGAAGCAGGGCGACGCGGTGGCCTTGACCGTCTCCAGTGGTCCACTGCCGCCAAAGAAGATCTTCTTGAGGTATGAGGTCGGTTACAGCCTTACCCAGGTCAAGGGGCAGCTCATCTCTGCGGGGTTCCTCGTGCACGTGGTCTACAAGTTGCCGCCCAGCCCGGCGATCCCCCCGGGCTACGTTTTCCGCCAGAGCCCGCAGAGCGGGGACTACACCATCGGCACGACCGTGTACCTGACGGTCGCCCGGGCCCAGAATGTGAAGGTTCCATCCGAGGGCGTCGTCGGCGAGTCGATCGGCTACGCGCACGAAGCGCTCAAGCTCCTGGGCTTCACCGTCGAACTGGGCAATCCCGCTTTCTCTCCCACGTGGCCGGACGGGGAAGTCATCACCACCGACCCGTCACCGGGACACCTGGTGCAGGCAGGCTCGACGGTCTATCTCATCGTCTCCAAAGGCCCCGCCGCCACAGTCCCGGACGTGGTTCACGACACCATGCAGTCGGCGATCACGGCCATCGATGCCGCCCATCTCAAACCTTCCATTGTGCCGGTCGACACGCAGGGTTGGATGCCGGGATACGTGACTCAGCAATCTCCGGCTTTCGGAAGCCAGGTGAAGCGCGACACCCCCGTCGTGATCTATGTCGAGCAGAACGGTTCGACGACCACGTCGTCCACGACGACCACCACGCCCTCGATATCGGGGATATCCGGGATCGCACCTTAAGGGCGGGCCGGCCGTGCCGCGCAGGACCCGGGCCCTTGGGGGGGTCAGCCGCGCCGTGCTGTCTGCCGGGTCACCTCAGGACGGGGCCGGCTGCTGCGGCGAGCTCGAGGAAGTTCCCGAGCAGGTCGTGACCGGCCGAGCCGGTGAGTATCGACTCGGGGTGGAACTGCACGCCCTCTATCGCCAGGGTCCTGTGGCGCAGTCCCATCACGAGGCCGTCGGCGGTCCAGGCTGTGACTTCGAGGCAGTCGGGAACCGAGTCGGCGTCGACGACGAGTGAGTGGTACCTGGTGGCTTCAAAGACCTCGGGGAGGCCCTTGAAGACGCCCCGCCCGTCGTGATGGACCGGCGACGACTTGCCGTGCACTATCTCAGGCGCGCGCACGATCTTCCCGCCGAATACCTGGCCGATGCACTGGTGGCCGAGACAGACACCGAGGACCGGGAAGCCCTCGCCTCCCAATTGAAAGATCGCAGCCGAGCTCACACCCGCGTGCTCGGGCCGGCCCGGGCCCGGCGACACGAGCAACGCGGCGGCCTCCAAGGCCCTCAAGCCAGCCACGTCGACGGCATCGTTGCGGACCACGACCGGCTCGGCTCCGAGCTCGCCGAGGTATTGCACGAGGTTGTAGACGAAGCTGTCGTAGTTGTCGACGACCGCCACCCTCATGCCCACAGACGGCGAGGCTACCGGTCTCGTGAATCGTGGGTATCCTCAAGGGTCGTGGCCAAGGCACGTGCAGGATCAGACGACGGCACCTCCTCGAAGAAGCGGACTGCGAAAAAGGGCCGGGCCACGCCGACAAGCGGCCGGGACAGG
>PLIM01000073.1 GCA_003139355.1 Acidimicrobiaceae bacterium | reverse complement strand
CTACAAGGCAAAGGGCACTGACAGAGACAGCCTCGGTGACACCGGGATCTGGAGCTTCACCTTGAAACTGACCGCCGACAAGATCACCCAGCTCGCCCCGGCCTCGGCGACGACCGCGGCCGGTGAAGGCTTCACCGGCCAGCTCGAGGTCTCGGGATCGCGCGGCACTGTGACCTTCACCCAGTCGAACGGCGCGCCATCTGTGAAGATCTCCTCCTCGGGCAAGGTCTCGACCCCGGCCACCTTGGCGGCGGGGACCTACAAGGCAACGGGCTCCGACTCCGACACCCACGGTGACACCGGGATCTGGTCCTTCGCCCTGACGGTCACCGCCAACAAGATCACCCAGGTCGCGCCGGCCACGGCGACGATCAAGGCCGGCAAAGCCTTCACCGGCCAGCTCGAGGTCTCGGGCTCGCATGGCGCTGTCACCTACGCCCAGTCGAGCGGCGCGCCTCATCTGAAAGTTTCGTCCTCGGGCAAGGTCTCGGCCCCGGCCACCTTGGCGGCGGGGATCTACAAGGCAAAGGGCACTGACAGAGACAGCCTCGGTAACACCGGAACGTGGAGCTTCACCTTGAAACTGACCGCCAACAAGATCACCCAGCTCGCCCCGACCTCGGCGACGATCACGGCCGGCAAAGCCTTCACCGACCAGCTCAAGGTCTCGGGATCGCGTGGCACCGTGACCTTCACCCAGTCGAGCGGCGCGCAGATTCTGACTGTCTCGGCCTCGGGCACGGTCTTGGCCCCAGAGATCTTTGCGGCAGGGATCTACAAGGTCACCGGCACTGTGAGAGACAGCTTCGGTGACATCGGAACGTGGAGCTTCACCTTGACCGTCGATGCGGCTGCGTCAGCACTGGACCTCCAGGCCGCCATGGACCTGCAGCGCCACAACAAGCCTGCCGGTGACGTGCCCTCACGCACGAGCGAGGTCTGGAGGGCGGTGTCGGACGTCGGGCTCGGCAGTCCTGATCGATCTCAACGTCGGCGCTAGNNCGCTAGGGCAAGCGATGGCCGCGCTCGGGTGATCACTCCTGCCCGCTGGTCAGGGTACTCCTGACGCTGTAAGGTGTAACCTGACTAGATGCAAGGAGAAACCGAGCCCGTCGCCGACGAGGAAGCCACAATCGCTGTCTGCTCGTTCTGCTTGCGGCCCAGCACCGAGGTCACAACACTCGTCGCCGGTCCGGGAGTGTTCATCTGCAGTGACTGCGTCGCCATCTGTGGTCAGGTGATCGAGCACAACAAGCCCGCCTCCGTGCCCCGCGTTGCCCCTTGGGAACTGGAATCGAGCCTTGAAGGGGTTCTGACGAACCTCCCGCGAATAGCAGCGGCTGGGGCCCAAGTCGACCAGAACCTGGTCGAGTGGGTACGCAGGGCTCGATCCCTCGGGGCGACCTGGACACGAGTTGGCGAGGCCCTCGGCGTGACTCGACAATCTGCATGGGAGCGTTTCTCCGGCGAGGAATGAGAGCCTCACCTAGTTGACCACTTCTCTCTTACGAGAGATTATGTCATATGGTGCAGACTTGCAGTCAGATGGGTGAGGACAAGACAGGCAGACGCTGGTGGGCGTTGGTGGCGCTTTCAGCCGCCGTGCTGGTGGTCGGGGTCGACCTGACCGTGCTGAACGTGGCACTCCCCACCTTGGCAAGGTCCTTGCATGCTTCCACGAGCCAGCTCCAGTGGTTCGTGGACTCCTACAGCCTCGTACTGGCCGCGTTGCTGCTTCCGGCGGGGCTCCTGGCCGACCGCTACGGCCGCAAGCGGCTCTTGCTTGTCGCCCTGGCGGTGTTCGGAGCGAGCTCGGCCGGGTGCGCTTTCACCGGCTCTCCGGCTGCCCTCATCGCCATCCGAGCAGTGCTCGGTGGAGGTGCCGCGATAATCGTGACGGTCTCGCTCTCCATCCTGGCAGTGCTCTTCCCCACAGATGAGGAGCGCCAGAAGGCGACGGCAGTGATCATGGGTTGCACAATGCTCGGCTACCCGCTCGGTCCCTTGCTCGGCGGTTGGCTGCTCAACCACTTCTGGTGGGGGTCGGTGTTCCTGATCAACGTCCCCGTTACGGCGGTCGCCCTCGTGGCAATCGCAGTCCTGATGCCCGGGTCCCGCAGCGCCCGTCCCCCCCGACTTGACGGAGCCGGAGTTGTCCTGTCGAGCCTCGGCCTGGTGGGAGTCACCTACGGGGTGATCCAAGCCGGCCAGGACGGTTGGTCGAGCACTCGTTGCGAGGTGGCTCTCGTGATCGGGGCGGTCGCGCTCTTGGCCTTTGTCGCCTGGGAACGTCGTGTCTCCGGCCGTCATCAAGAGCCACTGGTCGATCTCGGCCTGTTCCGATCGGCTCGATTCACCTGGGGCACAGTGCTAGCCACCATGGTCTCTTTCGCGATGTTCGGGCTGCTGTTCGCGATGCCCCAGTACTTCCAGGCGGTGATGGGCCAAGACCCTTTGGGAAGCGGCATCCGCCTGCTGCCTCTGATCGGCGGGCTCGTGATCGGAGCTGCCCTCGCCACCCGGCTTCAAGCAGCCCGATCCCGCGACGAGGTGGCGACAGCCGCAACTCCGTCATCACCAAGGCTCGCTGTCAACCTCGTCGTCGCCATCGGCTTTGCCTTCATGGCCGTGGGTCTCTTCCTCGGGTCAACCACAAGAGTGAGCAGCGGCACCTGGTGGGCCGTCTTCTGGTTCATCATTTGCGGTTTCGGACTGGGCTTCTCGCTCCCGGCGACCATGAACGCGGCTCTGGGCGCGCTCTCACCGGAGCGGGCCGGCACCGGCTCCGGCTTGATCATGGCCTGTCGTCAGGTCGGCGCCACTATCGGCGTCGCGCTGCTCGGGAACGTCCTGAACTCCGAGTACCGCGACCGCGTGGACGTCGCCCATCTACCGGCCTTGGCTGCCCAGGCGGTACGCAAGGGCGTGGCCACGGGGATGGCGGCTGCACGACAACTCGGGGACGTTGCGCTCGGGCACTCCGTCCGCTCCGCCTTCGTCACATCGCTTGATGTCATGCTGTGCGTGTGCGCTGGGATCGCTGTGGGCGCGATGGCTCTGGCCCTCGTCTTCTTGCCGCGACGCCACGCGGCCGCACGAGTGCCGGTTTCCCCCGTTGTGTCGCGCATGGGAGCCGGCGCCGATGACTGAGCTCCCAACGGGCTTGAGGGAACGGAAGAAGGTCAAGACCCGTCTCGCGATCAGAGAGCACGCCATGGCGTTGTTCAAGGACCAGGGGTACGACAAGACGACTGTCGAGCAGATCGCCGCAGCCGCCGAGGTGTCTCCGAGCACCTTCTTTCGTTACTTCCCAAGCAAGGAGGAGGTCGTCCTTCAAGACGACTACGACGCACTGCTCATTGCCGCCTTCCACGCGCAAGAAGTCGAGATCCCGCCGCTGCAAGCCCTGCGGAACGCCATCGGTGAGGTCTTCTTGTCAATGCCCGAAGACCGACAAGCCCAGGAGGCTGAGCGGATCCGTCTCATGACAGCGGTGCCCGAGCTGCGGGCGCGCATGCTCGCCCAGCTTTCCGAGATGATCCAGATGCTCGCCTTGGCAGTCGCCGAGCGTGTCGGCCGGCAACCGGACGATTTCGAGGTGAGGACGTTTGCCGGAGCACTCATCGGTGTCGCCCTAAGCATCGCGGTGAGCCCTGGGGACGACTCCAGGGATGACTACCTCGAGCAGTTCGATCATGCCCTCGCACTCCTCGAGGCTGGGTTGCCGACTGGTCCGTGATGGTCCGGCCGCGCCCTTTGGATCACCTGCGGAGCATGATTCAACCGTGAAGCCGGCCCGGACGAGCTCAAGGTGATGTCCGAGCCGGTCCATCGGAAAGACGAGGGCGAGCCGGTCCGTCAGGATGACGAGGGCCAGCCGGCCCTCGAGGTCCTGCATCAGCGTCCCTACCGCTCGTGCAACCTGGCATCGAAACTGTCGCGCAATGCGTCGCCGACGAAGTTGAACGCGACCACTGTCGCCATCACGATGAGCCCAGCCGGATAGACCTCCCACCAGTAGCCGTCCAGCAGGTAGGTCGTTCCCTGCGACAGCATGCCTCCCCAGCTCACCGCGGGCGGAGGCAGGCCGAAGCCGAGGAAGCTCAAGGTGGCAAGGATGATGATCGCGTCGGCCACCTGGAACGTCGCGTTGACCGAGATCGTCCCGAGAGTGTTCGGGATGATGTGACGCCCGACGATGCGCGAGCTGCGGCCGCCCGCTGCTCGCACCGCTTCCACGAACTCCCGGGTCCTGAGCGAGAGCGTCTCGCCGCGAACCAGACGCGCGGGCCCCAGCCACGACAGCAACGAGAGCACGATGATCAACAGCGGGACCGTGGGCCTGAACACGGTGGCGAGGTAGATGAGCAGGAAGATGGCCGGCACGGCGATCACAACGTCGACGATGCGCATCATGATCGCGTCGAGCACCCCGCCCGTGAAACCGGACACGGCACCCCACAGCGTGCCGAAGCTCGTCGCCACGAGCGCCACGGCAAAGGAGATCTCGAGCGCGCTCTGGCCCCCGACCATGAGTCGTCCGAGTATGTCGAACCCGTTCGCGTCGGTGCCCAGCGGGTGCCCACGGCCTGGCGCCCGGTTCGTGAGGAGGATGTTCGCGTGGATCTGGTCGCTGTGGTACACGAGCGGGCCGAGGAAGCAGAACGCAGTGACAGCGACGACGATCCCGAGTCCCACGATCCCCAGCCGGTTGTCCACAAACGCGGCGACGAACGACTGGCCGCCGCGTTCGCGTGTCACATCCGGCGCGCGGAACGTGTCGAGGTCCGCGCCAGTGAGCTCGACTGGCACGTGCACGGTCCCGACCGAGGTAGAGACAGGCGCAGCGCGCACTGTTTCCCCGACGAGCTCAGACATAGCGGACCCTCGGGTCCAGCACTGCGTACGCGAGATCCGCCAGCAGACTGCCGAGGACGGTCGCGATCCCGACGAGCACGGTGATGCCGAGCTCTACCGGGTAGTCCGCGTTCACGGCCGCGTTGAAGTACGTGAGGCCGAGCCCAGGGAAGTTGAACACGTACTCGACGACAAGCCCGGTCGTGAGCACGGCCGGGATCGACAGGCCCAGGAGCGTGACGACCGGCACGAGCGAGTTGCGCAGCACGTGACGGGTGAGGATCACACGCGCCGGAAGGCCCTTCGAGCGGGCGACGCGGACATATTCCTGGGCGAGGGTGTCGACGGCCGCGGAACGCATGTAGCGGCTGAACAGCGCCACGTTGACGAGAGTGAGAGTCACCACGGGAAGCACGAGGGCGCGGGGGTCGGCAAGAACCCCGCCCGCCGAGGCCGCTTGGGGCGCCTCGGCGGGAAAGACGTGAAAGCTGATCGTCAACCCCGCGATGAGAAGGAGCCCGAGCCAGTACGAAGGCATGGAGTAGAGGAGAAACGCGGCGCCCGTCGCCACATGGTCGAGCGCCCGGTTCCGCCGCACCGCCTGGGCTACCCCGAGCGGGATTGCGATCAACAGCGCTAGTGCGAGCGCGATGCCGACAAGGATGAGGTCGTTCGGCAGCTGGTGGACCACGAGCGAGTCGACGCTCTGGTTAAGGCGGTAGGAGTACCCGAGGTTGCCGTGCAGGAGGTGCGAAAGGAAGGTCAGGTACTGCGCAACCACCGGGCGATCGAGCCCGTTTGCCCGGTTGAACGCGGCAATCTCCACACCACTCGCCCTGGGCCCGAGAATGGCTCGTGCAAGGCTGCCGGGGATGAGGTGCTCGAGCAGGAACACGAGCACCGTCACGCCGAGCACGACTATTGCAGCCTGGCCGAGGCGCCGCAGTGTGTAGCCGATCATGTGCGGTCCTGCCCTCCATTCGAATTGGCAGCCTGGTTCAGCCCCTCGTGAAGTACCACTCCTCGGGGCTGATGAACCCGTAGGCGTTCGGGACGAAGCCGTGAAGGTTCGACTG
>PLIM01000053.1 GCA_003139355.1 Acidimicrobiaceae bacterium | reverse complement strand
CATCGTCGTGCGGGCGTCCAACTTGTTCTACGGCTACTCGGCCTGCGCCTACATCGCGTCCAAGGTGAAGTCGGGGTACGTCGTTGACAACGAGGGTCAGCAGGTCTCCTCCAACGGCCACGACCGCGCCCTCGCCTTCAACGACTGCATGGCGAAGCTGGATCCCAAGGTCCATGTCTTGTCGAAAGACACCCTCTGGAACCCGGATACCGCGCTCACCTTTACAGAGACGGCCATCGACGCCTATCACTCCCAGGTCAAGGCCGTCTACGACGAGTACAGCGGGCCCGACCCGGGGATCATCAAGTTCCTCCAAGCAAAGGGCTTCGGCCCCGCCGGCAGCAAGAAGGACCATGTAATCCTCGGCGGAGATGACGGCGTCGCCTACGAACAGTGCTACATCAGCCGGGGTTGGATGGACTTCGCGTCGTCCCAGCCGGCCAACCTGTACGCCGAGGGCGCGGTCAAGTACGCCGTAGACGCGGCGAAGCATGTCGTCCTCAAGGTCGGGGAAGCCGGTTTGACCAGCGCAAAGCTGACCCACGTCAGCTATAAGGGCGACGTCCAGCTGACCGACCCGATCGTCGCCCCCTTCGTCACCAAGACGCAGCTGACGCTCAAGGGGCCCAAAACCGACGGGCAGCCAGCCAGCTTCAAGACCACGGCGGTCACTGATCCAGCGCTCTGGGGCAACGTCTACGGTAAGGCCCATGGTGGGATTTGCAACGGGGTAACGCCCTAAGCCTCTCAACAACCAATAGGCCTCGTCCCTGCTCCCTCCTCTCCCGTCTGAGGAGGGAGCAGGTGGGCCGACATTTGGAAGGTCTGGTCGTGAGTCCTGAGACAACATCAATGAAAAGCGGAGATGTGGCCGCCGCCGAAGCCGTCGGCACTTCCAAGCAGTTCGGTGCTACCGTCGCCCTGCGGGGGGTAAGCCTGTCCCTGCGCTCGGCTCGCTGCGTCGGGTTGGTTGGCCGCAATGGGGCCGGCAAGTCCACCCTGGTTGGGAGCCTGACAGTATGACACGGGTCAGCGGTGAAAAGGAGGCCGCCGCGCTGGCGCAGCCAACGGGGCAGGAAGCCGATAGCCCGGCAGCCGCCGAAGCCGAACTGCAGCAGATCAGCGGGGACAGCAGAGCCCTGTCCCTCTTGAGGGACGCGAGCCTACTGCCGGTGCTCGTCGCGCTGATCGTCTTCGGCGCCCTGATCAGCCCTTACTTCCTCCAGGGCGACAATTTCTGGGGGATCGGCCAGTATGCCTCCTCCATCGCGCTGATCACGGCGGGCGAAGCGCTCGTCTTGATGATCGGCAGCATGGACTTGTCCCTCGGAGGTACTTATGGGTTTGCGCCGATGCTGGCGACCTGGCTGGTAGCGCCCGCGTCGGCCTTCGGTGTCGGCCTCAATCTGAATCCGTACGCCGGGCTGATCGTGCTCCTCTTGGCGGGCGCCGCTGTCGGTTTCGTGAACGGCCTCCTGATCGTGAAGGCGCATCTCAGTGCCTTCATCGTCACCCTCGGGATGTTGATAGGGCTGGCAGGTGTTCAAGACGGCCTGGTCGACGGGCAGACGATCTCCGCCCTGCCTACTTGCTTTTCCTACATCGGAGGTAACTTCTGGGGCCCGGTACCGGTATCGCTGGTGGCGACGGCGGTCGTATTTGTCGTGGTCGGCTTGTTCCTGCGTTACCGCCGGGCTGGCCGCGCAATCTATGCCGTGGGCGGTAGCGCCGAGGCCGCTCGCGCGGCCGGCATCAACGTCGACCGAGTGAAGATCGGCGTCTACATGGCGGCGGGTGTGCTCGCCGCCATGGGGGGCTTTGTGGAGATGGGACGTGACGGCGCGATTACCGCCAGCCAAGGGTACAGTGAAGGCGTCATTTTCATAGCGTTCGCGTCCGCCGTCATCGGCGGTGTGAGCCTCCTCGGCGGCAAGGGCAACATGGTCGGCGTCGCCGTCGGGGTTTTGGTCCTTGCGGTGGTCCAGAACATCTTGGACCTCAAGAACGTCAACGTCTTTTGGGAAAACGCGGTCTACGGACTGGTGATCCTTATCGCGTTGGTTATCGCACGGGTCATCGGCGATAGAGAAACACAAACCTGAGCGCGAGCACCTGGGAGGAAGCATGCTTGATAACAACACAGTTGCCGTCCCGCGCTTGGCAGCTACGCACTTGTCAAAATGGTACGGGCACGTTGGCGCCCTGAGAGAAGTGTCCGTAGAGTTCTGGCCGGGCCTTACCGGCATCGTCGGAGACAACGGTGCTGGCAAGTCGACACTATTGAAGATCTTCAGTGGTTTCGAGGTGCCGGACGAAGGAGAGGTACTGCTCGACGGGCATCCTGTGGCGTTCCACACCGCCCGGGCGGCGAGGACAGTTGGGATCGAGTCGCTTTACCAGAGCCTGGCTCTCGTGAATACTCTGTCAGTCGCGGATAACGTTTTTCTCGGCCGTGAACTGTATCGGCGAATCTTGGGAATGCGCGTGGTCGACCGGCGCGCGATGCGAAAGGACGCGGACGACGCACTGAAGCTGCTGAGGATAAGCATGCCTCCGTCCAGGGTCGGCGTGAAGCAACTGAGCGGCGGGCAACGCCAGGCTGTCGCGCTTGCTCGGGCTATGTACTTCGGGGCACGAGTAGTGCTCCTCGACGAGCCAACAGCCTCTCTCGGCCCGCGCGAGACTGCTGCTTTCTTGCGGATCATCCGGGACACGGCGGACCACGGTGAAACCGTGGTTGTGGTGGGCCACAACTTGCCGCAAATGCTGGAGCTTGCCGACCATCTGTTGGTCATGAGGGCAGGCAGGATCGTAGCGGCCTTTAGCCCGAAGGAGACTTCGCTCAGAGAGCTGACGGACTTCATGGTGGGATCCGCCTAGCCCGCCTGTTTCACGACTTTCCGGGCTCTGACGACCTGAAAGACGCGCAAAGAGCCAGCGGTCAGGGACTGGCTCTGGGTCGGGTACACCTTTCGTCAGCAAGTCGTACACGAGAAGACCACTGTCCAGATCGAAAGGAGGATGGGGACGCGGGCCCTTTTGAGGAACGCGCCCCTGACGGCCAATGGTGGAATGGGTCTGCAAGGCTCACTTTAGAACTGATTGCCGCCATGTCTGTTGACCCGGCGCTGGTCCCGAAGCGGAAGCTGTATACGGGTGCTCTGATGCCGGCCATAGGGTTGGGCACCTTCGGCTCGGACCGCGTCCCGGCCGACAAGGTCGCTCAGGCGGTGAGCGGCGCTCTGGAGGTCGGCTACCGACATTTCGACTGTGCCGCGGTCTACGACAACGAGGATCGTATCGGGGATGTTCTCCAGGGGTTTCCTCGCGAGCAGCTTTGGATCACATCCAAGCTGTGGAACGACAAGCATTCCCGAGGGGACGTTATCCCCGCGTGTGAGAAGTCCTTAGTCGACCTCCGAACGGACTACTTGGACACGTATCTGGTGCACTGGCCGTTCCCGAACTTCCACGCGCCGGGCTGCGACATGAGCTCTCGTAGCCCCGACGCCCGCCCGTATGTCCACAGCGAGTTCATGGAGACTTGGCGCCAGATGGAGAGACTGGTCGACATGGGCCTTGTCCGCCACATCGGCACTTCGAACACGACGATCCCCAAGCTGGAACTCCTGCTACGCGACGCTCGGATTCCTCCGGCTGTGAACGAAATGGAGCTGCACCCTCACTTTCAGCAGCCGGAGCTGTTCGCGTATGTTCGCAGTCAGGGCATTCAACCAGTCGGCTTCTGCCCCATTGGCTCACCAACTCGTCCTGACCGTGATCGGACGCCCGAAGACAGTGTTGACATAGAAGATCCAGTGCTGGTCGGCATCGCCCAGGACCACGGAGTGCACCCGGCAGTGATCTGCGTGAAGTGGGCCGTCCAACGAGGGCAGATCCCGATACCCTTTTCCGACAGGCGCAACGAGTACGAGGCCAATCTCGAGGCGGTGGTGAGCGACCCGCTGACAGAAGAGGAAATGCTGGTCGTCACCGGGATCGACCGGAATAGCCGTCTGATCAAGGGCCATGTCTTCCTATGGAGACCCAATCAGTCTTGGGAGGACCTGTGGGACATGAGCGGTGCCATTGTCGATGGCGGTAATGCCTGAGGAATAGGGGACATATTCTCGCCGCGCGACTGGCGCGACAACCTCCGGTCCGGCAAAGCAGGCGCGAAGGGCGTTAGCGGGCTCGGATCCGAGAGTGTCCAAGGATCCCCGGGTGCGATGGAGGGCGCAGAGCGCTCTTGACGACGCACTACAGTCATCGTGGCCAAAGCGCGACCTCGAATCTTCCGGTCGATGTGAGAGAACTTCGCGCGCCGATGCTGCAGGGTGTAGTCGACGCGGAGATCAGCGGTGACCCTGCTCATAGCTTCAGCAGTCCGGTTGCATGCTCAACGACCTCCGTCTTGCAGACCGAGCCCGGCTTGTTGTCGGTCAGCTTGCAGATGCCCGCTGTGTAGTAGTTCGCGGCGACGAGGATCGTCTGGGCCGGCGAGGCAACGGGGTCGGCAAGGCTTCGCGCGATCTGCACGTGTGTGAAGCCGGTGAGGATGGTTGGATCCATGAAGGCGCCGTCTTCAAGGAACTTGTTGGCAAAATCGACGAAAGGGATACTGCCTTCGTAGGCTGAGGAGACGTACGGCGGGAAGTCGTACTTGAGGAAGATCCTGTGAGCCGTTGGCGACAAGGGCTGGAGCGGCTCGTAGCCGTTGCAGGCCTCGACCGCCGCGGAAGTACTGGACGACAGGACGTTGGTGCACTGCTCGGTGGCCAGGAAAGCTATGTAGCGGCTCGTGTAGGTCGAGCCGTAGAAGCTGAGGGTGGCGATACCCGGATTGACCTCCCCCGAGGCGGTTACACGGAGCCCCTTGAAGCTGCCGAAGCGGGCGAGGGCGATAGCGAACGGCCAGCGGGTCGCTGCGCAGTAGGGGCACGAGTTGGAGCCGATGTAGGCGACCAGAGGCTTGCCATCGCGAGTCAGTGAGGGCTGGCTCTTGAGGACCGTGATCGAACCCGTGTAGGGCCCAGAAGAGGTGATCGTGGTCCCTGCTTCAGCGAAGGCCGCCGGCGGTACGTGATTGATCGCGTTTGCGACGGTCGCGGGCGCAGGCCGCATACCGAGCCGGCCGCTGCTCGGTGCAGTGGTCGGAGCCTTCTTCCCGATCACCGAGACGAGGACGATGACGAGAACCGCCAACACGACGAGCACGGTGCCGAAGATCCCCGCCGTCATGGCGGTGCTGCGCTTGGGGGCATTCTTTGCGGATTCGCGCCGCGAGGCGGACCCGTCCGCCGGCCGCTCGCGCGCCTGCTCGGCAACGGGTTCATCCTGCCCGCCGTCGGCGCTGGTGTCGTCGTTGCTCAGCGGCCGGTCGCCACTCTTCGGCGGTTGGCCACGCCGCCGGGGATGGTTGCCACTATGTGCCATCGCGGCGCGCTCTCCTCGTTGGTACCGCGACTGTAACGCTAGCTCTGGTGAGCGAACCCAGCCCAGGTCGAGCCTTGGCAAGCTCCCGATCCGACGCTGGCACTTCCTATGGGTTGCTGTTCGCGCGCACCCGTGGACAAGGGCGCCTCGATCCCGGTGGCGCCCGCGCTTTGCGATTCGATCCGGGGCGCGTCGAACCGGATTTCCGGCAGTGCGACGAGGCCCTCGTACCACGTCAATCATGGATGTCTTCCATCGCCTGACGTGGATCCCAAGACGGTAGGGACACGTTGGACCTACCTCGTCTAGTCGCAGTTCGATCGAATTGCCGGCTACCTCAACTCCTGGCGAGGCGGGCCTCTGCGGCCCCCCACCGTTGGGCCTCACCTTCGGAAGGTTGGTAGATGCGCAATTCAATTCGGTTGACGGCGCTCGCCCGGGCAGCCCACCGGCCACTTCCGATTGCACCAAGAGCCTGGGCTTGTACCAGAGCGTTNNTTTCCCCGACAGCTCGCAAGCCAAGCGTAGGGTTCGCCGATATGCGAGGACAAGGCTGTCGAGGATGGCACGAGTTATCTGTGGCGGTGTCTTGGCAATCGGCTCACCCAAGTCGTGACAGAGCTGTTCGATTCGAGCGGGAATATCACCCGGCGGGAAGAACATCGGATCATCGGGGTCGAAGATGCTGCGAAGAGGTGTCTCGGTGGCGGCCCAGGAGACCAGTTCCCCGAGGGAGAAGGTCTTGCCAAGACGCTCCCAGGTCCGCATTGACTCTTGGAGCAGCCAGAGCCCCATCACGTTGCGGTGGTAGAGGATCGAGCCGTCGACACCTCGTTCGTTCGTGAATTGCGCAGAGCGGCTCTCCTCACTTAGGACTGGCCCATCCAGCTCGACGCCGACAAGAGACCACGTGCCGCAGGAGATGAACGCGAAGTGGGGGTCAACGGCTGGAATGGCCGCGACCGCCGATGCGGTGTCGTGGGAGCCGACTGCTGTGAGAGGGACCTGGTAGTCCAGCCCCGTCTCAGCGAGCACCTCCGGAAGGAGTGGGCCAAGTTGTTCTCCGGGCCGGCGAATCGGTGGGAAGAGACCAGGCGCGACGCGTATCTTTGCGATCAGATCGACATCCCATCCTGATCCGTCGACTCTGAGCAGTTGGGTCGTCGACGCGTTGGTTTCCTCGGCGCCGATAGATCCTGTAAGCCAGTACCCAAGCAGATCCGGCATAAGCAGCAGGGTGCGCGCCAAAGTGAATTGGGCGTCGTCGCGACCAGCGACAAGCTGGAAGATCGTATTGAAGGGTACGACTGCTATGCCCGACCGGCGATAGAGGTCAAGGGCGCCAACGCTCTCCACGACCGGGGCGACGACGGCGTGGGTCCGATCGTCACGGTAGTGGACAGGGTTGCTGAGCAGCGTTCCAGTGGCGTCAAGCAAGCCGTAGTCGACCCCCCAAGAGTCGATGCCGATCGAATCCAGGCGTCCCGAGCGACCAGCCGCANNCTGGTGCCTCCGTTCCAGAACCGGTGGACCTGGGCGAACTCGAAGTATTCGTGACCGAGCTCGACGACGAATACGCGTCCGCTGGAGGCACCGAGATCGACCGCGACGACACGTACAGTCCCCAAGGGCGTCGCGACTACTGGGCCAACGACTGACGTGAGCTGTGCTATCGACGGAATTCCTTTCAAGTAATCCTATCCTGTGATGAGGCGAATCCTAGCGGACCGGGCTTGCACGGCATCCACGGTTCAGCCTAGAACGCTGTCTGCTTCTCGACTGCTAGGTCGATCGCCGCGTGGGTGTGATCGCCTGTCTTCTAAAGGTCAGTCCCATATTGCTCGAGGCGGACCTCTTCGCGGTCGACCCCTGCCACGATCTCCTCGATGAAGTTGCCCTCGTCCTCGGGCAGTTGCTCCGCCTGTTTTGAGAGCCGGTCAAGCCAGTTGCTTTCCGGTTTGCTCAGCAAGAAGGTCCCGTCAGTCTGGCCTTGGCGGAGCGCTGCCAGAGTAGCCAGCACTGCCCTGCGCGTACGCAGGTACCCCGTCGGCTCGGCCACGATCTCCTCTGCCAGCTTCAGCACCACGTCCCGCCGCAGTACGAAGGCCTGAGGGTCCTTACCGAGGTCGCTCGCCACCAACCAGTCACGCAGCAGGGTCGCCTGATCCGCCTCGGTCGCTTCGTTCAGGAGTCGTGTGGCATAGGCCAGCTGCTCCATGGAGACCGTCGGGGCCATCCCTCCCAAGAGCTTGATGTTCTGCACTGACTCATTGCTCCACAGGCCGGCCACCGCTTAGGCGACCTTGCCCACTGGGGAGAGATGCGCACAGGACCCTCGGCTCCCTCCAGAGTCATCGGATAACCGGTGATCGCCTTCAGGTACACGTTCTCGTAGGCGCAGTTCCTTCCCGATCGCACCGCTCCTCGCTCATAGGCCACCGGGCTTCGCGCCACATCCACCAGTGCTCGGCGTTCTCGCGACAGCAGCAGGTGGCCGGCTCCCCGACCCGCGGCGTTTCCCACCTGTCGGTAGCGCGCCCGCTCCACATCCACTAGCAGTCCCACCCGTATCGCGCTCTCCAGATCCAGATACGTGCCGAGAGCACCGGCCACCACGATGTTGTCCAAACCTGCAGCGTCAATGTCGGCCCCTCTCAGGAACAGCTCCGTACCAGCCCGGATCGCACCCTTGGCGAGCTGAATCTCGTTCATGTCTGAGACGATGCCAAACCGTGGTGCCGCAGCTCCCCACGAGCGCTCCCGTTTCTTGACGCCCCTGCTGCCAAGACGCTCGGTTGGTGAAGACGCTGCCCACGTCGCGTTCTCGCCGTCGCGTGGGCGAACCCAGGGCTTCTTGCAACGGCCCGGTGGCTCGGAGGGCTCGCAGACCTATGCAGTCCCGCCTGAAGGTCCTTCGGCGCCGGACAAGATCGCGGGCAGCTCATCGATCCTCGTCAGGATCCTCAGCCGGGGTGAGGACCGATCGAACGAAAATCCGAGCTCGTGCATTGAGGTCAGCGGGTACGGCACAAGCACGGCCCAACTTTGCAGCGCGACGACCGGCAGCGCGTCGGACACCTCGCTGTTGCCGACCATCAGGAACTGCTCGGGCTCGATCTCGAGCCTGCGGAAGATCTGGAGGTAGGAGTCGGCGGTCTTCTCGCTCAAGATGTCGATGCTCTCGAACAGTCCGGCGAGCCCTGAGCGCGCGATCTTGCTCTCCTGGTTGAGAAGATCACCCTTGGTGATGAGGGCGAGGCGATAGCCGTCGGCCAGGAGCGGTACCGTCTCGGCCACGCCGGGGAGCAGGCCCACGGGTCGCGCGAGCATCTCCCGCCCGGTCCCGAGCAGGTGCTCGATGTCCGCGACCGGTACCGTGCCGTTGCTCACCTCGATGGCAGTCTCGATCATGCACAGCGTGAACCCCTTGATGCCGTAACCGAACAGCTCGAGGTTGCGCCTCTCGATCTCCTGCAATCGAGCCAGCACCTCCGCGTCCGAGGCATGCGCGGCGAGCAGGTCCGCAAGCCGTTCCTGCGCCAGCGCGAAGGCGTCCTCGCTGTGCCACAGCGTGTCGTCGCCGTCGAACCCGATGACTGTGACCTCCGCAGCGAAGCGATCCTCGTTCATCTCCCAGACGCTACGGTGGACGCGAGATCATGGTTGACATGAGCGCCCGATTGTCCTTGACGGTCGCACCGGAAGTCCAGGCGGCGCTCGACGCGGGGCGCCCCGTCGTGGCTCTCGAGTCGACGATCATCAGTCACGGCCTGCCCCGGCCGCGCAACTTGGAGGTCGCCCTGGAGCTGGAGGCCATGCTGCGGGCGGCCGGGGTGGTGCCGGCAAGCGTTGGCGTGCCGGCCGGCCGGCCCACCGTCGGGCTCGACCCGGCACAGCTTGAGACGCTCGCGACGGCGCCGGACGTGGCCAAGGTTGGCGTCCGCGAGCTGCCGCTCGCGGTTGCCGCATCACGACACGCGGCGACGACGGTGGCCTCGTCGGCGACGCTCGCCCGGCTTGCTGGGATCCGCGTCTTGGCCACCGGCGGGATCGGCGGAGTCCACCGCCGCGCCGGTGAGACCTTCGACGAGTCTGCCGACCTCCCCACGCTGGCCCGCACCGCGATCACCGTGGTTTGTGCCGGCGTCAAGTCGATCCTCGACGTGCCGGCGACCCTGGAACGACTCGAGACGCTCGGCGTCACCGTCGTCGGATACCGGACGTTGCGGTTCCCGGGCTTCTACGTCGCCGACTCCGGCAACGACCTCGACTGGGCTGTCTCCGACCCGGATGAGGTCGCTGCGGTGATGAGGGCCGCCGATCGCCTCGGTCTTCGCAATGCGATCGTGATCGCCAACCCCGTGCCGGTCGGCCACCAGCTGGACCCGGAGACCCACGACGGGCTGCTGGCTCAAGCGCTCGCCGCCGCAGACCGAGACGGCATCCGCGGCAAGGCGGTGACGCCCTTCCTCCTTGACCACATCTATCGGGCGTCAGGCGGGGCCAGCCTGGAAGCGAACATCTGGGCGGTGCGCAACAACGTGGCTCTCGCGGCACGGATCGCCCGGGCCTGGGCCGAGACAGACGAGTGACGCGGCCGCTGGTGGTGGTGGTGGTCGTCGGCGACGTCATCAACGACATCATCCTGCGGCCACAAGGACCGATCGACGTCGGCACGGACACGCCGTCAAGAATCGAGCTGTCGCCCGGTGGCTCGGGGGCCAACCAGGCCGCATGGCTCGCAGCGCTGCACACGCCTGTGCGCTTCGCGGGCCGGGCAGGTGCGTCGGACGCTGCCCACCATCGGGCCGTACTCGAGCAACTCGGCGTCGACACCTGGCTCGCATCCGATCAAGATGTCGCCACGGGGACCATCGTCGTGCTCGTTTCCCCGGACGGCGAACGCTCGATGTTCACCGACCGCGGGGCCAACCGTAACCTCGGGGCCGCCGACCTGCCCGAGCGCGTGCTCGAGGATGCGGGGCTGTTGCACATCTCGGGTTACCAGCTCTTCGAGCCCGGGACACGATCCGCCCTTCGCAGCCTGTGGGCGACAGCGCTCAGCACGGGCGTGCCGACCTCCGTCGACCCGGCCTCGGTCGCAGGTCTGCGAGCTGTGGGGCGGCAGTCGTTCCTGGAGTGGACCTCCGGCGCCCGGATCGTGTTCCCGAATCTGGACGAGGGTCGGCTGCTGACCGGCCGGGACGAGCCGGACGCGATCGTCTCCGCACTGCTCGAGAGATATCCCGTGGTCGCGCTCAAGCTCGGCTCGGCAGGCGCCCTCGTCGCCGCAGCCGACGGGCGCCGGGTCCCGGTGGCCGCCCAGCCGGCGCAGGTCGTGGACTCGACCGGTGCCGGAGACGCGTTCTGTGCGGGCTTCATCACGCCCTGGGTGCGCGGCGGTGGTCTGGAGGAGTGTGCCCTCGAGGCGGTCACGACGGCGACTCGAGCCATCGGCCAGGTCGGCGGGCGCCCGCGAACGACCTGAGGCGCGCGGGCCGGGCAGTGCGGCCGTCGGCGACACGGGAGCGGGAAACAAGGCTGCGCCGGCCATGTTCCCGAGCATCGACAAGCCAGTGGTCGTCCCCTAACGTTGCGTCACATGGAATATCGTCAACTAGGCAACTCCGGACTGCGTGTCTCGACCATCACCCTTGGCACGATGGGCTTTGGCGGGACAGGATGGGCAAGTCCGGTTGGCCACATAGACGTCGAGGGAGCTCGCAGGCAGATCGCTCTGGCCCGTGATGCAGGCGTCAACCTGATCGACACAGCAGACGTGTACTCGCACGGGTTGTCGGAGGAGATCGTCGGCCAGGCTCTAGGCAGCGGTCGCGAGGAAATGCTGATCGCGACGAAGGTGCGATTTCCGATGAGTAGCGAGCCCAATGACGCGGGGCTGTCTCGTCACCACATCATCAAGGGGGCCGAGGCGAGCCTGCGCCGGCTGGGCACCGACCACATCGACTTGTACCAGGTGCACGGATGGGACGGCCAGACTCCGCTCGAGGAGACCCTGGAAGCGTTGGACTCACTGGTCCGCTCGGGCAAGGTCCGCTACATAGGATCGTCGAACTTTTCCGCCTGGCACTTGATGAAGGCGTTGGCGGTGTCGGACCGCAGAGGCCTGGCACGTTTTGTCAGCCAGCAGATCTACTACTCGCTGCAGGCCCGAGATGCCGAGAGCGAGCTCGTGCCGGTGTCCATAGACCAGGGTCTCGGGATCCTGGTGTGGAGCCCGATCGCGGGCGGCCTGCTTTCGGGCAAGTACCGGCGGCACGGGGCCGAAGCTGCCGAAGGCAGCCGGCATCTGAGCGGTGAGTGGGACGAGCCGCCGATCCACGACGAGGACAAGCTGTACGACACCATCGAGCTGTTGGTCGAGATCGGCTCAGCTCGCGGCGTGTCGGCGGCTCAGGTCGCGCTGGCCTACACCATCGGCAAGCCGGCGGTCACCTCGGTGATCGTCGGCGCGCGCACCGAGGAGCAGCTCACCGACGACCTGGCCTCTGCCGAGTTCGTGCTCACCGACGACGAGGTGTCGCGGCTGGACGAAGTCAGCGCCGAGCCACTGCGTTACCCCTATTGGCATCAGGCCCTGAACGTGGCCGATCGTCTCAGCCCGGCCGATCGCAGCCTGCTAGGCCGGTACCTGAGCTGACGGCGTGCCTTCACCTGCGGGCGATGCACCATGGTCATCTGGACCGGCAGGTGATGTCGTGAACAGTCGGAGGAGGTGTGGCACTTGGACAAACCGCCGCTCAATCGGCAGTGGCACGAGCAGCACCGCCTGGGAAGCGGAGCGTCCCTGGACGAGCGTGTCCGGTGGCACCTAGAGCACGTCGAAGTCTGCGGCTGCCGGCCGGTCCCTCCTCGTGTGCTCGAGGAGATCGAACGTCGCGGACTTGCTCCGAGCTGAGCGGTCTCGGGCCCGGCAATCGCCGCTAGGCCTGCTGGAACCTGGCGATCGTGTCCTTGAAGCTGTCGAAGACCGGCATCTGGCAGCCGAGGTCGTGCCCGGTCGCGAGCACGGCGTTGTAGGCCGTCGCGATCTCCCTCTGGTCCTTCAGGCCATGCTGCATGCAGCGGCGGTGATACTCGCTGTGAACGACAGCCAGCCCGTATGCCTCACGCATCGCCCAGGTCTTCACGCGAGAGGCCACGCCAGAGCCTCCGTTCAGGAACATTCGACTCTCGGGATACTCGCCGACCGTCACGCCCCGCAGAGCACATAGGTCGAGCGCTTCGCGGACGGCAGCCAACATACGTTGGAAGATCTCACGATCCTTCACGACAGCCAGGGACGTGCCCGCTTCAACCAGGGCCGGCCACATGGCCGCGTTGAGAGCGTATTGAAGCCAATGCCAGTGCAGGATGTCGTCCTCATGTCCTGGTGACAGCCCTATTTCGGAGAACACCCTCACGATGGTCTCGGTCCTTGCTTCAGCAGTGGGATGGACGGCACCGAGAGGCAGAAGTGGCTTGATAGTGGCCGTCAACCTGTTGCCGGATATCGAGCCACCGGCAATGGCATCGGCGAGAACATAGTTGCCGTTCGGCAGTGTCTCTTCGAGTGGCTTCAGAGCGGCCCAGTTCGTCGTGAAGATGACCGCAGTGACGTTACCGGGCATTGCGGCGAGGTCCTTCAGCACCTCATCCAGCTGATAGAGGCGAACCGGACCAGCACGAAGCTTGCATCAGGAGGAAGCGTTGCGGCCAAGTGGCACTCATAGCGGCGGTCGCTGTGGCGCTCATGACCCTTGCGAAGATCCAGCAGATCGATCTCCACCGACTTCGGCTTCACGTTGGCGGAGTCCCGTCTCACAAGGTGGCTCACGACCCAGCCGTGCTCACGCAGGAGGGCAGCGTGGATGGTCCCGGTGACGCCGGTGCCCACAGCTGCGGCTGCGGCCTGATTGCCGCGCAGGATCCGTCGCTGCTCGCAACGGGTGGCCCGGCCGGGCGCGGCCACCCGTGGACTGCGACGCGGGGGTCGGTTGGCCACACCGCACTTGCCGGCGGAGGTTCCCCGCTCGGGCGGCGCGCCTAGTCGGCTGCCGCGTCCTGCTGGCGTGTCGGCTCGAGGCACTCGTACTGGGGTGCCCAGATACAGGCGTCAATTGCGGCTTCGAGCTCTGAATCGGCGGCCATCGGAGCCACGCCGCTGTCCCGGGCCTCGCGGGCGACCGCGACGGCGATCTCTCGCGAGATCGTTCGTAGCTCGGTGAGGCGCGGATAGATCGCCCCTTGCTCGATCCGCTCCAGGGGAACCATGCCCGCCAGCGTCGTGGCGGCCACGAGGAACATCCGGTCGGTCACCTCCCGGGCCCGGCCCGCGACCGCTCCGAGCCCGACGCCCGGGAACACGAAGACGTTGTTCGCCTGTCCTACGATCTGAGTGCGCCCACCGATCTCGACCGGGTCGAAAGGGCTCCCGGTCGCCACGAGAGCCTTGCCGTCGCTCCACGCGAGCACGTCGGCAGGCGTGGCCTCAGAGTTCGCGGTCGGGTTGGAAAGTGGGAACACGATGGGTCTCGGCGTCCGTTTGGCCATCTCCCGCACAGCGGTCTCACTGAAGGCACCGGGCTTGCCGCTGGTCCCTATCAGGATCGTCGGCGCAACATGGCGGACGACGGTCTCGAGGTCGTAGCGATCGCTCGGTTCGAAACCGAAGCCGCTCAGTTCGTTGGTGGTCAGCGCGAAGGGACGCTTGTCGTCTTGCACCGCGTCGCGCCCCTCGAAGACGAGACCCTGCGAATCGAGCATCGTCACCGCGTGGCGGGTCTCCTCCTCGGTGGCGCCCTCTGTTCGGATGATGGACTGGACGAGCCGGGCGATCCCGATGCCGGCAGCCCCTGAGCCGAGGAGCACCAGTCGCTGTGCCGAAAGCTTCTCGCCTCTGTGCTCGAGCGCGGCGAGTATGCCGGCGGTGACCACAGCAGCGGTTCCCTGGATGTCATCGTTGAAGCACGGGAGCCGGTGGCGGTACTGGTCGAGCAGGCGAATCGCGTTGTGCTGCTTGAAGTCCTCCCACTGCATCAAGGCGTCGGGGTACACCTGTTTGACCCCGTCGACGAACGCCTCGACGAAGTCGTAGTACGCGTCACCTCGCAGGCGGCGCTCCGGATAGCCGACGTAGAGGGGGTCGTGCCGCAATTCCTCGTTGTCCGTTCCGCAGTCGAGGGAGACCGGCAGCGTGAGGCGCGGGTGAAGGCCGGCTCCCGCGACGTAGAGGGCGAGCTTGCCGATCGGTATGCCCATGCCGCCGGCTCCCTGGTCGCCGAGGCCGAGGATGCGCTCGTTGTCGGTGACCACGATGAGCCGGACTCCGGGTTGGCCCGAGTTGCCGAGCAGTTCCGGAATGCGGTCGATGTCGTCCGGAGTGATCCACACTCCCCGGGTCCGGCGCACGACGTGGCTGTACTCCCGACAGGCGCGCCCAACCGTTGGCGTGTAGATGATCGGGGCGAGCTCTTCGAGGTGATCGACCAGCAGCCGGTAGAAGAGCGTCTCGTTGCGGTTCTGCAGTGCCGCGAGACCGATGTACTGCTCGAGGTCGTCAGCCTTTCGCCGCAGATGCTCGAGCTCGAGGGCCACCTGTTCCTCGATTGTCATGGTCCGCCACGGCAACAGGCCGCGAAGTCCGAACGCCGCCCGCTCCTGCTCGGTGAACGCGGCGTCCTTGTTGACTGCGGCGCAGTCGAGCAGCTCACGACTCCGCGCCGACACCGCCTCATCCGGCGGGTCAACCCGACCAGACCGGCCCGCACTCGACACCTTGTTCTCCCTTCGCTCGCCTGCACTCAGATAACTCGCCTCTCCCCCGTGCCGGAAGGGCCGAACGTCACATTCGCGCAAGACCGGTGCAAACCGGGGAGACGATAAGTTGGAAGCCGCTCGCGAGCCAGTCACGGCTCACCAGGCATCGGAGGACCATGGAGCTCGAGTCGGAAGGTCGGGGCCCGTCAGCGGAGCTGCTCGCGGAGCTCGCCGAGTCCTCGGCTCGCCTCGACAAGGCGGACCCGGTGGAGATCATCGAGTGGGCCGTGAACCGGTTCCCCGGCAAGGTGGCCTTGGCGGACTCGTTCCAGGACGCAGCGCTGCTTGACATGGTGGTCGGCGTCGAGCCTTCCATCGAGGTGATCTTCCTCGACACCGGCTTCCACTTCCCCGAGACGCTCGCGTACGTGGAGCGCCTCCGCAGCCGTTACGACCTCAATCTCGTCGTCACGCACCCCGAAGTGCCACTCGACGAGTTCCCGTGCGGCTCCGGCCGCTGCTGCGAGCTGCGCAAGGTAGTGCCGCTCGCCAAGGTGCTTCGCGGCCACAGTGCGTGGATCACCGGCCTGAAGCGGGTCGACACCCCTGAGCGGGCCGAGGCGCCGGTGATCGCCTGGGACCCGAGCCGCAACATCGTGAAGGTGAACCCGGTCGCCGCCTGGGACGACGGCGATGTGGAAGCGTATGTCGCGGCCCACGGCCTGCCTCGTCACCCGCTCAGCTACATCGGCTATGTCTCGATCGGGTGCGCACCGACGACCATGCCCGTGCCGGAGGGCCGTCACCCTCGCGAGGGCCGCTGGGCCGGCACCGGGAAGACCGAATGCGGGCTGCACGTGTGAGCGTCCGTCGGACCGACTGAGGGAAGCTGTGTGAAGCCGATGCCGCTGACATGGACTGCCTGACCGTGCCCGGGCGCGGCTAGCCTCAGGCCAAGTGCCACAGCGTCGTCGCAACGGCCAAGGCCCGGGTGTCGCTCCTGCGGAGGCCGAGGTAAGAGAGCTCGTTGCTCACATCGCCGAGCTCGGCAGCGGTACCGAGACGCGGGCGTACCGGATCACGCCGGGGACCGAATGGTTGATGCGGCGGGCGATGGGGAACGCGGGACTGCGGACGCAGATGTTCCGTTTCGTGGATGCGTTGCCGGCGATGGCGGACGATGCCGACCTCTACCGCCACGTCGAGGAGTACTTCGGTGGCGAGGTCGTGCCCCGTTTCTTCTCACGGGCTGTGGCTGTGTCCGGGCGGGTTCCCGGTGGCCGCAGTCTCGTGGCCGCGGTAGCACGCCGTGAGGTCGCTCGGATGGCGACCCAGTTCATCGTCGCCACAGACGCCGCGAGCACCGCGCGACAGCTCGGGGAGCTCTGGCAGCGAGGTCGTGCTGCGACCGTCGACCTGCTGGGTGAGCACACCCATTCGCAAGCTGAGGCCGACCGCTACGCCGCCCGGCTTGCGGACCTCGTCGCGGTGCTGATCGACGCGAGCCGCGCTTGGCCACGAAACGAAGTCCTCGAACAGGACGATCTCGGGCCCATGGGCCGTGTCGCGGTTGCGATCAAGCCAACGGCGCTGGCCCCGGACTTTGCGGCGCTGACCGCCGATGCCGGCATCGCGTCGGCAGCACGGCGGCTCATGCCCATCTTGGAGGGCGCCGCTGCAGATGGAGCGCAGGTCTGGTTCGATCTCGAGCGGTACGAGGTCAAGCACGTCACGCACCGGCTCGTACGCGAGTTGCTCGCCCGCCCGGAGCTCGCAGGGCTCCAGGCCGGGATCGTGGTGCAGGCCTACCTCAAGGACAGCTACGAGGACCTGGTGTCGCTCTGCGGATGGGCGGCCGACCGCGAGGTGCCCCTCGGGATCAGGCTCGTGAAGGGCGCGTACTGGGACACCGAGACAGTGGTCGCCGAGGCGGCTTCCTGGCCCGTTCCCGTTTACGAGCGCAAGGCCGAGACCGACGCGAATTTCGAGCGGTGCGTGCGGCTCCTGCACTCCTGGCACGGCAGGGTGAGAGCGGCGTTCGGCTCGCACAACCTGAGGTCGCTCGCGTACGCGATCGCGGCGGGTCGTGCCGCAGGCATTCCCGACGAGGGCTATGAGGTCCAGCTCCTATGGGGCATGGCAGAGCCCGTGCACGAGGCGTTCCGGCGGCTCGGCTTCCGGCTGCGCGTCTACTCGCCGATGGGTGAGCTGGTGCCGGGCATGGCCTACCTCGTGCGCCGCCTGCTCGAGAACACCTCGAACGACAGCTTCGTGAGGCTGCGTTTCGCGGAGCACAAGGACCTTGCGTCGCTCGTGGCCGCGCCGGTGGCCGACTTCGACGCCGTCCCTGCGAGCGTTCTGGCGCCTGCAGCCGTCGCTCGACCGGCGACCCAGGCGCGCGAGCCGCGCGCCTATGACCCCGAGCCGCTCGTGCGATGGTTCGCGCCCGAGGCGCCGCGCCTGATGAGCGCCGCCCTCGAGTCGGTACGGGCGTCCCTCGGCGGCGAGGTCAACGGCCTGGTCGGTGGCTCGGAGCTGCGCACGAACCGGACGATCGTCTCGGTCGACCCCGCCGATCCCGCGAAGATCGTCGCCGTGTCGGCTTGTTGTGGCCCGTCGGAAGGCGACCGGGCCGTCGCGGCTGGCGAGTCGGCCTTCGAAGCCTGGAGCCGTAGCGCGCCAGCCGACCGTGCCGGCGTGCTGTTCCGGGCGGCAGACTGGTTGCGCCGGCGCAAGTTCGAGGTCGCCGCCCTCGAGGTCTTCGAAGCCGGGAAGTGCTGGGACGACGCGGACGCGGACGTGGCGGAGGCGATCGACTTTCTCGAGTACTACGGCCGGCAGGGCTTGCGCCTGGCGCACGGCGGCGAGGTCCAGTCGCCACCGGGAGAGGTCAACCGGCTGACCTACCACGGCCGGGGTGTCGCAGTGGTGATCTCCCCGTGGAACTTCCCGCTCGCGATCCCGAGCGGGATGGTGAGCGCGGCCCTGGTCGCCGGCAACACTGTCGTCCTGAAGCCTGCCGAGCAGACGCCTTCGACAGCCGCCATGCTCGTCCGGGCGCTGCGTGAGGGAGGGGTCCCCGAGGGTGTCCTGTCGTTCGTCCCTGGACTGGGCGAGGAGATCGGCACTCATCTTGTCAACCATCCCGGCGTGAGCCTGCTCGCTTTCACCGGCTCCAAGCAGGTGGGGCTCGCCATCGTGGAGTCGGCCGGCCGCACGACCGAGGGCCAGCGGGAGATCCGACGGGTGATCGCCGAGCTGGGCGGCAAGAACGCGATAGTCATCGACTCTGACGCCGATCTCGACGAGGCCGTTCCGATCGCGGTCCGGTCGGTCTTCGGCTTTGCCGGCCAGCGCTGCTCGGCTGCTTCCCGGATCATCACGGTGGGTGCCGTGCACGACCTGTTCCTCGAGCGGTTCGTGGAGGCAGCGCGTTCTCTGGCCATCGGGCCGCCGGCCGAGAGGGGCACCGAGCTCGGCCCGGTCATCGATGAGGACTCGGTGAAGCGCATACGCGGTTGGCAGGACCGTGCCGAGCAGTTCGGCCGCGTGGTGCTTCGACGCGACGATCTGCCAGGCAGCGGATATTTCGTCGGCCCCACGATCGTGGACGACGCCGCGGCGGGCTCGCCGCTGGTCACCGAGGAGATCTTCGGCCCGGTGGCGGCTGTGCTGCGTGCCCGGGACTTCGAGCACGCCCTGGAGCTCGCGAACCAGACCGACTTCGCGCTGACGGCCGGGATCGTCTCGCGGTCTCCTTCGCACATCGAACGTGCCTCGGCAAACCTGAGAGGGGGCAACATCTACGTGAACCGGACGATCACCGGTGCGGTCGTCGGGCGGCAGCCTTTCGGGGGGCACGGGATGTCGGGCATCGGTTCCAAGGCGGGCGGTCCGGACTACTTGTTCCAGTTCGTGCAGCCGAGAGTCGTGACGGAGAACACGCTGCGCCAGGGCTTCGCCCCTGTCGAGGACCAGGCGAGCGCCGGACGGCGGGGCGGCACGTCCTCGAGCGGCAGCGCCCGCTCGTCGAGGGGCGGGCGGGGGCGACGGCGCCGAGGGTGACCGTGGTGCCGGTCTTCTCCGGCGTCGGGGTCGCCCTGCTGACGATCTTCGACTCCTCGGGAGCCGTGGACGCCGGCGCCACCGCTGAGCTTGCCGCCCGCCTGGTGGAGCTCGGGATCCAGTCAGTGCTCGTCGCTGGGACCACGGGAGAGGCTGCATCGCTTGCTCCCGAGGAGCGGGCGATCCTGGTCGGTGCCGTGAGGGCCGCGTTGCCACGACAAGTGATGGTGCTGGCGGGCGCCGGCGCTCCTTCTGCCGCACAGGCCGTCCATCTGACCAAAGTGGTCCTGGACGCCGGTGCGGACGCCGTGCTCGCCCTCTCGCCCCCGCAGAGCTCCGACGCGCACCGGTACTACGAGCTGGTGGCCGGGCCGCGAGCGGGACGGCCATGCTCGCATATCACTTCCCCGCCGCCTCGTCGCCAGGGCTGCCGGTTGGCGTCCTTCCCGAACTTCCGGTTCAGGGACTGAAGGACTCCAGCGGGGACGTCCGCCGGCTCTACGGCGAGCTCGAGGTGTTCGCCGGATGGCTGTACACGGGCTCCACCGATCTCGTCCTTCTGGCGGGAGCACTTGAGTGCGCCGGAGCGATCCTGGCAATTGCGAATCTGCGCCCGGAGTTGTCGATCCGTGCCTTCGAGGGCGACGGCACGGCCCAACGGCAGCTCGTCGTGGCCGCCGAGGAGGTATCGGGCCGTTGGCCGCACGGGCTCAAGGGGGCAGTCGCCGCCCGCTTTGGCACCTCAGCGACAGCTCGCATGGGGTGAGGGGGCGCATCGGCTCGGCCGTGCCCGGCTTGCAGCGCCAGGGCCTAACCTCTTTCGGTGGCCGAGGCACGCAGGTTCCTGGTTCGTACCTTCGGGTGCCAGATGAACGAGCACGACTCGGAGCGCATCGCCTCGGTGCTCGCAGCCGACGGCATGACGCGAACCGACGACCTGGAACAGGCAGACGTCGTCGTGCTCAATACCTGCTGCATCCGCCAGAACGCCGACGACCGGCTGTACGGGCACCTCGGCCAGTTGAAGTCGGTCCAGGAGCGGCGCCCCGGTCTGCAGATCGCCGTTGGAGGCTGCCTCGCCCAGAAGGACCGTGAGCTGCTGCTCGAGCGTGCGCCGCATGTCGACGCCGTCTTCGGCACCCACAACCTCGGCAGGGTCGCAGCGCTTCTCGGCCTTGCGCGCTCGAGCGGCGAATCGGTGCTCGAGGTGCCGGAGGCTCCGGGCCGCGACGAGGAGGCCGACTTCCCGACGGCGATGGCGGTGCGGCACGACCAGCCCCATGCGGCCTGGGTCACGATTCAGGTCGGATGCAACAACTCGTGCGCCTTCTGCATCGTGCCGGCGGTGCGCGGCCCGGAGGTCAGCCGGCCGTTCGGCGAGCTCGTCGAAGAGCTCGAAGGCCTTGCGGCCCGCGGGACCGTCGAGATCACGCTGCTCGGCCAGAACGTGAATTCCTACGGTCGCGACCTGACCACGAAGTGGCGCGGCGCAGCAGCCAAAGATGCCGATCTGGCATGGATCGCCGGCGAGCGATGGGTGAGAGACGGTGCCCGAAAGGCGCGACCGCTGTTCGCTGACCTGCTCCGGGACCTGGGCGCCGTGCCCGGCATCGACCGTGTCCGGTTCACGAGCCCCCATCCCAAGGACCTCCGGCCCGAGACCATCGCCGCNNATGCGGCGGGGTTACACAGCGGAGCGCTACCTGGCCCTCCTCGCGGACGCAAGGGCCGCGATCAAGGATCTCGCGGTGACCACCGACATAATCGTCGGGTTCCCGGGCGAGACCGCGCAGGACTTCGAACGCACTCTCGAGGTCGCGTCACAAGCCGCGTACGACAGTGCCTACACGTTCATCTTCTCGCCGAGGCCGGGCACGCGTGCCGCTCAGATGACAGAGATGTACGTCGATCCCGGCGAGGTCGCCGATCGTTTCGAGAGGCTCAAGGTGGTGATCGAGCGGTCCGCGCTCGCCCGCAACCTGACCCGCGTAGGCCGGATCGAGCAGGTCATCGTCGAGGGCCCGTCCAGGAAGGACCCGGAGGTGCTCTCGGGCCGTACCCGCCAGGGCAAGCTCGTGCACTTCTCTCCTCCCGAGGGCGGCAACCTCGCCCCGGGCACGTTCGTGAACGTGCGCATCGACCGCGCCGCGCCGCACTATCTTGCCGGCGCTCTGGTCTCGAGCGGACAGGGCACGGGACGCCGGGTCGGAGCACCGATCCCGGTGGTCGCCGGCTGAAGCGCCGGTCCACGATCTGAACGGCCGGCGGCCCGACCCGGAGTCGAAGGGACGGCAGCGTACAATGGCCGGTCGTGAGCGTGTTCGGGAAGGTCCTTCGCGCGGGCGAAAGCAAGAAGGTCCACAGTCTCGCTGCGATCGTGCCCTCGATCAACGCGTTGGAACCCGAGATGCAGGCCTTGTCCGACGAGGAGCTGGCCCGCAGGACCGTCGAGTTCAAAGAGCGCCTCGACAATGGCGAGGACATGAACGACCTCCTGGTGGAGGCCTACGCCGTCGTGCGCGAGGCGGGAGTTCGCACCATCGGTCAGCGCCACTTCGACGTCCAGCTCATGGGCGGCATGGCCCTGCACTTCGGGTGGATCGCGGAGATGAAGACCGGCGAGGGGAAGACGCTCGTCTCGACGCTTGCGGTCTATCTGAACGCGCTCACGGGCCGGGGCGTGCACGTCATCACTGTCAACGATTACCTGGCCAGGCGCGACGCGGAGTGGATGGGCCAGATCTACCAGTTTCTCGGATTGACGGTAGGGCTCGTCACTCCCGAGACAGACGACTTCGCCGCCAAGGCGACGGCGTACCGCTCGGATGTGACCTACGGGACCAACACCGAGATGGGGTTCGACTACCTGCGTGACAACATGGCCGCGCGACGCGAGCACATGGTCCAGCGCGAGCACGTCTACGGGATCGTCGACGAGGTCGACTCCATCCTGATCGACGAGGCTCGTACGCCGCTGATCATCTCCGGGCCCTCGAACGAGTCGACGAAGCTCTACTACCAGTTCGCGAGCGTCGTGCGGACCTTGCGGCGCGATGTCGACTACGAAGTCGACGAGGAGAAGCGCACCGCAGTGCCGACCGAGGCCGGCATCGCCAAGGTCGAGCGGCAGCTCGACGTCGTCAACCTGTACGACTCGGTCGCGGTGAACTACGTCCATCAGCTCGAGAAGGCACTCCAGGCCAAGGAGCTCTACCACCGGGACAAGGACTACCTGGTGACCGACGGCGAGGTGAAGATCGTCGACGAGTTCACGGGCCGGATCATGGAGGGTCGGCGCTGGTCCGATGGCCTGCACCAGGCCGTCGAGGCCAAAGAGCGGGTCCGGATCCAGGACGAGAACCACACCTGGGCGACCGTCACGCTCCAGAACTACTTCCGGATGTACGAGAAGCTCGCCGGGATGACCGGCACCGCCGAGACCGAGGCGGGCGAGTTCGCCTCGACCTACCAGCTGCACGTCGTGCCGATCCCGACACACCGCCCCATGATCCGGGCCGACGAACCGGACCTGATCTTCAAGTCGGAGGCCACCAAGTTCGAGGCGGTCGTCGAGGACCTCAAGGAGCGCTACGAGCGGGGCCAGCCGGTGCTCGTCGGCACGGCATCGGTGGCGAAGTCCGAGGAGCTGTCCTTGCTCCTGGACAAGCAAGGCATTCCTCACCACGTGCTGAACGCCAAGCACCACGCCCAGGAGGCTGTGATCGTCGCCCAGGCGGGACGGCTCCATACCATCACGGTCGCCACGAACATGGCGGGACGTGGCGTCGACATCGTGCTCGGCGGCAACCCCGAAGGTCTCGCCCGAGATGAGGTCCGCGCCCAAGGACTGGACATCGACTCCGAGGAGGGGAGAGAGCGCTACCAGTCGCTGTTGGGAAGGTTCAAGCAGCAGTGCGCCGCCGAAGCAGAGGAGGTATGTGCCCTCGGTGGCCTCTACGTGCTCGGGAGCGAGCGCCACGAGAGCCGGCGCATCGACAACCAGCTCAGGGGTCGGTCCGGGCGGCAGGGCGATCCCGGCGACAGCCGGTTCTACCTGTCACTCGAGGACGAGCTGATGCGGCTGTTCGCGACCGGTGCTGTCAGCTGGGTCATGGGACGAGCCCTGCCCGATGACGTGCCGATCGAAGCACGCATGGTCACCCGGGCGATCGAGCGGGCCCAGCACACCGTCGAGGGTCGCAACGCCGAGACCCGCAAGGAGCTTCTCAAGTACGACGAGGTGAGAAACGAGCAGCGCAAGGTGATCTACAAGCGCCGGCTTCAGATCATCGACGGCGAGGACCTCAAGGCCCACACCGAGGAGCTGCTCACCGGGATGGTGGACCGCGTCGTCGCGAGCCACTGCCCGAACGACTTCCCCGAGGAGTGGGACCTCGAAGGCCTCGTGGTGGAGCTGACGCAGTACTACCCGACCAGGTTCACAGTTGAGGACCTCGAGGCGGCGACCGGCGTGCTGCAGCTCACCGAGAGCATCCTCACCGAGGCCCTCGAGCTCTACGACGAGCGGGAAGTGACCTTCCCCGGCGGAGCCGAGACCGCGCGGGAGATCGAGCGCAGCGTCCTGATGCAGATCATCGACCAGCGGTGGCGCGAGCATCTCGTGGAGATGGACTACCTGAACGAGGGCATCCACCTCCGTGGCATCGCGCAGACCGACCCGCTCGTGGCTTGGCAGCGCGAGGGATTCGAGATGTTCGGCAAGCTCATGGACTCCATCGACGACGACTATCTGCGCTATGTGATGCACGTTCAAGTCCTTGCCGGCCCGGCAGAGGANNCGAGCTCACAGGCGATTCGGCCCAGCTGCCGCCGGCTGGTCTTCTGCCAGGGCAGGCATCGCCGCCGGCCCCGCGCGGCCAGCAGCCGCCACCTGGTGCGCTCCCGGGCGCCGGCCCGTCCGGTCGTCAACCGAAGCGAGGCACACCGAACCGGGGTGGCAACGGCAGTGGCGGGGCAGCTCAGCGGCATCCGCCTTCCGGCCCGATCTCGCCGACCGGGATGCGGATCTCCACCGGCCCACCGGCCAAGGTCGGGCGCAACGAGCCGTGCTGGTGTGGCAGCGGCCGCAAGTTCAAGGTCTGCCACGGCGCGAGCTGAGAGATCGTGGCACGAGCATCCGACGCCGGCCCCGACGGCGCGCGTCCTGACCTCGGCGAGGTGCTGGCGTCGCTTCGCGCCCGCCTCGACGCGGCGAAGCTCTACCTGAGGCTCGACGACTTGATCGAGCGTCTCGGAACCCTCGAGCACGCCATCGCCGAGCCGGACCTGTGGTCGGACGCCGACCAGGCGCGCAGGGTGACTTCGGAGTACGGCCGGACCCGAGACGACATCGAGGGCCTGTGCGCTCTCGACACACAGCTCGCCGACGCCGAGGCCCTGCACCTCATGGCCGAGGAGGAAGGTGGTGGAGAGCTGGCCGAGCTCGAGGGCGAGCTCACCGACATTGCCGCGAGGGTCGCCAAGGCGCTCGACGTGCTCGAGTTGCGCAGCTTGTTCTCCGGAGAGCACGACGAGAGGGACGCGGTCGCTGAGATCCACGCCGGCGCCGGGGGCACCGATGCCCAGGACTGGGCCGAGATGATGCTGCGCATGTACCTGCGCTGGGCCGAGCGCCGGGGCTTCGAGGTCGAGGTCGACGAAGTCTCCGAGGGAGGCGAGACCGGCATCCTGTCGGCGACCTTCATCGTGCGCGGGCGCCATGCGTACGGACTGCTGGCCGCCGAGCGGGGCGTGCACCGTCTCGTGAGGATGTCGCCCTTCGACTCTCAGCACCGGCGCCATACGAGCTTCGCGTCACTCGATGTGGCGCCGTTCCTCGAGGACCTCTCCGGCGAGGTCGAGATCGACGAGAAGGAACTTCGCATCGATACCTACCGCTCGTCGGGCGCCGGGGGCCAACACGTGAACGTGACGGACTCAGCCGTGCGGATAACCCATATTCCGACCGGCATCGTCACTTCCTGCCAGAACGAGCGCAGCCAGCACCAGAACAAGGAGAAGGCCCTGCAGATCCTCGCCGCCAAGCTCGCCGATCGCCAGCGCGCAGAGCGCCGCAAAGAGCTGGAGACGCTTTCGGGACCCTTGAGCGACGTCGCCTGGGGGAGCCAGATCCGGTCCTATGTCCTGGCTCCCTACCAGCTCGTCAAGGATCTGCGCAGCAGTCACGAGACAGGCAACGTCGAGGCCGTGCTGGACGGAGATCTCGATGACTTCATGATCGCGTTTCTGAGATTTCGCAGGGAACATGCGGGTTCCTGAGCACGAGAGGCGTCGTTACCGCCCTGCGGCAAGCCTGACTGGTAGCCTGCCACTCGGGGGTCGCGTGCCGGAATGTGGGGGAGAAGGGGACCGATGATCCGCTTCGAGGACGTCACGAAGTCCTACAAGGGCACAATTGTCGCATTGAGGGACGTCTCGCTAGAGATCTTGAAGGGCGAGTTCGTCTTCTTCGTCGGGGCGTCGGGATCGGGCAAGACCACGATGCTCAAGCTCCTGCTGCGCGAGGAGCTTGTCGACCGCGGCGAGATCTGGGTGGCGGGCAAGGAGATCGGGCAGCTCGCGAACTGGAGAGTGCCGTATCTGCGGCGCAATATCGGTTGCGTGTTCCAGGATTTTCGCCTGCTGCCGAACAAGACCGTGTTCGAGAACGTGGCCTTTGCCCTCGAGGTCATCGGCCGGCCGCGCCACGTGATCAGGATCCAGGTACCGCAGGTCCTGGAGTTGGTCGGCCTTGGCCAGAAGGGTGATCGGCTGCCGGACGAGCTGTCGGGAGGCGAGCAGCAGCGCGTCGCGATCGCGCGCGCTTTTGTGAATCGCCCCCTGATAATTCTCGCCGACGAGCCCACCGGTAACCTCGATCCCACGACAAGCCAGGGCATCATGTCGTTGTTGGACCGGATCAACCGCACCGGGACCACGGTGGTGATGGCGACCCACGACGCCGGGATCGTCGACAGCATGCGCCGGCGAGTGATCGAGATCGACCATGGAGCGGTAATCCGCGACCAGGCACGCGGGATCTACGGCCTCGACCCTACGGCGTCGAGCACCCGGGGAGTGCCTGCCGTGTCGGTGTCGGCGGTGCGCGCCGAGCTGGCCGGTGTCGATCCTGACGACGAGGACGAACTGGTCGCCAGCCGTCAGGAGACGGTGAGGGCGCGGCGGGGGCGGCGCTGATGCCCATCTCGGCGGGTTACGTCGTGCGCGAGACCGCGACGAACCTGTGGCGCAACCGGTTGATGGTGATCGCGGCGGTTCTCACGGTCGCGGTTTCGCTTTCTCTCGTCGGCACCGCGCTTCTGCTGCGCCAAGCGGTGAACAACGAGCTGGTGCAGTTGAACCAGAACGTGGACCTGCAGGTCTTCGTGCACCCGACGGCCTCGGCGGCCGAGATAGCGACACTGCGCAGCACGATCAGCGAGACGCCGCAGATCCGCAAGTTCACCTACCTCGATCACCAGCAGTCCTACGGACTGGCTTGCCGGATCGACGGTCCGACCGTCTGCAGTGCGCTGACCCCGAAGAGCACCCCACCGGTGTTCCAATGCACCTTGAGCGATCCTGCGGCGGCGGCGAGCGTCGCAAGCGTCTTCCAACACCTTCCCGATGTATTTCGGGTCACCTATCCCTCCCTGGAGGCGCACACGCTGACCTCGCTGAGCAACGTCCTGCAGATGGTGCTGCTCGTGATCGCCGTGGTGCTGTTGATCTCGGCACTCGTGCTGATCTTGAACGCCATCCGGATGGCGATCTTCTCCCGCAGGCGAGAAGTGGCCGTCATGCGCCTCGTCGGCGCGACGAGCTGGTTCATTCGCCTGCCGTTCATGGTGGAGGGCCTTGTGCAGGGGCTCATCGGAGCGGTCGTGGCTGCCGGGATGGTGCTGCTCGGAGACGTCGGCATCCGGACGCTGATCAGGCACTTTCGACAGTTCTCGTCGGCGGTCGTGCCCGGTCACGACGTGATCATCACCGAGATCCTGGTCGTGGTCATGGGCGCGCTGATCGGCGCCATCGGCTCGGCTGTGGCTGTGAGGCAATTCCTCGAGGTCTGAGCCAGTCTCGGCGGGCTCCCGGCCTCACGACGGACGCGAGTCCGCTGCGGGGTCAGGGTGCCGGTGCGCGTGGTGGCCGGTGGCCTCTCAACACAAGATGTCCTTGCGTTGGAAGATGCGGAAGGCAAGGAAAAGGGGCACGACGCCCCAGATCCCAGCAGAGATGACACCGTGCAGCATGCCCTCGAGCGAGCCACCGGGCACGAACAGGTTCGTCCAAGCCTCGAGGTAGTGCACCGGCAGGAGCGGGTGTATGCGGCTGAGCCCGGGCAGGGCGTCGAGGATCGCCGAGACTATGTACAGCCCGATGCCCGACGACATGGCAGCGAGGGCGTTCTCGGTCGCGACACCGACCAGCGTCGCAACCCCGACCACGCTGAGCATGCTGAACAGCGTGTACGCCGTCGCCAGGAGCAGGCGACCAAGGGCGCTTCCGATCGGCAATGTCGCGACGGACGCGCCGCTCACGACCGACGAGCCGCTCCCGATGACAAAGGTGTGGACCGGATGCAGCCCGAAGAAGGCGATCCCCACGATCGTCCCGGTGATCGGGATCAAGACGGTGGTGCCGACGGCCAGCACTATCGAGACACCGAGCTTCGAGCCGAGGACCCGCGGTCGTGTCACCGGCCGGACCAGCAGGTACCGCAGCGACCCCCACCGCGCCTCGGAGGCGATGGGCTCTCCGGTGAAGATCGCGAACACGATCGGTATGAGCAGCACCGACGAGAACGACAGCGCAAAGATCCCGATGACGATGCCGGACTGGTGAGTCACGAAGTTCAGGCCGTTTCCGCCGTTCGCGTTGTTGTTGCCGCCGAGCTCGAAACCGAGCCCGACGAGAAACGGGATGATTATGCAGATTGCCGCGACCACCCATGTGCGCACACGGCGGACCTGCTTGGCGAACTCGACGGCGATCATACGGAATGCTCCCCGACGAGCTCGAGGAAGGCGTCCTCGAGGCTTCGGCGCGGCGTCACGGTATCGACGCGCACGCCCGCACCGACGAGCGCCGCGACGAGATCGGACCGCTTGGCGCCGTCGAGCTGGACCACGATCCCGGGCGGGGACGGCTCCACGCTTCGCACGCCGGGCAACGCCGCCAGGAGCGCGATCGCGCCGCCGGCGTTGTCCACCTCCAGGTACGCCGAGGCGACCGAGGCCGTCACCTCGGCGACGGTCCCGGACTGCATCAGCCGTCCATGGTGCACGACGACGACATGGCTGCAGGTCTGCTCGACTTCGCTCAGCAGGTGGGACGAGAGCAGGATCGTCGTGCCGCTGGCGCCGATCCGCAGCAGCGACTCGCGGACCTCGACGATCTGTCGTGGGTCGAGGCCGTTGACCGGCTCGTCCAGGACGAGCAGATCTGGCTTGCCGAGGAGCGCCTGAGCGTAGCCGAGACGTTGGCGCATCCCGTGGGAGTACGTCTTCACCTTCCGGTCGGCCGACGGGCCGAGACCAGAGACATCCAGGCAGTGCTCGAGATGCGCCTCCGACACCGCCCTGCCGTTCGCGCGCCAGTAAAGCTCGAGGTTGCGCCTGCCCGACAGATGAGGCACGAACCCGGGTCCCTCGACGAGCGCCCCGACCCTCGAGAGCACAGCAATGCCGGGCCTGACGATCTCGCCGAAGATCGCCATGGTCCCGCTTGTCGGGCGGATCAGGCCGAGCAGGGCTCGAAGCGTCGTGGTCTTCCCAGCTCCGTTCGGGCCCAGCAGACCGACGACCTGGCCGCGGCGCACGGTGAAGGACAGGTCATCGACGGCAAGCACGCCGGCGCCAAACCGTTTGGTGAGGCCGGTGACCTCGATGACCGCAGGCGAATCCATCGCCGCAGCCTACGGCCTGCCGAGCAACCTCACAGGCCATCGGCCGGCGCCGTTTGCCCTGTCACGACGCCGGCATGCTGGCTCCTGTGGCGGGCCCGCCGCTACGCTCGCCGCGACACGGGACCCCATCAAAGAGAGACCTGTCGATGAACGAAGGGGACAAAGCGGCACGCGCAGCGCCTTGTCGACGCGTTCGGAGGCGAACACGCGCCCTGCGTACCGCCGTGGTTGTGGCGTGCCTGGCCGGGCTCGCGGGATCGGCCTTGATCGCCGGCTCGGTGACGGCATCGGTTGCGACGGCCGGGTTGCCCCAAGGCCCGGACCGGTTGGTGCGCATCGGGGCCGCACCCGTGGTGTCGCGGGCAGCGGTCCTGCTCGGCCGGGTCCCGGGATCGCAGCCGATCGCGATCGACGTCGCCCTTCGTCCGCGCGATCCGGCGGCGCTGGCAGGATTTGTCAGCGCGGTCTCGACTCCCGGTTCTGCGGACTTTCGCCGCTACCTTCGCCCCGGCGCCTTCGGTCGGGTCTTCGGGGCGACGGCTGCGACGCTACGCTCGACGACCGCCGCGCTCGGCAAGCTCGGTCTGCACGTCGGCCCGGTGAGCAGCAACCACCTCGTCGTCAAGGTCTCCTCCACTGTCGCGATCGCCGAACGCGCTTTCGACACGACGCTCGTGCGCTATCGCCTCGGGTCGGGGGCTCACTTCTACGCGAACCTGTCAGCGCCGCGGGTCCCAGCAGCTCTCGCCGACGGGATCCAGGCGATAACCGGCCTCAGCGACTTGGCGCTCGCACACCCGGAGGGTCTCGTGCGGCCCGATCGGCGCGCCGAGGCGCGTGCGCCCAGCCCGGTCGAAGAGAGCGACACCGCTGCGCCCGGCCCACAGCCGTGCCCGGCAGCGGCCAGCGTGGCTTCAGCTTCCGGCCCTTACACCGCCGACCAGATCGCGTCGGCGTACGGCTTGTCGGGTCTGTACGCGGCCGGTGACCTCGGAGCCGGCGAGACGGTGGCAATCTTCGCGCTCGAAGCGTTCAGCAAGCCGGACGTCAAGGCCTACGACAGCTGCTACTTCGGGCCGACCCAGGCTGCCGCCATGGCAAAGCCACCGCGGCTCGATGTCTTTCCCATCGACGGAGTGAAGAGCGGCGGGAAGCCCGCCGACGTCGAGTCGACGCTCGACGTCGAGGACGTCAGCGGCTTTGCACCACAGGCGAGAATCGACGTGTACGAGGGGCCCAACAGCGACACGGGCCAGCTCGAGGTCTACAACGCGATCGTCACCCAGGACCGTGCCGAGGTGATCTCGACGTCGTGGGGCATCTGCGAGGCACAAGTCGGAGGGAACGCCGTCGCGGCGGCCGAGGCCGACCTGTTCGAACAGGCGGCGGCGCAGGGTCAAACGGTCGTGGCCTCGTCCGGCGATGACGGTTCGACCGACTGCACCGACGCCAGCGACAACCCGACTGCCGTCAATGCCGTCGACGACCCCGGGAGCCAGCCGTATGTGACCAGCGTAGGGGGCACGTCCCTGACCGCGCTCGGCCCGCCACCGATAGAGACCGTCTGGAACGACGCATACGGCGCCAGCGGCGGCGGCATCTCATCGAACTGGGGGATGCCTGCGTACCAATCGGACGCGTCACCCAGGTTGCACGTGATCAAGACCTACTCCTCGGCTAGGCCCTGCGGCGTCCCGACCGGCTACTGCCGCGAGGTCCCCGACGTCTCGGCGGACGCCGATGTGTTCACCGGCCTTGTGATCTACGGGGCCAATTGGCCCGCTCCTGGCTGGGGCCCCATCGGGGGCACGAGCGTCGCGGCGCCGCTGTGGGCGGCGCTGGTCGCGCTCACGGACGCCTGGCCGACCTGTGGAGCGCACCCGGTCGGGTTCCTGAACCCCGCCCTCTACTCCATCGCCGGGTCGCGCCCAAGCGCGTACGCGAACGCCTTGAACGACATCACGGTCGGCAACAACCATCTGAGCAGCCTTCCCAACTCGTGGCGGTACGGGGCCACCGTTGGATATGACCTCGCCTCGGGCCTCGGGACACCCGATGCCGCCAACGCCTCCGGTGGCGGCCTCGTCGCCCGGTTGTGCACCTTGCCCGAGAGCGGAGGAGTGCTGTACGCCTCCCCGACGAAGTCCTCGATCACCGCCGTGCGGCTTCGTGTCAAGGCGAGCCGCACGGCGTTCTCCACCGTCACGGTCATCTTGCGCACCTCGTACGGCTTGCCCATTGCCGCGAAGCGAGTGATCCTTGTAGGGACCGCGGCGCCACCCACCGCGGCGAAGACGAGGATCAGGCCAGTGCATGTGATGACCAACGCGAAGGGAGTGGCGGTCTTCGAGGTGAGCGATCCCGTGATTCAGAAGGTCATCTACCGCGCGACTGATCTCACCGACGGCGTCCTGGTCGACCCGTTCGTGACTGTGAGCTTCGTCAAGCCGTGAGGGGCGTGATTCTCGCCGGCGGAACCGGCAGCCGGCTCCATCCCCTGACCCGAATCACCAACAAGCACCTGTTGCCTATCGGCGACCGGCCCATGATCAGCTACGGGGTCGAGGCGCTCGTGAAGGCCGGTGTCACCGAGATCATGGTCGTGACAGGCGGCACGCACGCCGGCGAGTTCCTCAGGCTCCTCTCGAACGGTCAGGAATTCGGCGTGGAGCGCCTCCTCTACGCGTATCAGGAGCGGGCGGGGGGAATAGCCGAGGCTCTGGGACTGGCGGCACAGTTCGTCGGCGACGATGCCGCCGTCGTCATGCTGGCCGACAACATCTTCGGTCGGTCGTTCGCGTCCTGTGTGCGTCGGTTCGCCGAGAAGCCCGAAGGTGCCCGGTTGCTGCTGGCCGAAGTCAAGGACCCGGCTCACCTTCGCCATCTCGGCGTGCCTGAGCTCGACGGGTCGGGGAGAATCGTGCGGATCGTCGAGAAGCCGGACGATCCTCCGAGCACGTACTGCGTCACCGGCGTCTACCTCTACGACTCCGGCGTCTTCGACGTGATCCGCACTCTGCGGCCATCAGGACGCGGCGAGCTGGAGATCACCGACGTGAACAACCATTACGTCGCCGAGGGCCTCATCGGCTACGACGTGCAGGAGGGATTCTGGGGAGACGCCGGCGAGTCCATCGACGCGTACTACGCCGTGAACGACCATGTTCGCCGCTACGGCGCCAACCTGGACTGAGGGCCTCGCGGCGCGAGCGCGACCGTCAACGCGTCCGAGAGATGGGCATGGACATGGACGTAGCCGGCATCTGTGAGCTTCTTCGGCAGCACCCTCTGGCTGGCGAGGAGCAGCTCGTCGGCGGCCCCGCGGCCGAGCGCAATCCGCAAGAGCGACTTGGGCATCACAAGCCTGCTCCGCCGCCCGAGCACGTGAGCGATCGCGTCGGTCAGCTCCGCGTTGCGAACCGGGTTCGGGGCGGTTGAGTTCACCGGTCCAACGAGATCGTTGTCGTCGATAGCGCGAAGAAGGACGGCAATCTCGTCGTCGAGCGCGATCCAGCTCGTCCACTGTCGTCCGTCTCCGAGACGAGCGCCGAGACCGAGCTTGAAGATGGGGACCTCGGCAGCGAGGATCCCGCCCTCGGCGCCTCCGGTACCGCCGAGCACGATGCCGGTCCTGATCGTGACGACTCGGATGCCGCGCTCGGCCGCCGGGGCGCTGGCCTGTTCCCAAGAGCGACATAGCTCGGCAAGCACCCCTGTCCCCTGAGGACTCGTCTCGTCGAGCATCTCCTCCGCCCGATCGCCGTAGAAGCCGACGGCCGAGCCGGAGACCAGGACAGCGGGCGGGCGTTCGAGCAAGGCGAGCGACCGGGCAAGGAGATCGCCGACAGCGACTCGGCTCGAACGGATGACCTCCAGGCGCTTTGCACTCCAGCGCGTCGTGATCGGGGCTCCGGCCAGATGGACGGCGGCGTCGATTCCTTCCAGGCTGTGACCGGGAACTCGCGACGTGTCGAGGTGTCGCCGGGCCAGGTCGATGCCTACCTCGCCGTGGCCTGGCGGATGGCGGACGACCGGGTAGACCTCGTCACCGCGTTCGCGCAGCGCCCGGACGAGAGCGCTACCGATGAATCCGCTGGCGCCGGTCACGGCGATCTTCACCTGCAGGTTCTCCTGCGGACAGCTTCGGCGGACGCGAGGCCTGCCGTTGCCAGGACGAGCCTCGCGAGCCCCTTCGAGGCCATGAGCCGCGAGCCGACCCTCGCGAGATGGTTGTCAGCCTGTGAACGCGCCACCGAGGGTGTCGATCGATCCGTAGGGCTCGTCTGCGTCGAGGTAGCACTCCTCGTGGAAGTGGTCCACCCGATTCCAGGCTCCGTCGAGATAGACGTTCGCGATCACCTGGCGTGGGTGAGTGCGTGCCGCGAATTTGATCTGCTTGCCGCAGCGCACGCAGCGCACGTCGTTGCCCGGCTCCACGCCCCGCACGACAGCTCGCGTACTGCTCACGGGCGCACTCCGGCGACCGGCTCGGTCGTCGGCACGGCCGGTGGCCTTGCAGCGATGTTCACACTCACACGCTAGTGCGACCCCGGCCTCGAGCCCGCAGGGACAACGTGTGTCGTCGTCGCACAGGGCGAGGTCACACGAAGGGCTGACCGTGGTCAGGAATGGTGCTTGACTACAAGGGACATGCCCATCGAGCACATCGTCGTCGACGGATCGAACATCGCGACCGAGGGCCGGTCACTGCCGAGCCTGAGCCAGCTGGAGGAAGCCGTCGCCGAGCTGCGGCGAGACCATCCGAACGCGGAGATCACCGTCATCGTCGACGCCACGTTCGAGCACCGGATCGATCCCTCCGAGCTGCCGCGTTTCGAACAGGCTGCGCTGCGCGGCGAGTACGTTCATCCGCCCGCTGGTGCCATCGGGCGCGGAGATGCGTTCCTGTTGCGCGTCGCCGAGAAAGTCGATGGGACAGTGCTTTCCAACGACTCGTTCCAGGAGTTCCATGGCGAGCACCCCTGGCTGTTCGAGCGGGGCCGCCTTCTCGGCGGCACTCCGGTGCCCGGCATCGGATGGATCTTCAGCCCCCGCCAACCGGTTCGCGGCCCGCGGAGCCATCACGCGGTGCGAGAGACGGAGCAGGCGAAGAAGCGAGTGACGAAAGCCATCGCCGTGGCTACGAAGGAGGTTGTCGAACCGGTCGGTCAATCGACTGGCGCGGCGTCCTCCGCTGCGAGATCGAAGAGACGCGCCGGGAGTGGCGCGACCGGGCCGGAGAGGCCAGTGGATGGGTCCCGGGACGCAGCCAGGCCCACCCCGCTGGCGGTGAACGACCCTCTGCCGTTCATCTCGTTCATCGCCGGGCACCGTCTCGGCGAACAGCTCGAGGGCGAGGTCGAGGGTTACACCTCCCACGGTGCTGTGGTCCGCGTCGGTGAGATGCGCTGTTACGTCCCGCTTGCCAACCTCGGCGATCCTGCGCCGCGCAGTGCTCGGGAAGTCCTGAAGCGCCACCAGACTGGGAACTTCGTGCTGACCGCGTTGGACCCGCAACGGCGTGGCGCGGAGCTCGCCTTGCCGGGGATAGCGCTGGTGTCCGGCCATCCTCGCGCGGAGACCGTGGCAGCGGAGGTCCGCCTCGCCCGTCCGCCGTGGAAGCGTGCAGACGGCTCGGGCTCAAAGACTGTGGGGCGGGCGAAGAAGGCGCCGGCGGCTCAGGTGCCGGCAAAGGCGGTGCCGGAGAAGGCCGCAGCGCGTAAGGCGACGGGGAACAAGGCCGCAGCGGAGAAGGCCGCGGCAGGCAAGGCGGTGCCGGAGAAGGCCGCAGCGGAGAAGGCCGCGGCAGGCAAGGCGGCAGGGAAGAAGGCGGCGGGGAAGAAGACCGTGCCGGAGAAGGCCGCAGCGCGCAAGGTGGCGGCGAAGAAGGTGCCACCTGCACGCCAGGCGGCCCCAGCCAGGACCCCGGAGAAGGCTCCGCGCACCCGGAAGGCATCGGGCGCGCGCGGGACGGCGCGCGCTGTCGAGCGCTCGCCGGAGGACGCGGCTCGAACAGCGTCTGTGCCCGGGCCGGTCGACTACGAGCCGCGAGTGACACCGACAGCCCGAAGGTCCCCGCGGACCACGGCGAGCGTGAGCGGGAGAGGAACCTTGCGCAGCGACCGTGGTCGCCGAGGCACTGGCTGATCTTCGGCCCGGCCTCGGCCCGGGTCAGCTCGGTAGGGTTGCGGAATGCCGATGATCTCGATCGAGGGGCTCATCCCGCACAGGGCTCCGTTTCTTCTCGTCTCCGAGATCGTGGAGATGATCCCGGCGGCCTCAGCGCGTGGTCGCTGGCATCTCACTGGTGAGGAGGAGTTCTTCGCCGGTCACTTCCCCGGCAATCCGGTCCTGCCGGGCGTCTTGATGGTGGAGTCCCTCGCGCAGCTCGCAGCAGCGGCGGTCCTCGCCGACGAGCGCTACAGGGACCGGCTGCCGTTGTTCGGAGGCATCGACCGGGCACGCTTCCGACGCCAGGTCCTACCCGGAGACACCTTGGACCTCGACGTCTCGATCGGGCGTCTCTCGGCCCGCTCGGGGCGAGGCCATGGCGTGGCGAGCGTTGGCGGCCACGTCGCCTGCGAAGCCGACCTGCTGTTCGTGCTCGCTCCGCGCACGCCCGCCTCAGAGCACCTAGAGTGAGGGGTCAGGCGCTTGGCGCGCGATTTGAGAAAAAAATGGTAAAGTCGTGTGGGCCGAGCGCGCACCCGGTCGGTGCCGTGTGAAGTGTCGCGGCACCAGAGGTCGCCTGGGTAGAAGAAGGGGTAGCGGTCATGGCGCGAGGGACAGACCGAGCAGCGCAGAGAGGATGCCGGAGGCGAGGACTGGAGGCCTCCTCGCGAGGTGACGAAGGGGTCACGCTCGTCGAGCTGCTTGTCGCGGTCGCGGTGATCATCATCGTTCTGCTGCCGACGACGATCTTCGTCATCCAGGCCCAGAAGACGGTTTCCGCCGAGCACCTCGAGGCCGAAGCCATCAACGTCGCGACCAGGCAGCTCGAGACCCTGCAGCTCGAAGCAGGGAAGGGGTCGTTGCCGACGGGCACCACCAGCGTCATATACCCGGTGGGCGAGACAGGCTCGCGCGTCACCAGGTTCAAAGTTGAGACCAGTTGGACCGCCGTCACCCAGGGCACCAATCAGTCGATCTGCGCTTCGGACGCGGATGTGGCCCAGCAGATCTGGCTCGTGACCGCAGTGGTGACCTGGCCCGGCATGGGCAGCACCTCGCCGGTCGTCCAGACGACCGAGATCGCCCCCGCCCAGGCCGGCGCGGTCCAGCAATTCGAAGGCGAGGTGGCCGTTCGCATCCAGGTCGACCCGACGGACCTGTTTCTGGCCGAGCCCGTGACTGCGACGGTGACAGGCACGTGGAGCGGGAGCGGCTCTGCACCCACGGTCCCGAGCGGCACGTTCACTACCGAGACAGCGAGCACGGCCAGCACCTCGACCTCGCTCAGCAACGGTTGCATCGTGTTCGAGAACCTCGACGCAGACAGCAACGCAAACGGCTCTTGGCAGTACACGCTCTCGTTCGCCGGCAACACAGGGCCCCCGCCAATCGTCTCTAGCGACGAGCACGCGGACTCCAACCCGAACGGCGCCCTCACCGTGGCGGTCCCCCCGCTGGAGCCCGGTGTCCCCAACGTGGTGACCGTAACGCTCGACACCGGTACCACGGTCAACATCGCCGACACCGGTCCAGGCGGCAGCTGCACGATCGCCCCGAGCTCGCCCGTGTCGCCACCCGTCAGCCCGAGCACGATTCCGGTCTCGGTTTACAACAGCCTCATCACGGCCTACTCGAGCAACACGTGGGTCGCCTACGGCACCACGCCGTTCAGTTCGCTCCTGTTGTTCCCGTGGTCGGGCGTGACGGACCTGTGGACGGGCGACCAGGCGAACAGCATGCCGTCTGCATACGCGTCGTACACGCCCGCGCCGAGCGCGTGTGTCGTCAACGCGGTCAGCGGAGGCCAGGTTTCGGTCTATCTACCCGTCTATCCCCTCAAGCTCACCGTCTCGGGATCCCCCAGCACCCTGTCTGCCAAGGAAGTCGCCGGCAACGCCTACACGATGGCGCTCAATCTCACCTCTGGGGGGACCGTGAGCCAGACGAGCCTGCCGCTCGGCGAGTACCAATTGTTCGACTTCAACGGCGCGATCACGCCTGCCTACTACGTGTGGGTGACGCCGGCAGGCGAGTGCAGAGCCGCGACGGCCCCGACGGCCACGACGACCCCGCCCGCGCCGGCGGCATGCAATGGGGCGACCCTCGCGGTGGTTGGGTCATGAGCGGCTTGCAGCGGGCCCTCGAGAGGCGGTGGCGTTGGGCGTCGCGCGGTGCTCCGGCGTCCGAGCGCGGCTTCACCGCCCTCGAGCTCATCACCGTCCTCGCCATCTTGAGCATCGTCTTCACGATCGTCACTTCACTGTTCATCTCGTTCAACCAGCAGGCGACCAACACCCAGGACTCGGTCGTGGCAGTCCGGCAGGAGACCCAGGCCCAGCAGACGCTGGTCCAGTACCTGCGCGGGGCGAGCCAGGTGCTCGCCGTCTATGACCAGGCCGGCAC
>PLIM01000050.1:2624-7953 GCA_003139355.1 Acidimicrobiaceae bacterium | reverse complement strand
GAATCGAGGCATGATGACGAATCGGTGGCTCGTAGTTTCGCTCGCCGGCGTCCTTACGGCGGTCTCGTCGATCGTGGCCTTCTCAGCCCCGTCCAGTGCGCAGGCAGTTGCCTCATCCGAGCTAGCCACGCTTCACGCGAGTGCCAGTCCACCACCTCCTGCGCATTCACTGGCACTCGGACCTCTGGCTGCCTCAAGGGATCTTCACATCGACGTCACGTTGAAGCTGCCTGATCCGTCAGGCGTGACGACCTTCATCGCATCTCTGTCTAACCGGCATTCGGGGAACTTCCATCACTTCCTACGCCCAGGCCAGTTCGGTCAGGTCTTTGGCCCGTCGCTATCGGAAGTGTCCGCGGTTGACGCCGTTCTCCGTTCCGACGGTCTCCGGCCTGGGCATGTCACTTCGAACAGGCTCTCGATCCCAGTAACGGCCTCGGCCTCTGCGATCGACCGCGCCTTTCACGTCAGTCTCGTGAGTTACCGGCTGCCCGGCGGGCGTGCTGCGTTCACGACCCTGTCACCGCCGAGCATCTCGGCCGCCGTGGCCCCGGACGTCGAGGGGGTCGTAGGTCTAAGCGATATTGATCAGCCACAGAGCTTGATCGGTCGTTCGCCAGTCTTGCGTGAATCCGCGTCACGTCCGTCAAGAGACCTTCACACGATGACGGCGGGTCCGACACCGTGCACAGCAGCCAGTGGCATAGCTAAGTATTACGGCAGTTACACGGCGGACCAGCTCGCGTCCTACTACGGCTTTGACCCGCTCTACTCCCTCGGAGACTTCGGCCAGGGTGTCAGCGTGGCCCTTGTCGAGTTCGAGCCAGACTTGTCATCCGACATCGCCGCCTACCAGGCATGCTACGGGACGAACGCCACCGTGAACTACATCGACGTCGACGGCGGCGCCGGTTCTGGCGCTGGCAGCGGGGAGGCGGCCCTCGACATCGAGGACGTCATCGGCCTCGCCCCTGAAGCGACGATCGACGTCTACCAAGAACCCAACGGCGGAGACCAGGACACATTCGACGTGTACTCGGCCATTGTGAACGCCGACACCGATCAGGTTGTTTCGATATCCTGGGGGACGTGTGAACTGGACAGCGACTCGTCTTTCATGACCTCCGAGCAGTCCCTCTTTGAGCAGGCCGCCACGCAGGGCCAGACCGGCTTCGCCGCTGCGGGCGATACCGGCTCGACCGCCTGCCTTCGTGATACAGGATTGCCAGACGAATCCCGGCCCTCCGTTGGCGATCCTGCCAGCCAGCCCTACGTCATCGGGGTCGGCGGGACGACGCTCACGACTAACCCCGAAAGCGTCTGGAACGACTGGTATGACTTAGGCGGCGCAGGCGGTGGAGGGGCGTCCGCGGTCTGGTGCGTGCCGTCCTATCAAGACCAGCCGGCGATCCCGGGGATCATCAATGCGTACTCGGATTCCGACTACTGCGGGACTTCGACGCCGTACGTACGAGAGGTCCCCGACGTCTCGGCCGACGCCGACCCATACACCGGGTACATGATCTTCAATGCCGGTTCCTGGACGTCGATCGGCGGTACGAGCGCCGCTGCACCGTTGTGGGCCGCAGCCGCCGCCCTGATCGACTCCTCCCCGTTCTGCGCCGACTACGGATCGGGAGATGCCGGGGTGCGGCCGGAAGGTCTCTACGACATCGCTAGTTCCGGCTCGCATTACTACGGACTAGCCCTGAACGACATCACGACGGGGAACAACGACTACCTGCCGTCGGGCTATTCCGGAGGAGACTACCCAGCGACGGCCGGTTACGACCTGGCGAGTGGGCTCGGCTCGCTGGATCTCGCCCATGCCGGCAACTACTTCCCCGGACTGGCCGCGCAGATGTGCTTTGAATACCGCACGAAGCTCGACACGACGAGCATCACCGGTGTCTCGCCGAAGGAGGGGTCGAGCAGTCACTCCACTTCTGTGACCATTACCGGGTCGGGCTTCCTCCCGATCACAGGAGCGGACGAGCTTGAGGTCGGCACGACGTGGATCACTGTTTCCTGCACGACCACCGCTCGCTGCACCGGTACCCTCCCAGCAACAAAGCCCGGGACGGACAATCTCGTGATGTCGGTCGAGGACATGACGCTCAGTCCGGTCGGTGTATCTGATCAGTTCACGTTCGAAGGCGCGCCGACGGCGACGATCACTTCGCCTGCGGCCGGCGGGACCTACGCCGTCGGCCAGACCGTGGCGACGAGCTTCAGCTGCACCGAGGGGGCATCCGGCCCGGGTATCGCCACGTGCCTCGACAGCAACGGGGACACCTCCCCGGGGCAGCTCGACACCTCGGCGACAGGGACCTTCACCTACACCGTCACCTCTACTAGCAGCGACGGCCAGATCGGCACCGCGAGCATCACCTACACCGTCGCCACCGCGACGGCCACGACCAGCCTCATCGCCTCACCGAACTCGGTGACATACGGACATGAGCAGACCGAGCACCTGGTGGTCACGGTTTCCCCGCAGTACTCCGGCTCGACGCCGACTGGAACGGTCACGATCAAGGAGTCCACGACGACGCTGTGTGTGATCACACTGTCGGGCGCCAAGGGATCGTGCACGCTGTCGGCCAAGAAGCTCCGGGTGGGCAGCTACCACCTCGTCGCCAGCTATGGCGGCAGCACGGACTTCATGCGCTCGACTTTCGCGAAGGAGTCCCTCGCGGTCATCAAGTGAACCGGTAGTCGTACGTCGACTGGAGGGTCTGTAAACAGTTCCTTGCAAATCGCTACGCGTACTGGACGATGACGCTCCGCACAAGGATCCCTTTCTTGACCGCCCCCTCCTGGCCGGCTTCCAATCGCAGGCGGGGCGTCAGCGGGAGCCGGCCCGCTGCCCAGGACGGGGAGCCCGGGATTGGGGGGGGCGAGTGAATGCCTCCGGCGACAGGTCCCTTTGCTCTACGCCCAGTCCCGTACCCCACGCGCAGTAGGAGCTAGCGGACCATCCGACGCATCGTTGGCGGCATCTAACTGTGGCGAGTAAGAGCCGAACAACTCCGACCTGAGCAAGCGGGACCCTCGTTATCGAACTTAAGGGTCCAGGCGTACAGCGCCGCCGTCATCTTCACCTCGTACGCGAGGTGCCCGGCCGCGGCGTCGAGTTGTGACGGGCTGAGCGCCAGCCTCATCGCACAAGGATAAGCCCGGGGGCCTCGATTGGGCGCTCGGTTCGATGGGGCCAAATTGGAGGGCGTGCGGGCTGACCGGCGAGCGCCTAAGCCAAGGGCTGCCAGTGGTCCGGCTCACGTTTCCGGCTCTCGGCTTGCTCGCGCTCGACTTGCTCCCTTGCCGCGTCGCCAGCTTTGGTCTCACACTCAGCGCAACGCAAATCTCGAAACGTCTCCCAGCGCTCTAGCGGCGGCTCGGCGTACTCACGATCGACACTCACGCCGCAAATCGAAAACTCATCTGTCACATCGAGATCGACGAGGTGGTACCTGTCGAGCCGCTTGACTGGCTCTCCGCCGTGCGTGACCAGCCTGCGTTCCATGTATGTCTGCGCGTAGATCGCAAATCTGGGCATTTCGCAGCCTCCTAGGCCGCCCGGCCGACTACAACCGGCTCGGGGTTCTCAGTCTTCTTCTCGGACGTCTTCCCAGGCGAGCCCAGCAGTTGCTTCCATGCACCGCTTGCACGTCTCCTTCGCGAGCTCAGGCCGGTTACGTACGCGAATCAGCCAGTCCTTCCAAGCATCATGCTGGACGACTTGAACTTGAAGTCGCGCGCCCAAGAGCTGTTCCCCGCCAGCAGATCGCACGGCATCGTCGCGGTACTGGGACGTCGCCAGCGCTCCGCTCGTGACCTTGACCGCATGGACCTTCTTGGACTTCGGGTCGGGGTAGTCACCTCCACCGTTCCCGTACTTGTACCGCTCGAGCGCGAAGGTCGTGGCCACGCAATACCCATTGGCGATGCGAGCCCGTGGAGTCGACTGGGTTGTCATGGTCCGGTCACGACGTGAGAGTACAACGCGACTACAACTCCCGGCTCTTCCCACAAACGATGGTGAGCGGGAGAACATCTGAGCAGGTCTCAGCGCATATCGGCGAACGTCGGTTACCCGTGAATCAACGGGTTAGGACTCGGGCGGTCACGGGCCCACCGAGAAAGCCCTGGTAGCTTCAGGTTTCCTTGTCCTCCGCCTCGACGTCCTCAACCTCGGGTCCGTAACCGGCGTTTTGCAACATGCGGCGCAGGTCGACGACCTGTTGAGGGTCGATGTCCTTGTCGTTGGGACGTTCGAACGTCTCGGTCTCAGCTCCGAGGGTCACAAGGAACCGACCGGGACGGTGCTCCTCGACAAAAGCCACAGCATCCAGTAGCGAAAGAACGGCTCGCCACTCGATGTTGCGGTTTACTGGGTGCTGAAAAATCAGCGACAGGGTATCGCGGTGATGGCTACTTAGATGCATTGGGTCGGGCGTCGACGCCACGGTGGCTCCTCTCGTGAGCGGCCTAACAGGTCATCTGGCACTTGACGGGGTCGAGCCAGCAGGGCGTTCCCCGAACAGAACGCGGGGATCATCGCCGAGCGTCCCAGAAGCCCGTAGCCACGGCGACGATGGTATCCACACAGGTGTCGACAGGCATCACTGTCGTGTCGATAACCAGGTGGTAGAGCTTGGGATCTCGGGGATCGCGTCCGTACATGTGGCGGACGTAGGCGGTGCGTGCCCAGTCGTTGCGGTGCAGTTGGTCACAGGCTGTTGCCTGGTCGAGGCAGGTGTCCCCTAAGGGTCGAACCCGGCAACCTGCCCGGTCCGTGCCTGGCGTGGCTGGCTTGAGGTCTCGGGCATCACCGAGGGACCCGCCTTCCGCTCAGTGGACCGCCATGGCCGCATCGGCGCAACGCGTCTCACCGCGCAGGCGGTGGCGCTCGTCTTGAAGCGCCACGCCGCAGGAGCCGGGCTCGACCCCGGCGAGGTGGCAGGACACTCGCTGCGGGCCGGTCTTGCGACCTCGGCTGCCGCGGCTGGGGTCCCCGAGCGGGTCATCGCCGAGCAGACGGGCCACAAAGGCACGGCGATGCTTCGCCGGTATATCCGGGAGGGCTCGCTGTTTCGTGAGAACGCCGCCAGCGCGGTTGGGCTGTAGGGAGAGGCTCAGCCTGGATGCTGGGGCCAGCCTCCGGGACGTTCAGGACGCTGCTGGCCACGCGGAGCCGAGGACGACGAGGCACTACGACCGGGCGCGACACAACCTCGACCGGCACCCGACGTACCCTCGGTTACCTCGAATCACGAGAACGAGCGGCAACGATGGCGTTGACAATGAACGGACCGGGCAATCGTCG
>PLIM01000050.1:0-2599 GCA_003139355.1 Acidimicrobiaceae bacterium | reverse complement strand
AGGAATCGGCGTAACACCTGATCCTCGTGCCTTGCGGTACGTCGACTAGTCCCCTATCGGCGGACGACCGGGGGAGGGGAGGGACGGACTTGGCGACGAGCACGATCGGGCTACGCCACCGGGTGGAGATGGTCTTTCCTCTCCCATTCCTTGGGTTGGCGCACCACGCGGTTCTTGCGGTGAGCGACCCGCACGTCCAGCACGTGAAGGTGGCGACTTCCCCACGGGTAGTCCCAGAGCTTTATCTCCGCCCCGTGGGTGATGGCGATCCCGCGGTGCGCGGACCGCCAGTCCATGATCGTGGCGCACTCGGGGCAACTCGGGTCGGGCTGGATCAGGAAGTACGCGCAATCCTCGGCATTCTCGTCGTAGCTCCTGACTCCCGTCACCGGCTCACTTGCCCTTTCGCCGCAGAAGCACTCGTTGTCTGCCGTTTGCGCCCGCCACCGCCCGACTGCTTCCCGCCGACCGCGAGCGAACCCATCGAGGGCACGACAGTGGACTCTTCCCCCGTCGACCACCGCACCCGCAAGANNGAGCCTCGCCGACTTTCCTCGACGGGACCTGCACACGACCACCAACGACTGCCATATGCCGAATGGTGCCACTCCGCGGCGTGTTTGACTAGCGCGGTCCCACACCTTTCGCCCGCAGGCGCTCCTGGCGAGCGACACGTGCCGAGCTTGAGGGTGCAACGTTGGACCCTGGATGGCTACGGCCCGTGACCACCCGAACCAGAATCTCTCTTGCCGTCGTCGAGGCGACCGAGCTATCGAAGTCCCGCGCAAGCTAAGTCCGAGCGGAGAAGTTCACACCGCACGTGGCGGCGTGGCGCTCCTCGCGGAGCTGGTCGGAGTGACGCAGCCGGCAGGGTACGCTCGATGACCGAGAGGTCGCCCATGGCTGAGTGACCAAGGCTCGTCGTCGTTCCCACGAGCCCTCACCGGGACCCTCGCCGAGGCGGTGGCCCCGGTCGGCACCCCTCTGGGGCAAGACGGTGGCCCAGGCCCAGAAAGCCTACGAGAAGGCGAAGAGAAGATGAGCACCGACCAGCCCACTGAGGCCAGGAATGCCTACGCCGCGGCGACGGCCCAGGCCCAGAAGGCCTACGAGAAAGCGCTGGCTCCGGCCCAGAAGGTCTACGGTGCGGCGACAGCCCAGGCCCAGCAGGCCTACGGTGCGGCGACGGCCCCGGCCCAGAAGGCCTACGACGAGGCGAAGGGCGTGGCCGGCAAGGCCTACGANNCAAGGCCTACGACAAGGCGATGGCCTCGGCCAGAAGGCCTACGACGAGGCGATGACCTTGGCCAGAAGGCCTACGACGAGACGAACGCCGCGGCCAGCAAGGGGCCTATGACGAGGCGGTGGCCCCACGCCCACAAGGCCTAGCGTGATCCCGTTCCGACCATCTCGCCGGACTGAACCTCGCCATCCCACCCCGTCCTGACAGGCCGCACCGACGGCGGCACCTCGGCGACCAATCCCAGTACCCCCGACCGGTTCTCGTCGCGCGCCGTCCTCAACTCTTTGCGGCGAAGAGTTCGGTGAGTAGGGGCACCGCTCGAGCTCGTCATCGGCCACCCCGAGTTGAACGAGTACAAGCACACTACGGTTGCCCTCTGAGGCGACGCCCCGTCCGGTGCGGCTTTACAAAGCTTCGAACAGTTACCACCTTTTCCGGACCGACCGGGTCGAAAGCTCAGTCCTCGATCGACATCGGTTCGTCGTCGGAAGCGTTGGCGCCGAGGGGGACAGCAGCGGGAACCAACGCGAGTGTTTCCTGGCGGATCCGATGGTTAAGCTCGACGGCGAGCTCAGGGGCGTCGTGGAGAAACTGCTTCGCGTTCTCCCGCCCTTGGCCGAGCTGCTCGCCCTCGTAGGTATACCAGGCACCGGACTTCTTCACGATGCCGATGTCGACCGCGACGTCAAGGATCGAACCCTCTCGGGAGATCCCCGTCCCGTACATGATGTCGAACTCGGCGGTGCGGAAGGGCGGGGCGCACTTGTTCTTCGCGACCTTTACCCGTGTGCGGTTGCCCGTCATCTCCGCGCCGTCCTTGATCTGCTCGACGCGTCGGATGTCGAGGCGGACGGACGCGTAGAACTTGAGCGCCCGGCCTCCGGGAGTGACCTCCGGGCTGCCGTATATCACACCGATCTTTTCTCGCAGCTGGTTGATGAAGATCGCGATCGTCTGGGACTTGTCGATNNTGTCGCCCATCTCCCCCTCGATCTCCGCCCGTGGCGTGAGCGCCGCGACCGAATCGATCACGATGACGTCGAGCGCCCCCGAGCGGATCAAGACGTCGGCAATCTCCAGTGCCTGCTCACCGTTGTCGGGCTGGGAGATGAGCAGCTCGTCGACGTCCACGCCGATCGCCCGCGCGTACACCGGGTCCAGCGCGTACTCCGCGTCGATGTAGGCGCAGATCCCGCCGTTGCGCTGGGCCTCGGCCACGACATGCAGCGCCANNAGTCCCCCGATGCCGAGGGCCATGTCGAGGGCCATCGCACCCGTGGAGATCACTTCGATCGACATGGTGGGGCTCTCCCCCATCTTCATGACCGAGCCCTTCCCGAACCGCTTCTCGATCTG
>PLIM01000160.1 GCA_003139355.1 Acidimicrobiaceae bacterium | reverse complement strand
GGGGGCGGCCCGGACTCGCCGGTGAGCTCACGCGCGACCTCCTCGACGAGCTGGCCGGCCGCCTGATCCGGGTCGACTCGCCTTTCTCTCAGCGCCGTCAGCAGTCCGGTGTTCGCCGAGCCCGTGACGGCGGCGTCGAGTGCCGTTTCGAAACGTCCCTTCGCGATCCTGAGCGCCTCCTGCCTGGCACGCTCGGCCCGCCTCGGCGCGAGCTCCCCGCGGTGCTCGAGGTGCTCGCGATGCGAGGCGATCGCGTCCCAAAGCTCGGCCACGCCCTCACCGGTCGACGCCACGGTCTCCACGATGGGTGGTGTCCACTCGAGGGTTCCGGACAGCTGGAGCATGAGCCTCAGGTCGCGTGCCGTCTCCCGAACGCCCGGCCGGTCGGCCTTGTTGATGACCAGGACATCGGCGATCTCGAGGAGCCCCGCTTTGTTGGCCTGCACAGCGTCTCCCCAGCCGGGGTTCACCACCACCACGACGGTGTCGCACGTGGCGGCGACCTCCACCTCGACCTGGCCGACGCCGACGGTCTCGACGATCACGAGCGGCCATCCGGTCGCGTCGAGCAGGCGGACTGCTTCCGGCACGGCGGCGGCAAGGCCACCGAGGTGGCCGCGTGTCGCCATGGAGCGGATGAAGACGGCGTTGTCGAGCGCGTGGTCCTGCATCCGCACCCGGTCTCCGAGAATCGCGCCGCCCGTCACTGGCGAGGAGGGGTCGATGGCGAGCACGGCAACCGGACAGTCGAGGCGCCTGCGGATGTCCGCGAGCACGGCGCTCGTGAGCGTCGACTTCCCAGAGCCCGGTGCGCCGGTGAAGCCTATGGCGTATGCGTTCCCGGCTCGCCTGAAAGTCAGCCCGGCGAGCTCGCGGCCTTCGTTCCCACCTCGCTCGACGACCGATAGCAGGCGCGCGAGGGCACCGCGGGAACCTGAGATGGCGGCCTGGAACAGTTCAGTTGTGCTCGAGCCGCGCAGGCCGGGCTTCACGGCGATGAGACGCGCTCGATGTTTGCACCGAGCGAACGAAGGCGCCCGTCGAGGTTCTCATAACCGCGGTCGATGTGCTCCGCGCCGCTCACATCGGTGACGCCGTCGGCGGCAAGACCGGCCAGCACGAGGGCTGCCCCCGCGCGTATGTCCGGTGCCCGAACCCGGGCGCCCGACAGCCTGGGCACACCGCGCACGATCGCATGGTGCCCTTCGGTCTTGATCTTCGCCCCCATCCTCCGCAACTCGTCGATATAGCGGAAACGGCCAGCGAACAGGTTCTCGCTCACGATCGCGACCCCGCCTGCGACCGAGAGCAGCGTCACAAGCAGCGGCTTGTAGTCCGTGGCGACACCCGGGTAGGGAAGAGTGGCGACGTCGACCGACTGCAGGCGCCCCTCGGCGGCGGCAAGGAGGCCTTCGTTGGTCGGCGTGCAGTCCATGCCCATCTGGCGGAGCTTCTCGAGGAGCATGTCCATGTGCTCGGGACGCGCCCGCTTCACGAGCACTTCTCCACCGGCAAGACCCACCGCAGTGACAAAGGTGGCCGCCTCCACCCGGTCGGGGATCGCATGGTGATCCGCGGGGCGCAGCTCGTCGACTCCCTCGACTTCGATGCGGGAAGTCCCAGCACCGCGGATGCGCGCCCCCATCTCGGTGAGCATCGACGCGAGGTCGGCGATCTCCGGTTCTCTGGCGGCATTCTCGATCACGGTCGTGCCCTTGGCGAGCACGGCGCCCATCAGGACGTTGTCGGTCGCGGTGTGGCTGGGGAACTGGAGCACGATCCGCGCGCCGACAAGGCGGTCGCAGTGGCCCTCGACGTAGCCGTGCTCGGCAACGAAGGTGGCGCCGAGATCCTCGAACGCGCTCAGGTGGAAGTCGATCGGACGGTACCCGAAGTCGTCGCCGCCCGGCATCGAGATCCTGGCGGTGCCGTGGCGCGCGAGCAAGGGGCCGAGCACGACGATCGACGCCCGCATCTTCTCGACGAGCTCATAGGGGGCGACGGGAGTCACGTCTTCAGGGATCGTGATCTCGAGGTGTCCCTCCGGGCCTCGGCCCTCGTGGAGGACCTCGGCCCCCATTGCGCGAAGCACGTCGGACATGATCGCGACGTCGCTGATGACCGGGACGTTGTCGAGGCGGTGGACGCCCGGGGCGAGAAGGCACGCCGCCATGAGCTTCAGCACGGAGTTCTTCGCCCCGTTCACGCACACGGTGCCTTGCAACGGGCCGGACGGGCGCAAGATGAAGCGATCCACGGCGAGACAGTACTGCGGCAAGCGGGTCGCGACCACCCACAGCCTGCTCGCGCGACATCCCGCTGCCCGCTATCGTCGGCGCGATGCGCGTGGTGCTCCAGAGCGTGCCGATGGACCGTGTCGTGGTGATCGGCAAGGGCGGGAAGGACGGGGCGCCGAGGTCCGGCACCGTGCGGTTGACCGAGGCGGGCCACGAGCTGTCGAAGCTGCGCAGATTCTCGGCCATCGAGCCCGGCTGAACGGGGCCGATGGCCTCGAGCTCACGTCCAGGTTTGGACGACGTGCGATGGTATGAGAGAGCCGTCTTCTACGAGCTCCTCCCTCGGGGCTTCTTCGATTCCAACGCGGACGGGATCGGGGACTTCGCGGGTCTGCGCGAGAAGCTCGAGTACCTCCAGTGGCTGGGTGTCGACTGTGTCTGGCTCCTGCCCTTTTATCCATCGCCGCTTTATGACGGCGGCTACGACATCAGCGACTTCCTGACCGTCGCACCCGAGCTCGGAAGCATCGACGACCTCGCCGCCGTGGTCGAGGACGCCCATCGCCGGGGGATCCGGATCATCTCCGACCTGGTGATGAACCACACGAGCGACGAGCATCCCTGGTTTGTCGAGTCCCGGTCGTCGCGCGACAACGAGAAGGCCGACTGGTACGTGTGGGCCGATGACGACCGCGGTTTTGCCGAGGTCCGGGTGATCTTCTGCGACGTCGAGCCATCCAACTGGACTTTCGACCAGAGTCGCCAGCAGTACTACTGGCATCGTTTCTTCCATCAGCAGCCCGACCTGAACTACGAGAACCCCGAGGTCGCGAATGCGATGCTCGGAGTTGTCCGGTTCTGGCTCGATCTCGGCATCGACGGGTTCCGGCTCGACGCGGTCCCGTACCTGTACAAGGCCGAGGGGACCTTGTGCGAGAACCTGCCCGCGACCCACAAGCTGCTTCGCCGGATCCGAGCGGAGATCGACGCCGATTATCCCAACAGGATCCTGCTCGCGGAGGTCAACCAGTGGCCGGACGTCGTCACCGAGTACTTCGGCGACGGCGACGAGTGCCACATGTGCTTCAATTTCCCGCTCATGCCGCGCATGTTCATGGCGGTCCGGCGCGAGCAGCGCTTCCCGATCACCGAGATCCTCACCCAGACCCCTCCGATCCCCGACGGCTGTCAGTGGGGGATATTCCTGCGTAACCACGACGAGCTCACCCTCGAGATGGTGACCGACGAAGAGCGCGACTACATGTACAGCGAGTACGCCCACGACCCGAGGATGCGCAGGAACCTCGGGATCCGGCGGCGCCTTGCTCCGCTCGTCGACAACGATCGCCGCGTCGCTGAACTGCTCTACGGGTTGCTCCTGTCGCTTCCGGGCAGCCCGGTGCTCTACTACGGCGACGAGCTGCTCATGGGCGACAACATCTACCTTGGGGACCGTGACGCGGTCCGCACGCCGATGCAATGGTCGCCGGATCGAAACGCCGGCTTCTCCCGAGCCGACTTCGCGCAGCTGTACCTGCCACCGCTGATGGACCCGGTGCACGGCTACCAGACTGTCAACGTCGAGGCGGAGCGGCGGGACCCGTCTTCGTTTCTTCACTGGATGCGGCGCATGCTGGCGGTGCGGCACCAGTACCCGCAATTCGCCACCGGCTCGCTCGAGGTTCTCCCTGCCGACAATCCCTCGGTGCTCGCCTACGTCAGGCAGGCCCGTGCCGGCGAGGACCTGGCCGGCGAGCCCTCGGCGGTGTTGTGCGTGTCGAACTTGAGCCGTTTCGCCCAGCCGGCCGAGCTCAGCCTCGGCCGCTGGGAAGGCTGCACGCCGATCGAGCTGTCGGGACGGGTGCCCTTCCCACCGGTCAGTTCTGCGCCGTACTCGGTAACGCTCGCGTCCCATGGCTTCTACTGGTTCGAGCTCGTGGAGCGCTGAAAGTGCCTCCCACTCCGTCAGCGCTCGAAGGGCTCGTCGTCCCATATCTCCAGCGCCAGCCCTGGTTCCTGGTCGACATGGCGCGCTACGACCGCGCCGCGTGGGCCACCTTCAGGCTCGCTGACCTCGAGATCGTTCTCGACGGGCGCCCGGGGATGGCGAGCGTGGTCGTCGCCGTCGGAGAACGCCGGTTCCACGTCCTGGTCGGGTGGCGGGAGCCGGCGCTCGCCCCGGCAGTCATAGGAGACCATCAGGGCGCGGTGCTCGGCATGTGCGACGACGGCTTGGGAGACGTGCTCTGCTACAACGCGCTCGCCGACGAGGAGCTCTCGACTGGTTTGCTTGCTGTGGCGAGCGCAGGGCGAGAGAGCGCAAGACGGGTGCGCCTCGTCCAGTCGCTCGTGAGCCACGCCTCGCTCGTGTACGACGAGCGCCTGCTCATGAAGTCCTACCGGGTCCTCGAGCCCGCGCCCCGGCCCGAGATCGAGCTCATGTCCAAGCTGGACGAGGTCGGCTTCAAGCATCTCCTGAGGCCGGTTGCCCACTGGGAGCGAAACGGGTGGGATCTGGCACTTGTCCGCGAGTACATTCCAAGCGCCGTGGAGGGCCGCTTGCTCGCACTGACCTCTCTGCGCGACCTGCTCGGCCGAAATGTCGACGAGGAGCGGCCGAGACTTGACGAGGTCGGCGGGGCCGGCGGTGACCTTTCCTCGGAGATGCGCCGCTTGGGAGAGATCACCGGTAGCCTCCATCTGGCCCTCGCTGAGGCCTTCGGCGTTCGCACCCTTGCTGCCGGCGAGACGCCGACCGCCGTCGCGATCAGGGTTCACGGCGACTACCACCTCCGTCGTGTTTTCCGGACCGACACCGGTTGGGTCGTCGCGGGTTTCGGCGACGACCCGCTGATCGGTAGGTCCGCTGACAAGCTGAAGGGGCGGGAGCCGCGCTTCGCCTCGCCGCTCGAGGACCTGGCTGACCTCTCCTACTCGCTTCGACAGATGGCGGCCGAGGCCGTAGCAGCGCAACCGGCCGTCACGTGTGCTCAGGCCGAGCGACTCGCGAAGTCCTGGGAACGTCGCAACCGAGGCGCCTTCCTCAGCGGGTATCTCCGCGTCGAAGGCATCGACGCTCTGATGAAGTTGGACCGCTCGGCGGTGGCAGAGGCAATCAAGTCCCTGGTTGCCGAGCGTGCGGTGACAGCCGCCTGAACCGACGGGGGCAGGCCCCCTCCTGGCCGGTTGTGCGGGCCGGCATCTCCCGGCGCGCGGCGTCAAGACGTGGCGGTCACGTGCCTGTCGTCGGGGTCCGGCTCCACGCGTCTCAGCGCGTCGCGCAAGTCGTTGGCGGCTTTCTCGGGTCCGACCACGTTGATCATGACCCCGGTGCCGAGCTCGAAACCCGCACGGGTGGTCAAGCAGGGCAGGATGTGCACGTGCCAGTGGTACACATCGGTCGCCCGGTAGGGGGCGGAGTGGAACACGACGTTGTAGGCCACGTCCCCGAGGCTCTCGTTGATCGCTCGGAGGACGCTGCGAACGGCTCGCCCGACGCCCACGATGCCTGAGGGGGATGCCCGGTGGAGGTGAGCGCCGTGGTCGCGAGGCACGACAAGAACTTCGTAGGGCGTTCCGCTCCAGTATGGGCAGAACGTCACAGCGTGATCGGTTGTCTGGATGATCCGGTAGTCAAGCGTCTCTTCAGCGGCCACCGCCGCGCAGACGAGGCACCCGCCTGCAAACCGGTCAAAACCGGCCTGTTCCTCCGCAAGTTCCCTGGGCACGAACGGGATCCCGAGCAGCTGGCCGTGCGGGTGGGCGACGGAGGCACCGGCTTGGCGACCGTGGTTGATGATCACCTGGCTGTAGCGCAGTCCGGAAGTGTTCTCGTGCTCCTCGACGCGGTCTCGGATGGCGGACATGACGAGCGACACTTGTTCGTCGGGGAGCGACGCCATGGTTCTGTCGTGGTCAGGCGAGAGGATGAGCACTTCGTGGATTCCACTCGCTGGGGCTTCGGTGAACACCGGCCCACGATTCTCGACAACGAAGGGCCTGTCACCCTCGAAAGCCGGGTAGCGATTGGGGAGGACCCGCACGAGCCAGTCGCCGGAGGCCCCGTGGACCTCGAGGGCGGGCGGCGCCGAAGCTTTCATGCCTGGACAGAACGGACACGGGATGCCCTCGAGGGAGTCGAGCGTGAGCTGGCGCGCCACGAAGAGAGCCTGTCGCTGGGCGCGGTCGGTGGCCACCGTCACCCACCGTCCCGAAAGCGGATCAAGACGAAGCTGGTTCACGCGCGGGCTAAGGCCTCCTTCGAGGCAGAGCCTCGACAGAACATTGGCATCTCTCTTCACGCTACCGCCACGAACAGCGCGCGGAGCACACCGCAGAGATGACGGGACCAGGCTATGACCTGCTGGTGGGGCTGCACGTGCTGAGCGCGACAGTCGGCTTTGGTGCGGTCGGTGTCACCGGCAGCTACGCTGCTCGTGCCCGATCGGCCGCCGATCCGCGCCGCGAGCCGGGGCTGCAGCGGTATTTCCACCCGAGCACGAACTGGGCGGAGCGGTCCCTGTTCTTGACCCCTGTCCTGGGCGCGGTCGTGTTGTGGGCAGGGGACCGTTCCGCTCTCTCACAGGCGTGGCCATGGGTCGGCCTCGGCTGTTGGGTCTTGGCAGCTGCGATCGCAACTGGCTGGTGCTGGCCCGCCGAGCGGAGGATCCAGACCTGGTTCGCGGACGTGCCTGACATCGGAGAACGCCCGCTGGGCGATCTCGCAGAGCTCCGGGACGCTAGCCGGGCAGTGCAGTGGGGCGCGTCGGCGATATCGGTGTGCTTCCTGGTGGCTGTCGTGGCCATGATCTGGCAGCCTCGATGACGTCCGAAGGCCGCCTGCTCTCGATTTCTTTGCTGGGCGCTCTCCTGGGTCGGCCGGAGCGCCTGTAGATTTGCCAGTCGTGGAGGCCCAGGCGACTCGGCGGGATCGTGTGCTCGCGCCAGGGACTCGCTCGACGAGAGCGTTCGTCGCCCTCGTCCTTCTGGTCGCCGCCGGGACCCTGGCGGCGTGCGCGGTAGCGGCCGGGGGCACTCATGGTGGCGCGAAGCCGTCCCAGGGGACCGCCGGCACGTCCACGAGCCTGGTGGGCAACGGGAAGACTTCGGAGAAGTCGCCCGCCACCTTCGGCGTTGGCCTGTCGAGCGCGACCTGGACGGAGTCGCAGGGTTCCACAGAGAATTTCTACGAAGGGGCCAGCCGACCCGGCAGGATCATGCAGGTCGAGATCCTGTATCCGACCCTGAGCGTGAAGCCGCCGACCGTGACGGCTTGGGCACCTCCCGCTTACCGCTACGGCCCGTACCCCGTGATCGTGTTCGCCCACGGCTTCAACGTGGACCCCGATACCTATCGCGCTCTGCTCGTGTCCTGGGTCGAGGCAGGTTACGTGGTTGTCGCGCCGTTCTTTCCCGACACGAGCCTGCCGGCGGTCGAAGCCCAGCACGGAGTCGACACCGAGTTGGACGTGTTCAACCAGCCGGCTGACATCGCTTTCGTCGTGTCGCAGGTCGTCGAGGCAGCGCTCGGGTCGCCGCCGCCGGACGCGGCTTACCTCGTAGGCTTGGTGAGCCCCGACCGCCTCATTCTTGCCGGCCAGTCCGATGGCGCCGACACCATCGCCGCCCTTTTGTACGACCACGAGTACTCGGGGACCCTCGCCTCGATGGGAGTGCAGCCGACAGCCGTGGCGCTCCTCTCAGGAGCCGAGTGGGCCCGCGAGCAAGACGTGTACTCGGCTCCCGGTGGAGGTGGCCCTCCGGCGCTCGTGGTGCAGAGCCTGACCGACTCCTGCAACGACCCTGCCGACAGCTCCCGGCTCTACAACATGCTGACAGGCTCCAAGTGGTTCCTTGCCCTCGAGGACGCTACGCACCTCGGTCCCTACGTGGGCGACGGCGCGGCAGCCGCGACAGTCGAGCAGGTGACGGTGGGTTTCTTCGATCTCGAGGTTGGGCGGGGAAAGGTGGCGCCTGCAGTCCTCGAGCAGGAAGGCGACCAGCCGGGAGTGAGCACAATCTCGAGCGCAGGAACCGTCCCGCTGTACCCGGCGCCTGCCTACGTGGCGGGCGCCTGCGCCGTGCCTGCGGGGACCTGACAGATTGACCAGCAGACAACGCGACCGGATCGCCTATCTGGACCACGCCGCAACGACGCCGATGTGCGCCGAGGCTGTCGCAGCGATGCTCCCGTTCCTAGTCGACCGCTACGGCAATCCGTCCGGGAGCCACACCGTCGCGAGAGCCGCCCAACGGGCCCTCGACGATGCCCGCGAAAGGCTCGCTCGGCTGCTCGGAGCGTGCCCCGGCGACGTCGTGTTCACAAGTGGCGGCACCGAGGCGGACAACCTCGCCGTCTCCGGTGTCGCGGCCGGCGCGGGGACCGTGCTCTGCAGCGCCGTCGAGCACCCTGCGGTGCTCCAGGCGAGCCTGGCAGCCGGTGGCCGCACCGTCGGTGTGGACCATCGCGGTGTCGTGGACCTCGGAGCGCTCGCCGAGATACTGGACGAAAAGGTTCGACTGGTCTCGGTGATGCTCGTCAACAACGAGACGGGAGTTCGCCAGCCGCTCGAGGCCGTCATCTCGCTAGTGCACGAGCGCGCCCCCGCGGCTCTCGTGCACACAGATGCCGTGCAGGCGTTCGGCTGGCTCGACGTTGCCGCGTTGACAGCCGATGCGGACCTCGTGAGCGTCAGTGCTCATAAGTTCGGAGGCCCGAAAGGTGTGGGTGCTCTCGTCGCGCGAGACCGGGCGTCGCCACTGCGACCTATCTTGCGTGGCGGCCCGCAGGAGCGTGAACGACGGGCGGGCACGCAGAACCTGGCCGGCATTGTCGCCATGGCGGCGGCGGCCGAGGCCACCGTGCGCGACCGCGAGAGGGCGCGCTTGCGCGTTCGGGAGTTTTCGACGCGGCTGGTCGGAGGGATCTTGGAGGCGGTTCCGGGCGTGCACGAGGCCGTGCCACGGGACGACCGCATCGACGCCATCTGCAATCTCGGCATCGAGGGGGTCGAAGCTGAGGAGCTGCTCGTGGTTCTCGACGAGCTCGGAGTCTGCGCGTCGGCCGGATCGGCGTGTGCGAGCGGTGCCATCCAGCCGAGTCATGTCCTGCTGGCGATGGGCCGGACGATCGAGGAAGCCAAGCGCCACGTGCGGCTTTCCCTCGGCCACGCGACGACCACCGCAGATATCGACGCAGTGCTGCTCGCTTTCCCCGAGGCCGTGGAGCGGCTGCGCCCGGCGGCCCCGGTGCTCTGAGAGACTTGGGGCGTGCGTGTGCTGGTCGGGCTCTCAGGTGGTGTGGACTCGTCGGTCGCTGCCGCTTTGCTGCTCGAAGAGGGACATGACGTCGTCGCCGCCACCATGAAGCTCTGGGGTGGTGCGGGCGACTCAGGATGCTGCTCGGTTGGCGACGTCGACGACGCGCGGCGCGTGGCGGCACGGCTGGGGATCGACCATCATGTCTTCAACTTCGCCCAGGAGTTCGAGCACAAGGTCGTCGCACCTTATGCCGAGGCTCATGCAGTCGGACGGACGCCGAATCCCTGCATAGAGTGCAACCGGCACTTGAAGTTCCGCCGTTTTCTCGACCGTGCTCTGCGGCTCGGCTTCGAGGCGGTGGCGACCGGGCATCACGCCCGCATCGCGAACGGCGGACCGGACGGCCCGCCAAGACTGCTCCGTGGACACGACGCGGCCAAGGACCAGTCGTACGTGCTGTCGATGCTCACCATCGGGGAGCTCGCCCGGGTGCTCCTTCCGGTTGGCGAGCTCACAAAACGGGAGGTCCGCGCACGTGCCGCGGCTTTGGGCCTGGCGACGGCGACGAAACCCGACAGCCAGGACGTGTGCTTCGTCGCTGCAGGACCGGGACAAGGCCCGCGCCGCCGCTTTCTTGGCGAGCGCATCGAGCTGCATCCGGGGCGCCTCGTCGATCGTGCGACGGGAGTGGTCGTCGGCACCGTTGCTGCTGTCGAGCTCGTGACTGTCGGCCAGCGCCGGGGTCTCGGGGCCTCGGCCTTGGGACGGCGTTACGCGCTCGAGGTAGACGCGGCTTCGGCGACGGTGATGGTCGGCTCAGAGGACGATCTGCTGACCGACCATGTCGAGCTCACCGGGCGGACGTGGGTTGGAGGCCCACTCCCGGTCGGTGCTGTCGTTCTCGCCCAGGCGAGCGCACACGGGCGCCCGAGACTTGTCAGGCTCACCGACACCGGCGTGCGGTACCTGGAGGGCCCCGACCGTCGCGTCGCGCCGGGCCAGACTGTCGCGCTCTACAAAGGCGACGAGGTCGTGGGTTCGGGCATCGCGGCCTGAGCCAGTGGCGCGCCCGGCAACGTTTGCGTTGTTCGCCGGCTCGTGCTGGGGGCTAAGAGAGCAGGCAACTCGCCGGCTCTGTGGGCGATCTTTGCTCGTCCAACGCCCGGCGGGCGCGTCGTTCTGGCGTGACACCCTCCCAGCAGAGGGGAACCTCGCTCTCGTGCTCCGTGACGGCATACCCGAGTGGTGTGGGGGTTCGCGTCGGAGGGCCGACGGCGCGGATCTCCGGCCGGTCTTGCAGTCAGCCTCGGATGGAGTCCCCTCGACCGTATTGCGAAGGGCGAGTCGATGAATACCGATCGCGGTTTTCGTAACAATGAACCCAGCTGTCAAAGGAACGTGGCAACGGATTGTCAGTTCTCGGGCGACCCGTGGTGTGTGGCGAAAGTAATGCCGACTGGCGTTCGGTCAGGAAGGCAGCGCGGCGATCCCACCGATCTCCACGAGCTGACCCTCCGACTCGTTCCCCTATCCCTTCGTCGGCTACCGGAGGCTGCCGGGCGTGGGTGCTGACCGCAGCAGTGCCGACGACCTCGCCGGCCTGGCAGACGACATCGGCCGCCCCCTCAGCAAACTGCACCGGGTCGACCCTGGTCGTGTCCCGCCGCCGTCCGTAGCGCGGGAGCAACATCGCTGGGGTGAGCTACGAGCCGACCTTCTCGCTGTCGGCGACATCGTGCGACCCCTGCTCGCCCGAGCCGGGCCGTACCTCACCGGAGGTGTTCCCGAACCGGCCAGGACGGTCCGCGGCGCGTCATCCACAACGACATCTGCCCCGACCACCTGATCGTCGATCCTCACACCGGCCGTCTCGTCGGGCTGATCGACTTCACCGACGCCATGGTCGGCGAGACCGTCCTCGATTTCGCGGGACTCATCGGCATCGACGGCTATCGCTTCATCGATCAGGTAGCCGTTCATTACGACCTGCCCCTCGGTGACAGTTTCGACGTCAAACTCGAGTGGTTGTGCCGCACGCTCACGCTGACCTGGCTTGCAGAGGGAGCGGCATGTCACCCCGACGAGGTCTCCAAGCGTCTCTCCTGGGTCGCTGACGCCTTCGATCACCCACGCCGAGCCAGTGAGCGGCACCTGCCTCCCGACCCGTCGACCAGGTCCTGCCGGCAGACAGGCGAGCGAAGCTGACCGGACAAATCCACTGTCGACGCCAGTCCATCCGCCCGATCCTTCCTGGTCTCGCCCTACCATCCTTGGCGTGAGCACCGAGAGCGACGGCGTGCCTGCTGCGGTCGTGGCCCGGGTCGCCGAGTTGCGAGTGCTCATCAAGGGCTACGACGAGCAGTACTACCTCGAGGACGCCTCGGACATCCCAGACGCCGAATACGACGCCCTGAAGGACGAGTTGCTGACGCTCGAGGAGCAGTATCCCGAGCTGGTCGAGGCGGGCTCACCGACCCAGACCGTCGGCGTCGCGCCCTCGTCGCTGTTCGCGGCCGTCGCTCATCGCACGCCCATGATGAGCCTCGACAAAGTCACCACGCTCGAGGAGATCCTCGCCTGGGGTGCACGCTTGCAGAGGCTGTTGGCTCCTGAGGATGGATCGCCCTTCGTCTGTGAGCCGAAGATCGACGGCCTGTCGATCTCGCTCACATACGAGCATGGTCGCTTGACACGTGGAGCGACGCGCGGCGACGGGCGGATCGGTGAGGACGTGACGCCGAACGTGCGCACCGTTGCAGCGATCCCGGGAGAGCTCGCCCTCGGCGCGAGTGGGATCCCGGGAGTCGTCGAGGTCCGGGGAGAGGTCTACCTACCGGTATCCGCGTTCGAGGAGCTGAACCGGCGTCAGGCCACGGCAGGTCTTCGATCGTTTGCCAATCCACGAAACGCTGCGGCGGGCTCGCTGCGCCAAAAGGACCCGAGCATCACCGCCGGGCGGCCGCTCGAGGCGTTCTTCTACCAGGTGGACGGGGTCTCGGGCCTCGCGACACAGTCGAGCTCGTTAGATCTGCTTCATCGCGCCGGCCTGCCTGTCAACCCTGAGACAAGTGTCGTGCCGGACCTCGTGGCTGTGTTCGCGTACTGCCGGGACCTGGAGTCGCGCCGTCACGAGCTTGGCTATGAGATCGACGGGGTAGTCGTGAAAGTGGAGGATCGCGCCCTACATTCCAGGCTCGGGGCCACGTCGCACGCGCCCCGGTGGGCGGTCGCGTACAAGTTTCCCCCCGAGGAGCAGTCGACACGGCTCGAGGACATTCTCGTGTCGATCGGGCGGACCGGACGAGCGACGCCGTTCGCGAAGCTGCGACCCGTTCGGATCGCCGGCTCGGTTGTCGGGCTCGCCAGCCTGCACAATGAGGACCAGGTCCGCCTGAAGGACGTCCGCCCCGGAGACACCGTCGTCGTGCGCAAGGCGGGAGACGTCATCCCCGAGGTCGTCGGCCCCGTGCTCAGCGCCCGGCCGGCCGGGGCCGAGCCGTGGAGGTTCCCGAAGTCGTGCCCGAGCTGCGCTGGTCCCCTCGTTCGTCTCGACGGCGAGAGTGACACCTACTGCGTCAACAGCAACTGCCCCGAACAACGGGTCCAACGGATCGTGCATTTCGCCTCGCGCTCTGCCATGGACATCGAAGGTCTCGGCGAGCAGCGGGTCGCTCAGTTCGTCGCGGCTGGCCTTCTGTCGGATGCAGCCGACTGCTATCGCCTCCAAGTGCTGGAGCTCGCCGGCCTGGAAGGCTTCGGCGAACTGTCGGCAACGAATCTCGTGGCAGCCGTCGGCGATTCGAGGGATCGGCCTCTAGGCAACTTGTTGACCGCGCTCGGCATCCGTCACGTGGGTGGCACCGTCGCCGCGGCTTTGGCGTCGACCTTCGGCGATCTGGATCGGCTCATGGCGGCGTCCGAGGAGGAGCTCGCGTCCGTCGAGGGCGTCGGAAGCGTGATCGCCGCGAGCTTGGTCCGATACTTCGGGTCGGACGCCAACCGGGCGATGATCGAGCGGCTCCGAGCAAACGGTGTCAGGTTCAGTGCTGGCGAAGGTCCCAAGCTGCCCCAGACGCTGGTCGGCAAGTCGGTCGTGGTCACAGGCACTCTCAGCGGCTTCAGTCGTGAGCAAGCCGAAGCCGCCATCATCGGTCGTGGGGGGAAATCGCCAGGGTCGGTGTCTGCCAAGACGACCGCAGTCGTCACCGGCGACAATCCTGGCGGCGCCAAGCTGACCAAGGCCGAGACACTCGGCGTCCCGGTCATCGACGAGCAGGAATTCGTCAAGTTCCTGGAGACAGGCGAGCTGTCCTGAAGCGATAGTCGGGTGCCTCCACCGGTCGCGGGTCACCAGCCGTTACCCTTTTTTGTGATTCCCATGTCGAGCACCGCAGAACAGGTCGGCCGGGTCATTGGCGGCCGCTACCGACTACTCGCCGCGGTCGGCGCCGGCGCTTCGGCCCAAGTCTTCGCCGCCGACGACACGCGGCTCGGTCGACGCGTTGCTGTCAAGCTTCTTCACCCGGCACTGGCCGGTGACGCCACGTTCCTTCGGAAGTTCCAGGCGGAGGCGCGATTGGCCGCGTCGCTGAACCACCGCAACGTCCTGCATGTCTACGACTGGGGCGACGAAGACGGCATTCCCTATCTCGTGCTCGAGTACCTCGGCGGGGGAAGCTTGCGGTCCTTGTTGGATACCGGTCGCCTGCTCAGCCCGCAACAGGCGGCTGCAATCGGTGCCGAAGCCGCCCATGGCCTCGCCTACGCCCACCGGCGCGGGCTTGTCCATCGCGACATCAAGCCGGCCAACCTCCTCTTCGACGACGACGGACGCCTTCTCGTGGCCGACTTCGGCCTTGCGCGCGCACTCGCCGAGGCGGCGATCACCGAGCCGCTCGGTACCGTCATGGGAACTGCTCGCTACGCCTCGCCCGAGCAGGTCGAGGGCCGCCCAGTCGACGACCGCACCGACGTGTACTCGCTCGCGCTCACGCTGTACGAATCGGTGACAGGGCGTGTTCCTTTCGCCGGGGAAACGACGGTCGCGACCCTCATGGCGCGCGTAGGGGCCGTGCTCCCGCCCGCCCGAGAGCTCGGGCCGCTCGCGCCGGTGCTGGCACAGGCCGCGATTTCGGAGCCTTTGGCTCGTTTGGACGCAGCCGTGTTCGCTTCTGAGCTCGAGCTGCTCTCACAGGAGCTCGATCCTCCTGAGCCGCTTCCGCTGAGCAGGACCGATCTCGCGTTGCCTGGCCTTCCCCGTGGGCTTGACCGGGACCCGACCGAGCGCTTCGGGTCTGCGGGTTCGTCCCAAGTCATTCCGACACTGGTGGCGCCGGCCACGGCCCCGCCATCCCAGGCCGTGCCGCCGCCAATCCTGCCGCCGCCGCAAGTCGGCCCGACTACGGCCCCGCCGTCCCAGATCGCGCCGCCTCGAATTTCGCCGCCGCCGGCGTTGTCAGGTGTACGTCGGATCGTGCCCGCACCCGACGGGCCGTTGGCTGAGCTCCCGCGAAACAGGCGCAGGCACCGATGGCTGCCCTGGCTTCTGGCCGTGTTGTTGCTCGAGCTCGTGGCGGGCGCAGGGGTTGTGGTCGCGTCCCGCGTCGTGTGGAATCACGACACCGTTCCGCGGGTTGTCGGGCTGCAGGTCACTGCAGCGAACGCGGCCCTCCGGAGAGCCGGGCTGACGCCGGAGGTTTCCGGCGAGCAGTACAGCGAGCGTGTCGGCCCCGGCGGGGTCATGTCCCAGCTTCCCCGGAGCGGTGCGCGGGAAAAGGCGGGGTCGATCGTGAAGATGGGGATCTCCAAAGGACGGCACCCGACCGTGCTGCCGAGACTTGCAGGGATGACCGGGGCGATGGCCAGCTCAGCGCTCCGCCATGCGCACCTCGTGCCTGACTTCTCCAAGCAGTACAACGAGACGGTCGATCTCGGAGTGGTTGTGAGCTGGGATTCGCTGGCCGGCGCCAAGGTCTTCTACGGCGACACGGTCGACGTGGTGATCTCGAAAGGCCCGGCACCCGAAACGATCCCGGCCGATCTCAGTGGCGGTGTCCTCACCTGGACGCAGGCGGAATCGGCCCTGACGGACCTGCACTTGAATCCGGTGGAGGACCTGGAGTACTCGATCTCGGTTTCCGCAGGTTACGTCGTCACCAGCAGGCCTTCGCCGGGTCACACCGTTCCCGGCCACTCGACGGTGACGGTCTTCGTGTCGGAGGGGCCGCCATTTGTGAAGGTTCCGCAGCTCTACGCCGATTCGGTGGCCGTCGCGGAGCAGGCGTTGAGCTCCGTGGGTCTCCAATGGAGTCTCTACGGTCCGCCGAGCGCCGGTTTCGTGGTGGCCCAGATTCCTGGCGCAGGGACCTCGGTGAGGGTCGGCACGACAGTCACGCTCTACCTGTTCTGAGTACTTGCCGGGCTCGGCCGGCTGTCCGACGGGCTCACCCGGCCGGTTGCGGTGTCCCGTCTGACACGGCGCGGAATCCCGCTTGACCGGCAGAGTCCCGCTTGACCCGGGCGGTGCGTGCTGCCAACGTGGCGGTGCGTGCTGCGGACATGGCGGCGTGCGGTGCCGACGCGAGGTCAACGCCGGCAGGCTCACCCGCTCCGGTCTTTGGGGCGGTCGCAGGTCTAGGACGAAGGAAGGGCACGGTCATGGGTGCACTCGAAGGCAGGGTTGCGATCATCACCGGTTCGGGTCGCGGGATGGGACGAGAGCACGCGCTCGGCTTTGCGAGGGAAGGCGCCAAGGTCGTCGTCAACGATCTCGGGTGCGCGGTCAACGGATCGGGCAGCGATCGGACATCGGCTCAGCTGGTCGTGGACGAGATAAAGCAGATGGGCGGCGAGGCGATCGCGAACTACGACGACGTCGCGGACTGGGAAGGTGGCCACCGCCTGGTCAACGCCGCCATCGAGGCGTTTGGCGACCTGGACGTGCTCGTGAACAACGCCGGCATCATCCGGGACCGGGTCCTCGTGAACATGACCGAGGAGGAGTGGGACCTCGTCATGCACGTTGACGTGAAGGGCCATTTCGTGCCCACTCGCTGGGCCGCGGCCTACTGGCGGGAGCAGTCCAAGGCGGGCGCCAGGCCAAGTGCTGCCATCGTCAACACATCATCGACGTCCGGGCTGTTGGGCAATCCCGGGCAGTCGAACTACGGGACCGCCAAAGCGGGGCTCGCAGCGTTCACGGTGATCGCCGCTCAGGAGCTCTCGCGCTACGGCGTGCGGGTGAACGCGATCGTGCCGGCTGCCCGCACGCGGATCACCGAGTCAACCCCCGGCCTGTGCGACATCGTGCAGGCGCCTGCCGACCCGGGCGTGTTCGATTCCTGGGACCCCGCCAACGTGTCGCCCCTGGTCGCGTATCTCGCCAGCGAATCCTGCTCGTTTACCGGGAAGGTCTTCTTCGTCCAAGGCGGCAAGGTGCAGTTCTTCCAGCCCTGGACCCTCGCGGCAGAGATCGACAAGGGTGATCGTTGGACGGTGGACGAGCTGGCAGTCGAGGTGCCCAAGATCCTCGGTGACGCCAGCCCGCCAGCTGGGGCATCACCTATCAGGTAGCGCCTGAGAACCGTACGCGCCGACCAGTCCTTACGCGGTGATCTCCCGGACGCGTGCCGCGAGCTCCTGATGGGCAGGGTCCAAAGGCGTGTTCTGCATTGCGAGCAGCAAGGTCATGTCCCCCTCGATCTTGATTCGTCCCGACATGAAGGCCTGCATGGCGGCTTGGGCGTCGTCCTCGACGAGGATCGCCTTCGCCGTCTCGTAATCCACGGTGACCGTCAAGTCGGGGTCCTCGAGGTGGCCGGTGTCCACTATGACCTCCCCGGAGCTGGTGTCCACGTGAGCGTCGATCGTGCCGTCGCCGAGCGGAGACTGCGTGAGGATGAGGTTCATGCGCACACTCTGAGCCGGCGGAGTGGACTGCGTCACGACCTCGTCGTGCAGCCGCCTGACCTCGGCAGTCCACTCATCACTCAGAAACGGCAATTTCTCCACTTCAGCTCCTCCGCTCGGGCTCGTCGGCTCGTGGATCGGACACTACCTGCTCGAGAACCTCCCGAGGACGGCCCGCTACGATGCTCGCGTGCCAACCCCGATCCTCGTCGGTGCCGAGCCGTTCTCCGTCGCCGGCGGTCCGATCGGCGTTGTCGTCCTTCACGGTTTCACCGGGACCCCACAATCGATGCGCCCGCTCGCGACAGCGCTTGCGGCGGCCGGCTTCTCAGTCGAGCTCCCGCTGCTGCCTGGGCATGGCACGAGCGTGGCGGACATGGTCTCGACACGCTGGCCCGACTGGTCGTCAGTGGCCGAAGCGGCTTACGGCGAACTTGCCGGCCGCTGCGATCGTGTGTTTGCAGCCGGGCTGTCGATGGGCGGCACGCTCGCGATCTGGCTTGCCGAGCGGCACCCCGACATCGCCGGCATCATCGCGGTCAACCCGTTGGTCGACCCCCCATCTTCGAGCTTCAGGGACATGCTGTCGGGAATGCTCGAAGAAGGCGCCGTTTCTGTTCCCGCGATCGGTTCCGACATCGCGATGCAAGGCGCCCCCGAATCTGCCTATGACGCCTCGCCGATCGAACCAATGCTCTCGATGTTCGACGGCGTAGACGAGATCGCAGCCCGGCTGGGGGAGGTCCGCTGTCCTGTACTGCTCTTGTCCAGCCGGACAGACCACGTCGTGCCCTCGGAGTCAGGCGACCTGCTCGCCGCGCGCGCGCCCGGCCCGGTCGAGCGGGTCTGGCTCGAGCGCAGCTTCCACGTGGCCACGCTCGACCACGACGCCCCGGAGCTCGAGGCGCGCGCGGTCGCGTTCGTGAACAAGGTGGCAGTACCGGCAATGAGCGAAACTGAGCGGCTCATCTCGCCTGAAGAGGTACGCCACGTGGCGCGCCTCGCGAGGCTTGCTCTCGACGACGACGAGGTCGGACGCTACGCGGTGCAGCTGTCCGCGATTCTCGAGCACGTGGACGCTGTGCGCCGCCTCGATACGGCCGACGTTCCGCCCACGGCCCACCCGTTCCCGGTCGAGAACGTGTTGCGCCCCGACACCGAGACTTTGAGCTTGGACCGGGAAACGGTTCTGGCGCAGGCCCCGGTGGCAGAGGATGACCGCTTCCGGGTCCCCCGCATCATGGGCGAGGCACCGTGACCGCACGGCAAGCGCCCGGGATCGGGTCCGTGGCCGGGATCGCAGCCGCCGTCCGCTCGGGCGAGATCAGTGCCCGGTCGGTCCTCCAGAGCTCGCTAGAGCGCGTCGCTGATCTCGAAGCCGACTTGCACTGTTTCAACGCGATAACCGCCGAGAAGGCCATGGCCGACGCCGATGCCGTCGACCGCCTGGTGGGATCGGGGCTCGACCCGGGGCCGCTGGCGGGTGTGCCGGTCGCGTTGAAGGACAACCTCTGCACCGAAGGGATCCCGACGACTTGCTCGTCGAGGATCCTGGCGGGGTGGATGCCTCCCTATGACGCGACGGTCGTGAGCCGGCTCCGGTGCGCCGGCGCAGTGCCGGTCGGCAAGACCAACCTCGACGAGTTCGCCATGGGCTCGTCGAACGAGAATTCCGGATTCCATCCGGTGCACAATCCACGCGACCGGTCGCGCGTTCCGGGAGGATCCTCAGGTGGCTCCGCCGCGGTGATCGCTGCGGGAACCGCAGTGGCTTCGATAGGGTCGGACACCGGCGGCTCGATTCGGCAGCCGGCCGCATTCTGCGGCGTCGTCGGTCTGAAGCCCACCTATGGACGGGTGTCTCGCTACGGGCTCATCGCCTTCGCGTCGTCGCTCGATCACGTTGGGCCGTTCGGCAAGAGCGTGAAAGATACAGCTTTGATGTTGCAGCAGATGGCTGGCCGTGAGCCGCTCGATTCGACATCGGCCGACGTTCCTGTACCCAACTACCTCGACCAGATCGGCCAGCCGGTGCGAGGCTTGCGAATCGGAGTTCCGGAGGAATATTTCGGCGAGGGACTCGACCCGGAAGTTCGCAGCGCGGTGGAAGCGGGCATCCAGGAGCTGGCCAAGGCCGGGTGCGAGATCGTTCCAATATCGCTGCCCTACTCGAAGTACGCTATCCCGACGTACTACGTTGTCGCCACCGCTGAAGCCTCGTCGAACCTGGCGCGCTATGACGGCGTGCGTTACGGTGTCCGCGCACGCGAGGGGAAGACCCTGGCTGAAATGTACCGGCGCACGCGCGACGCGGGTTTCGGAGCGGAAGTCAAGCGGCGCATCATGCTTGGCACCTACGTTCTGAGTGCCGGATACTACGATGCCTATTACCTGAAGGCGCAACGTGTGCGCCGTTTGCTGGCGAGCGACTTCGACCGGGCATTCACCAAGGTAGATGCGATTGTCACCCCCACCACGCCGACGCCCGCATTCAAACTGGGCGAGAAGATGGACGATCCACTCGCCATGTATCTGGCGGACATCTTCACAGTGACGGCGAACCTGGCTGGCATTCCGGGGATGTCTATTCCGTGCGGCAAGAGCAGGGAGGGTTTGCCGATCGGAATGCAGATACTGGGGAAGCACTTCGACGAGCCCATGGTGTTGCGTGTGGGACACGCGGTGGAACACGCGATGGCGGGTTAGAGCAGCCGAGCGACCGCCGTGTTCAACTGATACAGCAGATTACAGATCTTCGCGCTTTAACCCTGTCTTTTTGGAGATTTTGGCGAGCATCGCGCGGCCCAACTCATCTGAATCGTCGAAGGCCCACGTATATTCACCTAGTGTGGGATGAACCAATTGCACATGGGAAGACGCTTTGTATCCCTTGATCGTCCAACCAATTCGACCAAGGGCTTTCAGGACTTTCCCAGCCTTGGTGCTTGGCCAGCGACTCACGCTAAGACGAACCGCACTTCATCCTGTGGCGTTCCATCCTCTTCAATCTTGCTAGCCAAGACCCTTAACGCCAACGCCTGCACCTTAGCAAGTGCATCTTGCTTCGCGTGTCCATAGACCACGACACCCGGAAGAGCCGGAACATCGGCTATCCAGCGTCCATCTTCCTCCCGGTCGAGTTCGATGGTAAGCAACTTAAGGCGTCGCTTCGGCGCAACGACTGGCATTAAATTCCTCTCTGTGAAAACTGATTCTCTGACACTACGAGTGTACCCGAACTGTCAATCACGTGGGCCGTACATTCTGTTGGAGCAGAACTCCAAGGCGTGGGTTGCGTCAGGGCGTTGCTTCGACTCGAGCATTGGCCGCAATCTCGCGGCAACTTCGCCTATGAAATCTCTTCGTAATAGCGTTCTCCGGCGCAGGACCGGCAGAGGATCTTTCCGTTACGCCGTNNGAGTTCGCCATGGGCTCGTCGACGGAGAACTCCGCGTTCGGCCCCACCCGGAACCCTTGGGACACCACGCGGGTCCCGGGTGGCTCGTCAGGTGGAAGCGCCGCGGCGGTCGCATCGGGCATGGTGCCGCTCGCGTTCGGCTCCGATACGGGTGGGTCGATCCGCCAGCCGGCGTCGCTGTGCGGGATCGTCGGGGTGAAGCCGACTTACGGCGTGGTTTCCCGCTACGGGCTGATCGCGTTCGCGAGCTCGCTCGACCAGATAGGCCCGTTCGCGGCGACCGTGGCGGACGCGGCGCTCGGGCTCGAGGTCGTAGCCGGTCACGACCCGATGGACTCGACGTCACTCGATCTGCCCTCGCCGCAGTTGCTGGCCTCGCTTGACGACGGTGTCTCGGGGACGCGCATCGGGATCGTCGAGGATTTCCTGTCGGACGTCTCGCCCGAGTGTCGTGAAGCGGTCGTCGCGGCCGGCGAGGCGCTGGCGGCCGCCGGGGCAAAGGTGGACCGGGTCAAAATCCCCGAGCTGCTGCTCGGTCTGCCCGCCTACTACATCATCGCTCCCGCGGAGGCGTCCTCGAACCTGTCGCGTTACGACGGCGTGCGTTACGGCCTTCGGGTTGACGGCCCGGACGCGGAGACGATGAACGCGAGGACTCGTGGCGAGGGCTTCGGGCCCGAAGTGAAACGCCGCATCATGATCGGTACCTACGCCCTGTCGGCCGGCTACTACGACGCTTACTACGGCCAGGCTCAGAAGGCCCGGACCCTGGTCATCCGGGCGTTCGAGGCCGCCTACCGGAGCTTCGACGTGCTGTTGACGCCGACGACCCCGTCGGTGGCGTTCCCGTTCGGATCCAAGGTCGACGACCCGATCCAGATGTACATGTGCGATGTCTGCAGCATCCCCTCCAGCCTGGCGGGCCATCCGGCTGTCAGCGTGCCCTTCGCGCTGAGCCCCGAAGGGCTGCCAGTCGGCGTGCAGGTTCTCGCCCCGGCGTTGGGCGAGACGGTCATGATGCGCGTCGCAGCGAGCCTGGAGGCCGCCGCACCTCGTCAAGCACGGGGACCGGTCACGCCGTGACCGAGTACGAAACGGTGGTCGGCCTCGAGGTCCATTGTGAGCTCGCCACGGCCACGAAGCTCTTCTGCGGGTGTCGCAACGCCTTCGGAGAAGCGCCGAACACGAACATCTGCCCGGTCTGCCTCGGACTGCCCGGCTCGCTCCCGGTGATCAATCGGCGAGCCGTCGAGCTCGCCCTGAGGATCGGCACGGCGCTCAACTGCACGGCGCAGCGCTCGATCTTCCACCGCAAGAACTACTTCTACCCCGACATGCCGAAGGACTACCAGATCAGCCAGTACGACGAGCCGATCAACCTCGGGGGCTTCCTGGAGCTGGTCGACGGGTCGCGCGTCGGCATCGAACGGGCTCACATGGAGGAGGACACGGGCAAGACGACCCATGTCGGCGGCGGCGGCCGCATCCGCGAGGCCGGCTACTCGCTCGTGGACTACAACCGCGCCGGCGTGCCGCTCGTGGAGATCGTCTCCCGTCCGGACATCTCCTCGGCGGCCCAAGCCCGCGCGTACGTCGACGAGCTGCGCTCGATCCTCGTGGCCACGGGGGCATCCGACGGCCGGATGGAGGAGGGCTCCCTACGGGTCGACGCGAACGTCTCTGTGCGCCCCGCAGGCGCGGCAGAGTACGGGACCCGCTGCGAAGTGAAGAACCTGAACTCGTTGCGGTCGCTGGAGCGAGCCATCGGCTACGAGGTCGCACGCCAGATCGCGCTGCTCGAGTCCGGCGAGCGAGTGGCTCAAGAGACCCGTCACTGGGACGAGGGAGACGGCAGGACCCATGCGCTGCGCTCCAAGGAAGAGGCGAACGACTACCGTTACTTTCCCGAGCCCGATCTCGCACCGCTCGTGCCGGACGCGCGTCTCCTCGCGGCGGCCGCCGAGGGTGTCGGCCCCATGCCGGCCGAGCGCCGCCGCCGGCTCTCAGAGCTCCTCAAAGCCGGCCCGGAGCCGGCCGAGCGCCGAGACGGCTCGACGACCGACCAGGTCGTCACGGTCGTCGACCTCGGCCTCGACGAGCTTGTTCACGGTGCGGTTACCGCCGGGGCCGATCCACATCTCAGCCTCGCGCGGGCCGCGAACGAGGCAGCCGCGAACCCGGACGCCGCGAAGCTGCTCGATCCGATCGCGTTCGCGGCGCTGCTCAAGATGGAGTCGTCCGGTCAGCTCTCGGCGACCCAGTCCAAGGAAGTGCTCGCAGAGCTCATGACCCACGGCGGGGACCCGGCCCGGATCGCTGCGAGCCTGGGCTATGAGCAGATGGACACCGCGGCTTTGGACTCGATGGTCGACGACGTGATCGCGTCCAACCCGGAGGAGTGGCAGCGCTACCGCGCCGGTGAGGAGAAAGTGGCGCAGTTTCTTCTGGGCAAGGTGATGCGTGCCACGAAAGGACGGGCGAACGGCAAGCTGGTCGCGGCGGCGTTCGCCGCTCGCCGCAGCGTCTGAGAAGCCGCGAGGCCGGGCGGCACAAGGCGCGCTTTACGACCAAGGCGTTGACATGTGAGCCAGGCCGGCTCGTTGCGGCGGACAGTAGCGTAGGGTGATGGTCGACAAGATCCGCTCGCTCAAGATTCGTAGCCAGGAGGTCACCGAGGGCTTCCGGCGTGCACCGTCGAGGTCGATGCTCCGTGCGGTCGGGATGACCGACGGCGATTTCGACAAGCCACAGGTCGGAGTCGCCTCCACCTGGAACGAGGTGACACCGTGCAACCTGCCACTCGCACGGCTCGCTCAACGGGCCAAGGACGGTGTGCGTGCGGCCGGTGGGTTCCCCTTCGAGTTCGTCTGCATCGCGGTCTCCGACGCCATCTCGATGGGAAATGAGGGGATGCACGCGTCGCTCGTGAGCCGGGAGATCATCGCGGACTCGGTTGAGGTCATGATGCACGCGGAGCGCTTCGATGCCTTCGTCGGCCTCGCAGGGTGCGACAAGTCGCTTCCCGGGATGCTCATGGCCGGCGCCCGGCTCGACCTCCCGATGGTCTTCGTCTACGGCGGCACGATTCTTCCGGGGCACCTCGGCGATCGAGCTCTGGACATTGTCTCGGTGTTCGAGGCGGTCGGCGCGCGCTCGGCTGGGACCATCGACGACGCGGAGCTGGAGGCGATCGAACGCAACGCCTGCCCGACCGAAGGCTCGTGCGCGGGCATGTTCACCGCCAACACCATGGCGTCGGTGGCCGAGGCGCTCGGCATGGCGCTGCCGGCCGGCGCTGCGGTGCCGGCGGTCGACCGCCGGCGAGACGATCTCGCCTACGCGAGCGGCCAGGCAGTGATCGGGTTGCTCGAAAGAGGCATCCGGCCTCGTCAGATCATGACCAAGGAGGCCTTCGAGAACGCGATCGCCACCGTGATGGCGCTCGGCGGCTCGACCAACGCCGTGCTCCATCTGCTCGCGATCGCGAACGAGGCTCGCGTCGATCTGCATCTGGACGACTTCTCCCGCCTCGGCCGGCGGGTGCCGCACCTCGCGGACATGAAGCCGCACGGGCGCTACCACATGACCGATCTCGACCGGATCGGTGGCCTTCCGGTCGTTCTCCGGGTGCTGCTCGAGGAAGGCCTGCTCCACGGCGAGTGTCTGACCGTCACCGGCAAGACGATGGCCGAGAACCTGGTCGATCTCGACCCGCCCGCTCCCGACGGGTCGGTCGTGCGCTTGTTCGGCGAGCCCATCCACGCCGACGGGGGGATCGCCATCCTCCACGGCTCGCTCGCGCCAGAAGGTGCAGTCGTGAAGGTCGCGGGGATCGACGGTGAGCTCGCCTTCACGGGCCGGGCCCGGGTCTTCGACGGCGAGGGGGCTGCCATGGAGGCCATCCTCGCCGCGACTGTCGCACCGGGGACAGTCGTGGTCATCCGCTACGAAGGACCGAAAGGAGGCCCCGGCATGCGTGAGATGCTCGCCGTCACTGGGGCCATGACCGGCGCCGGGCGAGGCGGCGACTGTGCGCTTGTGACCGACGGACGCTTTTCCGGCGGCACACAAGGCTTCTGCGTCGGCCACGTGTCTCCCGAGGCGGCGGTCGGCGGCCCGATCGGACTGCTCGAGGACGGCGACCAGATCGTGCTCGATGCGCACGAAGGCCGTCTGGACGTGCTCGTGGACCCGGCCGAGTTGGAGCGTCGCCGCGAGCAGTGGAAGCCCCCCATCCCGCGTTACCCGACCGGCGTGCTGGCCAAGTACGCGCGGCTGGTCGTGGGGGCCGAGCGCGGCGCGGTCACCGAGCCGTAGTCTCCGGCCCGCCTCGCCGCCACGGCCCGAGGTTGCGGCCGGCGGGCTGCTCTGCAACACTTGTCGGTGATGTCCGCAAACGGCTGCCTCGTACTTATTACCTAGAGCGCGGCACCCTTTGCGTTGCTGCGCTTGCGACCTCCCCGAAGGGGAGGTCGTTTCGTTTTCCGGCACCGGCGCACCGGCGTACCGGGCAACGATGAACAGTCACCGACCGCACAACCACCCACCGACCCAACCAGACGAGAGTGAGAGGTAGCACCGATGGAACTCACCGGAGCGCAAGCGCTTGTGAAGAGCCTCGAGATGCAAGAGGTCGAAGTTGTCTTCGGCCTGCCCGGCGGAGCGATCCTCCCGGTATACGACCCCATCATCGACTCGCCGATCCGCCACATCCTGGTTCGCCATGAGCAGGGCGCTGGCCACATGGCCGAGGGGTACGCGCAGGCCACCGGCAGGCCAGGGGTGGCAATGGTCACGAGCGGCCCCGGCGCGACCAACGTCGTGACCCCGCTCGCCAATGCCTACATGGACTCGACACCGTTCGTCTGCATCACCGGCCAGGTAGCCACGAGCGCGATCGGGACTGATGCCTTCCAGGAGAGCGACACGACAGGCATCACCCTCGGCGTCACGAAGCACAACTGGCTCGTCACAGATGCCGCCGACATCCCGCGCATCGTTCGCGAGGCATTCCACGTCGCCACGACCGGCCGCCCGGGACCGGTGCTCATCGACTTCCCGAAGGACGTTGCGACCGACACCATGGAGTGGTACTGGCCCGACAGCGTCGACCTGCCCGGGTACCACCCGCCGTCGCACGCCGACCCGTCGGCGATCCAAGCAGCGGCAGCACTCGTGCTCGCCGCCGAGCGGCCGGTGATCTATGCAGGTGGCGGCATCTTGAAGTCCGGTGCCTCCGAGGCGTTGCGCGAGCTGGCAGACCTGACGGGCATTCCCGTCGTGACAACCCTCATGGCCCGCGGCTCGTTCCCTGACAGTCATCCGCTGTGCCTCGGGATGCCCGGGATGCACGGCAACTACACGGCGGTCACCGCCATACAGAAGGCGGACCTGTTGCTCGCCCTCGGCAGCCGTTTCGACGACCGCGTGACGGGCAAGGTGTCGGCCTTCGCCCCGAAGGCGAAGGTGGTGCACGTCGATATCGACAAGGCCGAGATCGGCAAGGTCCGGCGACCAGAAGTTGGGATCCTCGCCGACTGCCGCCTGGCGATTGAGGCGCTGGTCGAAGTGATCAGGGCCTCTGGACCGGTCGATCACAGCCGGCTCGCCCCCTGGATCGCGACACTTCACCGCTGGCAGGCCGAGTACCCCTGCACATACGACCGCTCGGAACCAGGGAGCGCCGAGGTCGTGACTGGTGGGCCAGGCCGCCGGCCGACGCTGAAGCCCCAGTTCGTCATAGAGACCTTGAGGGCCTCGACACCTCCGGACACGATCCTGGTCTCCGGCGTGGGTCAGCATCAGATGTGGGCCTCCCAGTACTGGTCCTTCGAGTACCCGAACACCTGGATCAACTCGGGGGGCCTCGGAACCATGGGCTTCGCCGTGCCGGCAGCCATCGGGGCCAAGGTCGGGCGCCCGGACCGGATGGTGTGGGCGGTCGACGGCGACGGCTGCTTCCAGATGACGGCTCAGGAGCTTGCCACGGCGAGGGCCGAGCGCGTCCCGGTCAAGATCGCGATCTTGAACAATGCCTACCTCGGGATGGTGCGACAGTGGCAGCACATGTTCTACGAGGAGCGCTACTCGGAGGTCTACCTCTCGCCGGACCTTCCCGACTACGTGGGATGGGCCGAGGCGATGGGCTGTGTCGGCCTCCGTGTGGAGAGCCCCGAGGAGGTCACGCCGGCGATCGAGAAGGCCAACGACGTCGACGACCGGCCGGTGGTGATCGACTTCCGGACCGACTCGATGGAACAAGTCTTTCCGATGGTGCCTGCCGGGGCCTCCAACGACGACATCGTCGTGCACCCGTCCCAGTCGGCCCCCGTCCCCGGGGCGCTGCAATGAGCCCGGATCACAGGCCCAACGGCCCCCGCCATCGCCTGCTCTCGGTTCTCGTCGAGAACAAGGCCGGTGTGCTCGCCCGCGTCGCAGGACTGTTCTCGCGACGCGGCTACAACATCTACTCCCTGGCGGTCGCACCGACCGACGACGAGCGCTTCTCCCGGATCTCGATCGTCGTGGACGTCGAGTCCTCGCCACTCGAGCAGGTCGTGGCACAGCTCGACAAGCTCATCAACGTCGTCGAGATCGGCGAGCTTCACCCCGACGAGGCTCGCGAGGCCGAGCTGCTGCTCGTGAGCGTCTCGGCCGATGCTGGCCAACGTTCACAGGTCATCCAGCTGGTCGGTGTCTTCGGCGGCCGTATCGTCGATGTCGGGCACGACGCCATCACCGTCATGGTCGCGGGCACGCCCGAAGCCGTCGACGACTTCGAGAGCCTGATGAGGCCCTATGGGATTGCGGGGCTCCAACGGACCGGTCGGATCGCGCTCCCTAAGCTGGACGGAGGGTCGTCGGCGGCTGAGGTGGCCGTGACGGCTACGGACATCGCCTGAAGGCTCCACCTTGAAGCCGCACCGCAAAGGCCAGGACAGCATCGGCAACGATCCAAGGCATCATTTCCCACGATCGAAAAGGACAGGAGCGCCATGGCCAAGCTCTACTACGAGAACGATGCGAACCCTTCCTTGGTCCGCTCGCGCAAGGTGGCCGTCATCGGATACGGCTCGCAGGGCCATGCGCACGCGCTGAACCTCCACGATTCCGGCATCGACGTGCGGGTCGGGCTGAGGCCCGAGTCGTCCTCGCGTGCCAAGGCCGAGGCGGCAGGACTTCGGGTCGCCGGCGTGGCCGAGGCCGCGGCCGAGGCGGACCTGATCATGATCCTGCTGCCCGACACCGAGCAGGCGGCTGTGTACCAGGCCGAGATCGCGCCGCACCTCGCCAAGGGCGACGCAGTGTTCTTCGCTCACGGGTTCAACATCCGTTTCGGGCTGATCACGCCGCCGCCGGGCGTCGACGTCGCGATGGTCGCTCCCAAGGGCCCTGGTCACCTCGTACGCCGCACCTACACCGAAGGCGGTGGCGTGCCGTCGCTCATCGCCGTGTCGGCCGATGCCTCGGGCCAGGCGATGGCACTTGCGCTCTCCTACGCGGATGCCCTCGGTGCGACCCGGGCCGGGGTGCTCGAGACGACCTTCGCGGAGGAGACCGAGACCGACCTCTTCGGCGAGCAGGTCGTGCTCTGCGGTGGGTTGACCGCACTTGTGATGGCGGGCTTCGAGACGCTCGTCGAGGCCGGCTACCAGCCCGAGTCGGCCTATTTCGAATGCCTGCACGAGCTGAAGCTGATCGTCGACCTCATGTACGAGCAGGGAATCGCCGGCATGCGGTTCTCGGTCTCGGACACCGCCGAGTACGGGGACCTCACCCGCGGGCCGCGGATCATCGACGACCGGGTCCGCGCGGAGATGCGGCGGATCCTCGAGGAGATCAAGGACGGGAGCTTCGCGACCGAATGGGTGGCGGAGGACCGCGCCGGCAGGCCGCGTTTCAACGAGCTGCGGGCCGCCGGAAGGAGCCATCCGATCGAGTCCGTGGGTGCCGAGCTGCGCTCGATGATGCCGTTTGTGACCGCCGGGCGCCAGCGCCTGGAAGACATCTCCGGGGGCTAGACGGTTTCCGGTCGCCGTTTGCCCGTTACGCAGGGGTCCAAGCCTGGCGGCCTGCAGCGCGCCGCCTACCCCATCCTCGAGTTCGACCCGGAGCGCCAGGCGCTCATCGAACCGTCAGTCCATCTGTGCGCCTCGTCGCGCGACGACGTCGATGTGCCCGCACGGGCAGTCATGTGCTTCTTCGGCGATGTCGTCAACCGGATCGCTTCCGAGCGAGGGGCTTGCCAGGTCGCTCGCCTGCATTCCGAGCACGGCATCCACCCGATCTTCGAGCTCGAGCATCGCGGCGAGCGTGTCGGGTTCTTCCAACCCGGCGTCGGCGCGCCGCTCGCGGCGCTGTTGTTCGAGGAGGCGATCGACTACGGCTGCCGGGCGCTGGTCGCCTGCGGAGGCGCCGGGGCGCTCGACGCCGATCTCGCCCTTGGCCATCCGGTCGTCGTGTCGGCAGCGGTCCGCGACGAAGGGACGTCGTATCACTATCTCGCCCCGTCCCGGCTCATCGAGGCCGCTCCGGAGGTCGTGTCGGTGATCGAGGGGGTCCTCGGGCGCTCAGGTGTGCCGTTCACGACCGGGATCACGTGGTCGACTGACGCCATCTACAGGGAGACCAGAGGGAAGGTGTCGCTCAGGCGAGTCGAGGGGTGCATCACCGTCGAGATGGAGGCGGCCGCGCTGTTGGCAGTGGCCCGGTTCAGGGGCGTCGTGTTGGGCCAGCTCCTCTACGCGGGCGACAGCCTCGCCGGCGACTCCTGGGACCACCGGGGCTGGTTGCAGGCCCATGACGTGCGCGAAGCGCTCTTCTGGTTGGCGATGGATGCAGCCGTGGAGCTGGCGCTCGTCCCGTGAGCGACCCGCGGCGTGCTTCGCTCAAGGTGGCGGGCCGCAAAGACGATCACGGGCAAGCTTGCCAGCAGCTGTCCAGGAACGAGCGGGAGATGGTCTATTGTCGCCAGATGTCTGCGGGCATCACAGATACACACGCGCGACCAGCTCGAGCGTGTGTCTGAGCACAGAATCGAGACCGACATGTCATTGACGCTTGCTGGTTCGCCACTCCAGTGTGCCCGGATCCCCACGACGTCTCGGTTTGGCCGCAAGAAGTTGAGCTCGATCGCCAAGAGCGCCCTGGTACTCGCGACAGTTCTCGTTGCCGGTACCGCCGCCGTCGGCACTGCGGCGCTGGCGTCTGCCAAGAGCCATACCGTGGGCGATCCGCAGCCGGAGCTGGCCCTGTTCAACGTTGGGGCTGCCGGCGGTGGCAGTGGTTCTGGTGTCGTCCTCCCCGACGGCACTCTTGTGCTCGTCTCGCCGTCTCACAGCGGCACGACCGCAGTGGTCTGCAGGCTGCATCCAGGCAACCGCAAGTGTGCCTCGACCGCAACCTTGAAGGCCTACAAGGGGGGTGGGAACCAGGACGGTTTCGGCGGCGTCGCCGAAGTGCTCGCCACCGGAGGCACTGACGTGTCGGTCGTGCTGGAAGACTGCTGCTACATCCCGAATCCGCATGGGGGCGGCGCTGTCGTGTTCAACAGCACCAACGACGGCCGGACCTTCTCCAAAGAGATCCCGGCCGGCAACATCCAGGGCGTCGACGCGGCGACTTTCGCCGACGGTCAGGTCGTGGTCGGGCCGGCTTCCACCGGTAGTTTTGAAGTTCAGGCCTTCCCCACTAATCCGGCAGCTGTCGTGACCTCCTTCGCGGTGCCGAACTCCAGAGAGGACGGCGACACGTCGCTGACCACCTACCACGGCGGGGTGCTCGTAGCCAGTGACGACACCAACGGCAATACCCTCGTCGAGTACGCGCCCAGCGGCAGCAAGTTCAACTCGACCAGCTCGTATCACTCCGTCGGTATCTTCAAGGGTCAAGATCTGGCCGCGGTGTCGGGCGGCGCCCTGCTCACGTATCCCGCCAGCTCGATCACGCACGGGGCTTTCCTGCGGTTCTTCGACGGCAAGACCTTCGGCTCTGCGCACAAGGTGCCGGAGCCGGCGACCGGTGATGACGGCTACTGGAACCTCCAAGAAACCGGCGCCGTCGCTCACGTGTTCTTCCTCAACCGGAGAAATGGCTATGACATCTACTCCGAGACCACTGGCGACGGGCTGCGCTGGTCCCCGCTCACCATCTACCACACAGCCATCACTGCGAGCTCGCTCATGCCGGTCCTCGGCCCCTCCGGTGCGGGCCTGCTCTACGAGACCGATTCCAAGCCGCTGTTGGCACAGCCGATCCTCAACGCCCAATGGGTCGCCATCAAGCTGGCCGCATCGAGGGTGTACATCGGGACAAGTACCTTGCTCAGCGGCCAGGCGGCACCTCGTCTGACCGGTCAGATCGTGACGCTCGAGAAGCTCTCGATCGGCCGCTGGTACAACGTGGCCACGACCCATGAGTCATCGGCAGGCAAGTTCTCCTTCGTCGTGCCGGGCACGACCGAGACCTACCGGGCAGTCGTCTCCTATGAGCCGGGGTACTACCTGTACGGCTATTCCAACCACGTCCTGTTGACGGCGGTCTCCAAGCCGAAGCCGAAGAAGGGCTAGACCGACTGCACGGGGCGGTGGCGGGTCGCCGCCGAC
>PLIM01000005.1 GCA_003139355.1 Acidimicrobiaceae bacterium | reverse complement strand
CCAAGGAGAGCTAGCTATCCTCGGAATCGACCGGCATCCTGCCGATCGACCTAAGGGGGGTTCAATGAAATTCATCGTTGAGGTCAACTTTCCATTGGAGCCGTTCAACACCTACGTCCGCGAGGGCACGGCGGGGCAGAAGATCGGTGAGACCCTCGCAGCGGTGAAGCCCGAGGTCGTCTACTTCACTGACAACGGGGTCGGGCGCGGGGCTGTGATGGTCATCGAGATCGAGCGGGCGAGCCAAGTGCCCCACGTCACCGAGCCGCTCATGCTCACCTTCGACGCGTCGGTGCACTATCGAGTGGCGATGCTGCCAGAAGAGCTGCAAGCGGCAGGCCTCGAGCGCTACGCAACGGCGTGACAGAGGAGAGGAAGCCGATATGTGGGCACAACTCATAAGGACACGTTTGAGGCCGGGCCAGGAAGAAGGGCTCACGTGACTGTTCGAGCAGTTGCGGGCGGTTGAACAGCCAGGTTCAGGTCTACTGCGCTCGACGGCCATGCGGGACCAGAAGGACCCGAGCCAGGTCTACATGTTGGTCGTCTTCGAGAGCGAGGAGAGGGCTCGCGCGCGCGAGAACGACCAGCGACGCCAGGAGGGATTGCAAGCCGTGAGGGCAACGATGGCGGAGATCTTCGACGGCGCTCCGGAATTCGTCGACCTAACGGTCGTGGAGGAGACGTCGCCGTAGGCGCGACAGCACATCACGACAGTCTGGCTGATCCGACTTCGGCAGCTGTACCGCTCACAGAGGCCGGATATCGCTCGGAGCGTGTCGAGGTCCTCGACATCCTTGTCGATGCCGCGGCCCTCGCCGCACGGGCTCCTCATGCCACGGCCTCGCCGATCGGGAGGGTAGAGCGTGAACCGATCGGCGAGGTCCTCTGGCGTCGTGAGCAGGTTGCCTGAGGTCTGCCCGGCCCCATGTACCAAGACGACCGCAGGGCCGGCTCCGACCTCTTGAGAGCCGATCGTCGTGCCGCCACGCGAAGTCGTCGCCACTCCAGTGGTTACTGTCGGCACCACTTTGCTTACAGTCCTGTCTCCATCAGGAGATGCAGCACGTCGCTGAACATCGTGAAGACAGCGTGGCCCGCGCGACACAGGTCGGGTGAACATTGACGTGACGAAGCACGCCGGATCCGTCGTTATCTCCCCGAGGAAGTTTTCCGCGATCCGACGTTCGGAGCGACATTCTGTAGCTCTGATCGGCCGCGAGGATGGCGACCGCCGAGCCGAGTGAGATCGGTGCGGGTCAGGGGGAACTCGGAGGGAGCTCCTCGGGACGTGCCCACAGCGTTGGCCGGACTCTGGACGGCAGCTCGGACCAGGCCGACATGTGCAGGCGCGGAAGGGACGGCAGCAGCCGGAGGGTCACGAAGGTGCCGACCACGCTGAGCAGCACGGTCCAGCAAATCACCGTGAGCACCGGGTCCGTCGCACCGAGGGACCGCACTGGCGGCGCGTCGGCGAAGCATGCCACCGCGGACAGTGCAAGCACGAGGCGCAACGTCCAGCCCTCCGCTACCGCGGCTAGCACCACGAAGCCCCATGTCTCATACCAGGGCTCGACCAGGGGTCCGAGGACTACGAACAGCAGCAGGCTCCAGCCGAGGGCCCCGACCTCCCCTTGGCGCTTCGAACGGAACAGCAGCACGGCCGAGAGCGCGGTGGCCAGTCCGAGACCGACGCCCCGTGAGATCTCGACGAGCCCCGCCGTGTGCCCTCCAACACCCAGGGCGCTTGCCGCGTGGTCCATGCCCAGCCCGAGCGCCGTCGCCGGGTCGAGCCAAGAGACAATCCTGTCTGGGTTCGCCAGTCCGCTCAGCCAGTGCCACCCCAGGTTCGAGACCGCGCTGATCGCCCCCATGAGCACGACCACGATCGCCACCGCGGCCAGGACACGCGGGACCCGTCGGCGCCAGCTCCCGTGGTGCCACCACCACCCGATGAAGACGGCGCCGATAAGTGCCGGCAGCTCGACCTCGACAGCGAGGGCACACAGCACCAAGCCGCCCAACACGTGCTGGCGGCGGGCGAGCGCACAACCGGCGACGAGCAGCCCCAGCATCAGCGCTTCGATGTGGGCTCCGCCGACGAGCACTAGGAGAACGAGGGGGTTGAGCGGACCGAGCGCGAAGGCCACGCTGTCGGGGCGCCCGATCGATCGGGCGAGGGAGGAAACGCCCCAGGCGATCAATCCGAGGCCCACCAACGCGAAGAGCCGGAAACCAGCCACGGCCATAGGAACATGGTGGGACGACAAGGCCACGACAACTCCGGAGAGCCGATCCCACACCGGACCGTAGGGCGCGGTCACGTGGCGCCAGAGCGGATCGACGAGGTCTAAGAACGGCCCGCCCCCGAGCGCACTCGGAGTGTGAACATAGGGGTCGAGGCCCCGCTGCACCATCTCCCCCTGCGCCGCGTAGAGGTAAACGTCCCGGCTGAACAGCGGCGGCATGACGAGGACGGGGCCCACCCAGGCGACGAGGATTGCCACCAACCGCGGCATCGGGACCGAGGGCGAGCGGCGCACCAAGCGGACGAGTTCGAACCATGCGCCGAACATCAGCACGACCCCGACGTAGACGAGCATGACCCCGAGGAACCCGGTGCCAGCCGTCCGTGTCCCCCCGGTCGTGGCGAAGAACCAGGTGCCCGGCGCCCTCAACGAGAACGGCGAACCGGGCTGAACGACTCCGAGCAGCACGGAGAGGGATCCCACGAACCCGACGATGCCGCACACCTCGAGCGAGATCGGTCGCAAGGCGGGTCCCCTCGGCTCGTGGCCGGAGCGAGCCGCGGCTGGGTTCACCCTGCCTCTTGGGGTCGAGACGGTAGCCCCGTCTGAGGGACTGACACACCTCAACGGTACTTTCCGAGCCTGGGATCTCGATGCTCGTGCCCGGCCGTCCAGTGCGCCGCCCGCCCCCGCGGTTCGTATTGAAGGGCCTAAGAGCGATCCAGACAGTAGCCGGGTCCGGGAACGCAGAATGACAGCGAGCATTAACCCGGATGCCGCGCCCGAGTCGGCAGGGTTACGCGCAACGCAGGCCACGTCGCATTCGCATCGACGGCCGTTCGATAGCGCCACTGAACCTCGCATGCCGGCGACCAGATTGGCCGATCGAAGACGTTTCCGCGGTGGCGGCACCCGCGAGAGTCCTCGCTCTCGAGTCCTCCAACTGTTGAAATGTGCCACTCAAAGGGGCAGGGCCTTGGAGTCGTGGGTGCGCGACGCTGCCTCCGAGACGGCCTACACGCGGTTCAGCACGACGACGTGGTGGTGCAACTGGGGTCACCGTCACGGCTCTCACAGGACTCGCCGCCAATAGGCCTGGTTTGCAAGGGGGGGTGAGCTCACTTGGACATGACGGGGCCCCGTCAGCTCGTCTTAGTGGGTCCCGGCTCCCTCAACCCGATGTGCTCCAGCGGCCCGCGATCGCTGGCCCGAGCTGGTCAGCGTAGGCATCGAAGCTCGCGAGCATGTCCTCCACGCCGCCGCAACCGGAAGTACGCCACTCCCGGTGTACGAGCGCTACGAGTGCGCCGTAGATAGCGATGAGGAGCCACGGGCGTCGGTCGACGTCTGGGTCGACGTGCTCGCGCTCGGACAGCACGACGACAGCCCTATCGCTGTTGTCGTAGACGTAGCGGAGGCTGGCGGCGAGCAGCGCAGGCGTCGAGTCGATCAGCCTGATGACTGTCAGGTACCTCGGCTCACCATTCCGTAAGTGGTCGTCGCCCTGGAGCTGTTCGAAGGTCTGGCGGAAGGCGTTGCGCACGGTCGTGAGCGGCGCTTCGCCCGCCGGTCGAGCGGCGAGCGCGTCGGTGAAGTCGTCCATTTCTTGTTTGACGAAGAAGAGCGCCAGGTCTTCCTTGCTGGCGAAATAGCGGAAGAAGGTCCGTTCCGCCACGTCGATGGCGTCCGTGATCTCGTGCACCGCGGTGTGCTCATACCCTTTGGTCTCGAACAGGTCGAGCGCTGTGTCGATGAGGGCATCGCGGGTTTGGCGCTTCTTGCGCCTCCGGCGGGACTCGTCTGGCCAGCTGGCGTCGTCCACCAGTGGCCTCTCCCCTCCCGTGGGCGCTTGTCGAACCGTCGTCGAAACAGAGCGGTCTTCCACGTCGCCTATCGTAGCGCATTGCCAGCATAGAGAGACACAAGTCATGATTTGCTGTCTGTCAGGCTATGACATAAGCTGACCCGGGCTAATTCCGCACGGACTCGGTGAACTCGAGCGAGCAGGGCTAAGTGAAGACGCGCCTTCAAGATAGGAGGGCTGATGACTGTGCTGAGCGAACCTAGGCAACCCGCCGGGCTGGGCCTGGCTGAGAGCGCAAGAGCCCGCCGCGGCTGGCGCGGCAACCCGACCCTGACTCTGGTGGCAGTCGCCTTGGGCGTCATGATGGTGGCCCTGGACGGCACCATCGTCGCTGTCGCCAACCCGTCGATCCAGTCCCACCTGCACGCGTCGCTGGCCGACATCCAGTGGGTCATGAACGGGTACATGCTCGCGCTGGCCGTGACCTTGATACCCATCGGCAAGGTGGGCGACCGTTTTGGGCACAAGAAGGTCTTCGTCACCGGGATGGTGGGCTTTGCCCTGTTCTCAGCTGGCATAGGCCTTTCCGGCGACACCGCCAAGAGCATCTCGCNNGCATAGGGCTTTCCGGGGACACTGCCAAGAGCATCTCGCTGGTGATCGCCTTTCGCGTCGCGCAAGGCTTCTTCGGGGCGATGCTGATGCCTACTGCGCTCGCCCTTCTGCGTGAGACGTTCCCAGTCGACAAGCTCAATGCAGCCCTTGGCATTTGGGCCGGCGTCATCGGAGCCTCTACGGCGGCTGGCCCTATTGTGGGAGGCTTCCTCGTCCAACACGTGAACTGGGAGTCTTGCTTCTACGTGAACGTGGCAGTCGGTGCGGTGGCCCTGGCCATGACACTCCTTTTCGTCCTGGAGACTGCACCGTCGCCGGCAGCCCGGTCCTTCGACTTTGTCGGCATCGCCCTGTTGTCAGCAGGTTTGTTCTCGTTGATTTGGGCATTGATGAAGGCGTCGGCCTACGGTTGGGGCAGTGCCCGTACAATCGGGTTCTTCGTCGGGGCGGCGGCGGCGCTTGTGTTGTTCGTCCTCTGTGAGTTCCGAGCAGCCCAGCCACTACTGCCAATGCGCCTGTTCCGTTCGGTGTCTTTGTCGGTAGGGGCGGTGCTGAACATCTTGCTCATGTTCTCGCTGGTGGGGTCCATGTTCTTCATGAGCTTCTTCATGCAGGACGTGCACGGCCTCGGCCCGTTGATGAGCGGGGTGCGGATGCTGCCGCTCACGGGGACGTTGATCATCGGGGCACCGCTTGCGGGCCTGGTGATCCAGAAGGTGGGGCCCCGGCTGCCGATGGCCGGCGGCCTGGTGGTCACCGCCGCCGGGCTCTTCGGCCTGTCCCGGCTCGGTACGGCGTCTGGCCCAAATGACGCGCTCCTGTGGTTCGTGCTCATAGGGCTGGGGTTGAGCCCGGTCATGGTGGGCGCCGCCGACGTCATCGTCGGCAGCGCCCCCGTCGAGCTCGCTGGTGTCGCCGGCGGTATGACCACCACTGCGATGCAGGTCGGAGGCGTGCTCGGCACGTCGGTGCTCGGAGCCGTGATGTCGGCCAAAGTTGCCCACCTGCTGCCGTTGCGTTGGGCCGAGGCGCACCTACCAGTGCTCGTGGGCCAGAATCTGGTGGAGGCGAAGTCCCTCGTGTCCGTCGGTGTCGCCCCCGTCGCCCCGGGCACGCCCCACCAAGTTGCCGCAGTCATCACCGGCATCGCTCACTCGACGTTCATGAGCGGGCTGGACGCGGCCTTCTTGATCGCGTCGATCGCCGCCCTTGCCGCCGCCGCGGTGGCGCTCCTGATCAAGCCCAACCTGACGGTTATGGAGGTCGCGGAGGTCGTGGGGGTCGTGGAGGTCGCAGACCAAGCACCGGCGCATTCTGCAGGCACTTTCTTGGAGGCTGCTGGGGACTTGTAGGCGCCGTTTCGACTACAGGATTCGATCACTCCAAAGACTCGGAAGCCTGCCGCTCGAAGTCCGTGACTGGGCCGTCTGCACCGGAGAACAGGTCGATTACAGAACAGGTCGATTGCGAGACCTCCTACCAATAACAATGCTCGAGCTGAGGATCGTGTTGCAGCCAATGTTGTGGAATTTCTCGGCTGGCAGGGAAGAGGATCAGGTGGAAAGTCCAGCCAACGCCGCCCACGTCGACGCGTGCGGCGTCCGCTTCCCACGCCTGATGTCCGACGCGTACGCCTTTGAGCACCGGGCTGCCTCGGCGATCTCGGAGAGCTTGACGGTCCCGAGCCTCGGCAGGATCTCCCGCCGGAACAGCTCCGTGTCGTAGACGGTCCCGGGATTGGCCCTGTCCCATTGCGACAGGCGCCCGGTGTGGACGATGACGGCACCCGTCTCGCTAGGCCGTTGCACGAGCCCATAGAGCCGCCGCCAGGTGGCGCGCCAGGGTACAGAACAACGCCCTTGAGCCCGCGCCGGTGGACGCGAGCCCCGCGCCCGAACGGCGATCGGGCGCACGCCGAGCCGTAGTTATGGCGTTGGAGGATTCTCCGATCGCCCGGGCGTTCGGTGTGCTGATCTGTTCGCAATCGTCATCGGTGACGCACAACACATGTAACGCAGGGGAGAGTGACAAGGACAGTTCCCGAATCACGCGAACTCGGCCTGAAGAATCTCAGTCACGGGGCGACGGCCGCCGATGCGGGACGGGATGCTCGCCAGCACCGCCTCCACGATCAGGGTTCCGAGCACTTCCCCGATCCCGACGGGCCCGTGAGAGCCGTGAAACGTCCTCGCTCGAACGCCACGTTGATCCCGGCGAGCGCGTCTACCGCCGCCTGCCCCGTCCCGTAAGTCTTTCGCAGGTCGACCGTGTGCGCGGCCAGGGCGTCGTGGAGGTCTTCGGCTGAGGTCTCAGTGGTAAGCACCACGGTTCCTCGCCGTCCCAGCCAGCGAAGGCTTGCTCTGCCAGCTGTGATATCATTATGATACTCACGTGCTATCAGCTGAGTCAATCGGGAGGTCCGCAACCATGACTGGGCAGCTTCCAGCCAACTCAACCCAAGACCCGAGACAAGTGATCGAGCGCGAGGCGTGGTCTGCGCCAGGTGTTCTCGTGCTGTTTCTCGGCATAGGGATGGTGATGGCGGCCGGCACGCTGATGGGATTCGGCGTTGTCGAAGGCGGATGGACGACCGCTGGCCCGACAGCCCGCCTCGCGGTCAGCATCGCGCTGCTCATCGCCGCCGAAGTGACATTCAATGGTCTGACGGCCGTTGTCCCGGGAGAGGCTCGCGTTGTCCAGCTGTTCGGCAGGTACCACGGGACCATCCGCGCGTCCGGACTGCACTGGGTGAACCCCTTCGCCGAGAGGCGGAAGGTGTCCACTCGCGTGCGAAATCTCGAGACCGCCATCGCAAAGGTGAACGACGCTGACGGCAACCCGATCGAGATCGCCGCCGTGGTCGTCTGGCGGGTCCAGGACACCGCAATGGCGATCTATGCCGTCGATGACTTCACTCATTTCGTCGCCATCCAGACAGAAACCGCCGTGCGTCACACCGCGTCGAGCTACCCCTACGACAACCGCGGCAGCGGCGCTCTCTCCTTGCGCGACAACGCCGAGGAGATAACGCAGCGCCTGTCGGCCGAGATTACGGACCGAGTGCGTCCTGCTGGTGTAACGATCATCGAGTCACGGCTCACACGACTGTCCTATGCCCCCGAGATCGCTCAGGCGATGCTGCGGGAGCAGCAGGCGAGCGCCGTGGTGGCCGCCCGCCAGCGCATCGTCGAAGGAGCAGTTGGCATGGTCGAGCTTGCTTTGCAGCGGCTCCAGGAAAGGGACGTCGTCGAGCTGGACGAGGAGAGGAAAGCTGCGATGGTGTCCAATCTCCTCGTCGTCCTGTGCAGCGAACAGGCGACCCAGCCGGTGGTCAACACCGGCTCCCTCTACCAATAGGCGCAGTCCTGCAACGCGATGAGTGAGCGCCGGAGTGTACTGCTACGGCTCGATCCTGCCATCCACGACGCACTAGCCCGCTGGGCCGCGGACGAGTTGCGCAGCGCTAACGCTCAGATCGAGTTCCTGCTACGCCGGGCGTTGGCTGAAGCCGGCCGGCTCCCGAGTCAAGTTGGAGAGATGCGCAGACCCGGCGGGTCAACGAGCACCAGATCTGGATGACAGGTACGCCGTAGGCTGCTTGCCTCTAGCCTTCCTGTGAAACACCTATTTGATGTCATGCTTCATCGGCCGCCGTCGCATCTGCCGAAGTGATCACGTGCAGCGTTCGAGTGGGGCCCTCGAGGTCGTCGAGCAACCGGACACAGAAACGACACTGTGAGCAGCCAAGACGTTGCAGGTCTGGCAACGAGCGGAGGTGACATCGCCAAGCGGTAGACATCCACGCCGCTGCCACGAAGAAGGCCGTGCCTGCCGGGCCCGCACCACGCAGCCGCGAGGGAGAGGGTCTGTTTCTTCTCGCCGCGGGCCCGGAAATCGGCGTCGACAATGGGTCGCGGATATCAAGGCTCGGACGGGGCGAGGACGAGTGGCGGGTTGCGACCGAGGGCGAGGGTCGGGCTTCGAGCAGAACTCGGCGCGGAGGCTCTTCCAGCACCCCTCACCGGGCTCTGGCGTCATCCTCCGGCTCGGTCCTCCCCGGCGCGGGCCACCTCGAAGACGCGTACGGCCGCGTCGAACACCCGCTTGGTCGCCACCTCGACAGGCAAGGAGCGCAATTCCGTCGACATCACTTCGAGCCCCCAGGGACCCTCGAAGCCCAGAGCGTCGAGAGCGCGGATGAAGCCAGCCACGTCGAACTCGCCCCTGCCGGGCGGCAGCCGGTTGTCGAAGGTGTCGTCGTAGAGCGTGCCGACCGGCTCCGCGCGACCGTCACTCAGCTCGACGGCGAACACGTACTCTGGTGGCAGCACGTCGACGAGCTGGTCGTAGCCGGTCCCGCTGCGGAAGATGTGCCAGATGTCCACGAGAAGACCGCCGGCGGGATTGGCGACGGCGCGCACGAGATCGACGGCGGGAAAGATCGTCGGCATCATGGAGTCCGCCGGAGGCTCGAACCCGATCCGGGTCCCGTGGGTGTGCGCCTCAGTGGCGAGACGGTCGAATTCGCTGGCGAAGAGCTCCTCGTCCAGGTCGTCCTCGCGGTCACCGAGACCCACTTTCACGTGGTGCGCGCCGAGCTCGGCCGCCGCCTCGAACAGCACCTCCCGCACGTCGTCGGAGGCGCGGCGCCGGTCTCCCCTCGCCCACCAGTCCTGCAGGTATTCGACCTCGACGTGACAAAGCCCGTTCTCGTCGAGCATTTGTGCCAGCGCCGGATAGCCGATGGTGTCGCGGACGACCACCAGGTCGGGGGCGGCGATCCCAAACCCCCGGTATCCCGCCTTCGCGACCGCCGCGACACGCTCCTCCACGCTGAGGGGACTGACGTCGCCGTTGCGGCCCGGGACCACGTCACCGGCCGAGGTCCAGCAGGTGGCCAGCAGGTCGGGTAGGTGTGCCATTCTCAACTCCTGTGTCAGTTGGACTAGATCGGCCGTGCGGAAGCACGGCATTCACGACCGATTCAATCAGACGACCGTCGGCCCGAGAAGGTGGATAACTTTCTGGGTCCTGGGCTTTGCAGCCCGTCCAGGCACTTCCCCGGGTTGATTGACGCTCCGCTTCCCGGAGTTGGTCGATCCCCAAGTCCGCCCCGAACGCCGATCAGGTCGCTCTTGCTTCACCTGCGTTTGGCAACCGCAGTCGCGCCCGAACTCCCAGTTCTGTCTCCAGGCACTTGAGGGAATGCCTGCCGTAGCCGCACGGCGATCAGCTTCTCGACCAGCTCGGGCGGTAGAGGCTGATCGACGGGGAATCTCAAAGCTCCGGAGGACTTCCCGTATCCGGCCAGCTCCTCGGCGAGCTCATGGAACACCGAGCCGCTGTGGGGTAGGTAGCTCAGGTGGTTCTTGAAGGCGGCAAAGCCGGCGATCGTCTTACCGGCGACCTTGAAGCCGGGCACGGCGTAGGAAATGCCCTGCTCGGCGTCGGGAACCACAGCGAGAACGTCGCGGCGCAGTCGGCTGAGGGTCGAGCGCTTCGGTTCGTCCAGGCGGTCCAGGTAATCGTCGATCTCGGCGGCCGACATCAGTCACCTCCCTGCTCGACCGGCTTCTCGAGCGCGACCGTTAGCAGGTTTCCGGACTTCTTGGTGGTGGCCTTCTGCAGCTCCGCCTTGATCGGCAGCTTGTGGCGGCTGTCGTCGCGCGCCAAGGAGGAGCTCTGGAACGGGAAGCCGTCCGCCAGGTCCCGTACCTTGACCAGTCCTCGGGTGCCGAGGTACTCGGCCGACCCAGGCATCACCACGCACGTCCAGCCCCCTTTTTTGGGGCTCTTCTGCAGGAAGGTCGTGAACCGCTTGTTCAGCTTCATCGCACGTCCTTCATTCCGAGGCTAGTGGACCGACATCCCTTCCTCCTGGCTCGGTGACTTCGTGAGGTATGACGAGGCGGGAGGGCAGATCTCATCGCTTCCGAGCGATACGACCAATCTGACGCCAAACAGGACCCACGGACCCCGCCCGGTATCCCCAGCTCTGCGTCCCCCGCCAGTTCACCGGTGAGACTGGCAAGGCCGCCCCGATCAGTTCGTGCACACGCGATTCGCCGCATTCGCAAGGACCGCTCAACACGTGCCTCGTCCGGGATCACTCGGACGCAGGGCTGGGCCTGATCTCCCAGAACCCAGGGCGCGGACGCTTGAGACCTAGGTGAGCCCAGCTGCGCCTTCCGTGAACACCGCCATCTGTTGCCCGAGGGTCTCGCCGGTCACGGCACCCAGGACCCCGATGCCATCTACGTTCAACTGAGCCTTGGCTATCCAGCGCCGGAATCGCTCGTCGTCGTATCGGAGTCGATCCAGGCTCGCCCGTTCGCCACGGACGAGGAAGAACCCGTTGAGATCTCCCCCGTGAGCGTCCAGGAAGAACGGCTCGAACGACTCGATCTCGCCTCGCGCTGCCAGTTCACCGAAGTACTGGACTCCTTCGCCAAAGGCGGCCACCGCTCCGGCTTCGCGACCGCGGGCTGGCTGGTTCCATCCGACAAAAAGCGCACTGTCCGACATCTTGGTTCTTCCCCCTCCTCGAAACTCCTGATCGGCCCGCGACCCCAATGCTTTGGACCGGAGAAGACAGCTTAGAGGCTGTCGACCAGCGCACGGTCCGAGACGGCAGCAACCACCACCCTCAGGGCGATTCGAGCCAGAGGACAACGCGGGGCTCGCATTGTGAGCTCCGCCGAAGGCGAGACTGCCCCGAGCGGTCAGCCGAGTTCGTGGATCACCCGCGCAAGCGCCGGCTGGAGCAATGGTGCACAGAACGCCGCCCCGAACGATCAGGCGACGGCGCCAGGTGGGGCCGCACCTAACGCGGCTCCGGCGTCACGCAACACAAGCCTTGGCATCGAAGGCGGAACCGCCGAGTTGAGCGTCCGTGCAGCCTTCGCTGATGGGTACCGAATCGCTCCGTCGTCCGGGTTCGAACGTGGATCATTCGATGATTGGGCGAACGGACACGGAAACTGCCCGCTGAACTGGCATGACGTTTCGATCATGACAACGAGCGGAGGAGGTGGGATTTGAACCCACGGACCCTTGCAGGTCACACGATTTCCAATCCCATCGAGCCGGTCTGACGCTTTCTGGGTTCGTCCATTCTCGCAGGTCAAGTCAGGTGTCTCGTCCGACCGTGTCCGAGTTCGACCGCTGAGGTCCCTCGGTTTGGTGGTCAGTTTGGTGGTCAACATCGGCACGGTCAGGCGGCTGTTGCTCGGACTCCCTCCTTGACCGGTCCTTCGCGCGCGGTGGTCTATGCCCGAATATCCGACGCCACCGCAGCGGCTTGTGACTCCCTCATGTTCGCTCCGAGCAGACTCACCTGGACCCAGTCAGCCGAATCAGCCCACTGGAAGAGATACTCAGTAAGTCCGCCATTCACTTCCCTACTGTCGTACTTGATCACGCGTCCCCCCTTCACGCCAGGGATCGATAGCACCGTGGTCTGGGGAAGTCTTACGTACGACTCGTTCTGGTAGTAGAGCCACTCGGGCGACGCAGCGTTGCTGAACCGCAGAATCTCAAGGGTGACTTCTACGGGTCCAGAGATCGTCTTGGCGACATTGAGCGGCACGGGAAGCGGCACTGCATTCGCACTACCAAAGTGCGCAACAGCCGCCCTTGCAAGCCAGAGCTGTCCCAGCCCGCCGGTGAGTCCGAAGGTCCCGGGATTACCTAAGGGAGACCGGCCCGGGCCTTGCCATAGAGGCCAGCTTCCGTTGGACACGTCGACCAATCCGCTTGCATTCACAAGTCCATCGGACGCTGGAAGCTGCGGAGGAAGGGCGGCGGCCGTCCTCGAGCCAGACGAGATGGTGAGAACCACCCCGATACCACGAGCGACTTTCAAGCCCGCGACGGGGCTTTGTGCGACCACGTCACCCCGCCTGGCCGGGGAGGCGACCGTTTCAACGTTCGCGACGTAAAGGCCTACGTGTTTCACTATCTGCCGGGCTTGCTTCTCGCTCATCGAAACCAGAAGCGGAATCACCACAAACGACCGACCCTGCGGTGAACGAGTCACGGTGTCCAGGACTCGACTACCAAGAGGTCCCTGGATCGCCATGGCGATGCCCAAGGAAGGAACGTCGTACCAGCCGCTCCGCGTTCCGTACACCTTGATCCCGTTGACGACCTGTGGATACTCGCGGAGCTTGTCGGGGACATAGCGGTAAAGCTCGATGGCGTTCGTCGGTATGTCCCCAGGCAGTGGCGCTGCGCAAGCCGTGGGAGTGGGAGTCACGAATACCTCGGATCCCTTCCCAATCGGACAATCGGGTGAGTCGTAGAGCACCTTCCAAGAGGACGGGACCGCGATCTGCCCGGCCCCGAGGGTGATTGACACCCAGCCCGTCGGGGTAATCGAGCCTCCCGGCGACGCACCGTTCTGGCTCTGGCTGAGCCTGTTGAACAGGCTCACGTGCGGCAGTGGGGCGAAAAACACCACCAGAATGGCGGCGGCGACCGCTACGACCACCGCGCGGTGGGTCCAACGCCGGGGTTGGCGTCGGCGAATGTCGGCGAGCGAGAACTGTGCCGGCTGTGCCGTGCCGAACTCGAAGATCTCTCGCACGGCCTGCGCCACTCGGTCTTCGGTCGCGCTCATCTGATCACCTCCGTCGTGTCGTTTCCCGCACTGAGGACAGGGGCGAGCACAGCCCGGGCTCTGCTGAGCCAGGAGCGCACCGTGCCCTCGGGCGTGCTCAGCTCGGCTGCCACCTCGGCCACGGTGAGACCAAGCCCGTCGTGGAGTACTAGGGCCTCCCGTTGCGGTCGCGGCAGATGGGCAAGCGCTTGGAGGAGGGCCACGCGGTCTGCGTCCAGCTCAGGCACGTCCTCGGTCGGTGTAGGCCGAGGTGCCCGCCGCAGGTGTCGCGCGTGATTGGCGGCGAGGTTGCGCAGTACTCGGCGCGCCCAGGCGTTCGGATCGTCGTAAGTGCGGATCTTCTCCCAGTGGACCCACGACCGCAGGAGTGCTTCTTGGGCGAGGTCGCTCGCGACCTGCGAGTTCCCCGTCAGAGCAAACGCGAGTCCGACTAGCTGCGGGCGCATGCTGGTGAAGAACTCGTCGTAGTCGGTCAGACCGGACCCGCTCACGGACTCCACACTCACATACACACCCGACCGGGGCATCGCGCTGCGAGCGTGGACGTCAGGTACCTCCCGGATAGCGCGTCTCCGAACAACACCTGGACCATTGGGCGATCCGTGCCCTAGGCCCTCCGAAGTCAAGGTGCTTGCGACTGGTCGCCCACCTCAACCCACTTCAGCCGAGCCGACGCGCGTGGACCCACTGCTAATGCTTGGCTTGCCGCTGAGCGAGCAGATCGGGGAGCAGCTACTGCCACGAAAGACCAGCTCAGCAGACATTATTGCTGAGACTTGGTCTCGCCACTGATTGCCGCTTTCGGCAGCTCGTCGCATCGTGAGGTTGAATCTGGGTTGAATCAGATCCTTGGCTTCGCGCCGGATGTACTGCACAATCAACGGCCGGCCTTGACCGACCGATGCCGCTTGCCTCCTCAACCGCTGTGCAAAAGCGGACGATAGTTGGTTAAGCCTGCCGACCCCCGGCTACGAGGGAAACCAATGAGTGACGACCTCCAGGACCCACCGCCTGTCGAGAAGGAGTATTGGCACGACCGGCGCCTTGAAGCCGCCCACGCGGCTGCACTGACCAGTTCGAGGAACGATGGAAGTCGCCCGGCATTCGAGGGTGGTTCGGCGTCCGCTGCAACCGTCCTCTCGCCTTTCAGGACGAGCCGGGCCCTTCGCCATCCCATTGCAAGCTTCCTCGTGACGGTGGTCTCGGTGATCGTGCTCGGTGTTTGCCTGCTTGCGGCGACGGGAGGAGGAGCACTCGGCTTCCCACAGGTCCGTCTTGCCAACTGCGCGCAGCCGACGGCCGCTTTGCTGGGAGCACCAAGAGCACAGTTCACCGCTGCCTTCCCAGCCGGTGTGCGGGCACCCCTGTTGGGTCCCGCGACCAACGATTGGTGCTTTTACGGTTTCTCGGAGGATGACGGAGATTCCGCTCGCCCCCTGTCCTTCACCATCACAGCGACCTATGGGCAGATCCATGTGCCCGGCTGGGGCGGGGTCGTCGGCATGGCGCCTTATTGGTGGGTCCATCCGTCCGACCTGAGGCGTGTCTCCCTCGACGGTGCGTCGGGTTTGGAAGCGTTTCGGTGCGAAGAGGTCACAGACTGGTGCTACGGCTGGCTGAGGGTTTCTCGGGGACGTGTGACATGGGTCGTAACTGGAACCGGCAATGGGACACGTCTGCCGACCATCGGGGCGTTCCTGCAATCGTTCCAGCCCGCACCAAGCGCTGGACCTGCGCGCAGCTGACGATCCATGACCGACCTATCTCCGCGCAGGCGGTTGCCCACCTCGAGCAAGATCCTGCGCGGAGGCCTGAACATGCAAGGTCTTCGTGAGTCGAGCATCGCCCGTATCTCCAACTGGTTGACCGTCGCTGTCATCATCGGCTTTTTGATCTGGCTGTTCGGAAACTTCTCGAATGCTTTGCGGAGCGCGCTGGGCGCCTTCCTGGTCGATGCCGCTCTTGTCGTCGTCGTGCTGCGAGTCACAGCCTTTGTGCAGGGAGCGTCATCTGCTCGCTCTCGCGATTCGATCAGTGAAGATCCGATCGAACTCGCTGCGAACCGTAGGCGCCTTGACCCGGCCCGCCGGCCGCTCGTCGCCTACTTGACCATCGCGGTGCTCCTTTTCGCCGTCCCGGTCGTAATCCTGCTCGGCTCGTCCTCGTCCGAAGGTCTTCTGAGGCCGGCTGGTGTCGTTCGCTTCCTCGTGATTGGCGCAGCGATAGTCGCCTTTGCGACATTCGTATGGGTGCTTCTGAGCGGATCGCTTGAGCAAGTACTCGGGCCACACGGGAGACCGTTGTCATCCCGGCCCACGAAAAGGTGGGGCTCAGCCACACCACTCGCCCAGTCGAGGCCACGAACTGCTCCGGGCTGCCAGGCGGAACCGAGAGCGGGCGATGCGTTGGCTTTGATCGATTGTGCCGCTCTCGCCTATGTGTTGGCAGAACGCCTGAGCGACGCCCTCGGGCGCGATTTCGTCGTCTCGGCCACGGCTGACAACTCGCTCCTTGTCAAGCACTTGGAGCGCGAACAAGTCATCACGCCACGCCTAGGCCGGTTTCGGCTCGAACCGGCGGCAACCGCCATCGCTCTCACGAGCCAGCAGATGCTGAGCGAGGTTCAGTGGTTCGTTTCTGAGACGCTCAACCGACCATGGCCGGCCAGACCGCAGTTGGACGATCCTGGTTGCCTCCTGCAACACTCGCCGGCCCGATCGAGAGTCGCGGAGTCTGGCGGTTTCATTTATCTATCGTGGCAAGACCGCGAGGGCACCGTCACGACTCTCGAGCCGTTTCCACTTGAAGATGTGCTCCTTGAGAGTCCTGATGTTTAGAGGGCGCCCAAAGGCAGTTCAGGACCAGTCGGAGATCCTCGCGGTCGGCCCTTCGACGCGAACCCCCACTCATCCCCGTCTGCAGTTCTCTACCTGCCTCGGTCTACCCTCTCAGAGTTGACGCCCAACGTGACAAGAGTCCGCTCACAGCTCGATGCCGGCCGATAGCTCCCGTACGAATTCTGCGGGCAGGGTGCTCAACTTGTGAGGGCGGCGATGCTCGCGGTCCTCGTTCGAGAGCCGGAGCGCGTCTGCGATGGCGAGTTCGGCACGCCGTCGGTGCCCATGTGCGTCGAGCGTCCTGACGGCGCCCCCGGGTCCGAAGGGTCCGTCATCAGCAATGTTCCAACGCTCCCGGTAGGCGGCGACTGTGGAGACGGCCTTGAGCCACCGCTCATGTCTAGCCCGGTCGACCGGGGCCGCGCCGAGACAGAGTACCCAGGTCTCGCGACGCTCGATGGCATGCACGGCGAGCTCTCTCGCCCGGTTTTGCACGGCGACCGCTCGCTCGTCGAGAGCGCGGACCATGTCGGGATCGGTGACGCCGACCGCTCTCGGGATGATCCCTGCGATAAAGCCGGTGCTCGTTCGCCGCTTCGAGCCGGCAGTGTGTGCCCAAGCCTCCACGCGTGCGTGGATGACGGAAGCAGGGTCCTCAGCGTCGTCGAGCGGACGAAGAGCGACAAGGTTCGGGAAGACGCCTTCCACGTCGAGGCCGCGGGCCTCAGCGTCTCGAAGGGCGGCGAGAAGTGGGCCGCGTGCCTCGCTTTGGCATACCTGCTCGAGCTGAACAGGATCGAGTCCTGAGCGCGCCAAAAGGGCTCCCCAGCGTTGCTCCTGGGCGGCACTGGCGAGCGTCTCGTACTCGGCGGCGAGCACGCTCAAGTCCTCCTCACGACCTTGTGTTCTGCGAAGTGTCTCGTGGGCGGACAGATCCGAACCTTCCTTCGCGAGCACGCCGGCAAGCACGTCTTTGGCGGTCCGTGGAAAGGTCGTGTGGTCGTGACCGGTGGCAGGGTCGGGGTCGTACGTGGTGTCGACGTAGAGGTTGTTGGACTCGCGGCCTCTTGTCGCCGAGACATAGAGGACCTCTCGCGTCGTCGTCGGGGCGACGAGGGAGTGGGTGGTATCTGTTGTTCGGCCCTGACTTCGGTACGCGGTCGTGGCGTAAGCGAGCTCGACGTGGTGGACGACGTAATCGACGGGAAGCAGGACCTCGCCGCTTCCGTTCGCACGGCGCAACGCCATGCTCCCGTCGGGATTGGTGGCGGTGACGACCCAGCGGTCGCCGTTTTTCACCCAGGTCCTGCCGGTAGTGACGCGCCGGTTGTTCTGACGGGTGACGACCTCGTCGCCGACTCCTGCTGTCTGGCCATCAGCTATCGGTAGTCCTTCCTCTGAGACCGTCCCCTTCAGCACCCGGTCGGCTCTCGCCCGGGCGTTGAGCTCGGTGACAGTGGTCGAGTCTCCGGCGATCATGAGGCTCGACTTGCCCGAGTCGACGTCTTTCTTCCAGGCGGTGTAGATGGCATCAAGGAGGACCTCCCGGCTGCCTTCTGTGATGCGACCATGAGCCTCGTAGTCCTCGATCACAGCCTTGTTGCCGAGGCGCAGCTCGATGCTCGCGGCCTTCTCCCACTCCGAGCTAAAGCGCCGGACGTCGCTGAGCTCGGGGACGAGATCACCACGGTCTTTGACAAGAAGCGAGAAGGCACCGCCCGCCTCCACCGAGCCGAGTTGAGCTCCATCTCCGACGAGCAAGATCTTCGAACCGGCCTGTCGCGCCGCACCCACGAGCTCGTCGAGGGCGAAGGTCCCAGCCAGGCTCGCCTCGTCGACGATGACGAGCTGTCCCGCCTTGAGCCGCCTCTCGGCGATGGCCTGGTCCATCGTCGCGACCCGGGCGCGGAGCTTGGCCGCGCCGGGAGAGCGTGGGTATGCGTTGCGGGCGAGATTCAATGCGAACCGGTCACGGCGCTCGGTCAGTTCTGGAATGCGTCGCCACTCGGTGAGCCACTTGGCGGTGTTCTCGGTCTCGATACCGAGCTCGTCGGCGAGCACCTGTGCTGCAACGGCAGATGGGGCGAGACCGATCACCGATCCGGGTCCGTGCTCTGTCTCCCAGGCGGCCCTGAGGCCGGCCATGGTTGTTGACTTCCCGCTGCCGGCCGGCCCCACGAGCACGTCAAGGACGCGCCCGGATGTGGCGATCTTCTCCACGGCGAGGGCCTGGTCGACGCTCAGTCCGTAGTCGCGTCCGGGCAGGTTCGCCGCGGCGATGTTCGCCACTGTCGCCGTGCTCACCCGAACAGCTCCGTGCTCCCTCCCGGCTTCGAGGAGGCGCGCTTCCGCATCGAGGAGGACCTCTGTTGTGTAGAGGAGGTGGTTCCTCGGTTGCAGGCGCGAGGACCCGTCCGGGCGTATGTAACGCTCCGGGGTGTGGTTCATCGCCGGCGGAGTGAGCACGACCGATCGCGCGACGGCGAGATCGGTGATGTGCTCGGCGACGGCCACGCGGTCATCGGGAGAGGCGAAGCGGACCCCGTGCAGCAACCGGTGAGCCTCGGCCAAAAGGTTCTGGCGGCCGTAGGTGGAATGGTGCTCGGCCACGGTCGTGACCACCGCCTGAGCGGCGTCGTCGAGGATCGGTTCGGCAAGGTCGTCGGCACGCAGCAGCGGCAGATCATTCCGGCCGGCAAGGCTCGAGACCCAGGCCAGTTGTTCGTCCTCGGGCACGTGACCGGCTGCCCGTTCTCTCCAGTTGGAGGTGAGCTCGGCGAGGCTGCGGTGAGTCTTCTCGGGCCGGGTGGCGATCGTGGCAACTTGCCGGAGACGCATCGTCTCCACGACGGTCGGCCGGCGTCCATGCGCGTCAACGAAGCTCGAGTTGAGCTCGTCTCCGCGCGCCGCGATCTGCTCGGAGCGTTGTGAGAACTCGGCCATGAGGGCCTCGGGAACCCCGGTGATCTCATAGCGCGGTTTGCTCGAATGTCTCCGTCCCCGCGCCTCCCAACCGACCCCGAGCTCGGCGGTCAAAAGGTCGGAGAGGACACCTTGGTGGAGCTCGGAGAGCGTCGTCGTGGCCTTGAAGATGGCCTTGGAATCGAGCGTCCTCCACTTGCCGTCGGACACAGAGCGGGCTCTGTTCCAAACCACGACATGGTCGTGCAGCTGGCAATCGTCAGCCCTGCTCGTGAAGTGGGTGAAGGCCGCGGCGATGACCCCGGTGAGCTCTTCTGAGACGATCCCGTTCGTCCCAGAACGCGAGCAGAACACCTCGCGTTCCGCGTAGGAGATGACGAACTCGATCGCCTGTCGGTGGCACTTCTCGATGACGTTTCTCGTCTCGTCGTCACCGAGAGCCCACATGACAGAGATCGACTTCGACAACGAAAATGTGAGGTCGAAGCCGGCCACGGGGGCGCCACCGGCCGGGGCTCTCGGCCTCGATCCGACGGGTTCGCCGCTGACGGGATCTGTGCACGCGCCGAGCATGTTGGAGAGGTTTTCCTCGCTCACCTGAGAGCCGGCAAGCACCCCGCGACCACCGTCCAGATCGGCCAGACCCTTGCCCAAAAAAATGCCCGGCGGAGTGCCCGTGGAGGCGTAGTAGTGCGCCAGCCCCTTCGACGGTTCCGGGTTCCCGTCGCCGGCCGCGACCGAGTTCATGAGGTAGCGGAAGCCGCCCCCAAGACTGATGCGGCGGATCGAGATCACCTCGCGCGTCCCTTCGTCTAGGGCGATCGCGATGACCGCCTCTACTTAGGACGCACTGGCAACTCCAGGCTATCGCTCGATACGGCTCCGACCTGGGGCTATGCCGCAGACGAGCTTGGATCCGTGAATGCCGAACGTGTAGGAGTCGGGGAGGTTGGAGGAGGGGGAGGTTGGAGGAGGGGGAGGTTGGAGGAGGGGGAGGTTTGGAGGAGGGGGGTGATGGCGGAGAGGGGTGATGGCGGAGAGGGGTGTTGAGCGACGCGTTCGTTGATCATCTTGCGACAGCGCGGCGCCGCGGAAACTGAGCACGCTTTGCTGAACAACTTGGCGGCGCCGACTTCGATGAGGACGAGATTCGCGGCAGCACTTGCAAAGCAGAGCGCGTCGGCGGCGACGTGCGCGACGACGGGTACGAACATCACGCCTAGGGCGACGCCGACGAGCATGGCGATCAAGTCGAGCCCGGCTGAGATGACGACGACGGCGGCGACCACGACGACGATGGCGACCACGACCACGACGGCGACCACGACGGCGGCGACGGGCGGACCTACGCCTCCGACCGCCGACGTCCCGGCCCTGGGCTCGGACCCGGCCGCCCGGCACGCCGACCCGTCGCCTGGGGGACCGACCCCGGCGTCCCGTCCCCGAGGTCGGGCACTGGGCGCGCGCCAACGGACTGCTTTCGCGGCCCGGGTGCCTAAACCGCCGCGGCGTGCGACCTAGACCCGTGGTCGTGCCCTGGAGGAGGTGTGTCTGCACCGTACCAGAACCGGGGGGTTCCAGATGTCCCGGCGTACCAGAACCGGGGGGGTTCCGGTACGCTCAAGTCATGCGAGACGGCGACCTGCGCGAGCGACTGTCGGATAGCAACCCATGGTGGCGTGCCGCGGCCACCGGGGGCGATCGCCTTGCGTGGAGGGCGACGGACCCGGTTCTCGCCGCCCGTGCGCCGTTCGACCTCGGCTATCGCTCCGATCTACTGAACGACGTCACCGACGATCCGGTCGACGACAAGCTCATCGTGCTCCGCGGCCCGCGCAGGGTTGGGAAGTCGGTGCTTCTCAAGGACACGGCGGCATCGCTGTGCTCCCGGGACGACTTCGATCCGCGTCAGCTCGTTTACCTGCCTGCGGACGGTATGCAAGCGCGCGACCTGGGACGTGCGGCGAAGATCGGTCGCGATCTCACGCGCTCGGTGGGCGAGGCGCGCCGGGTGTGGCTCCTCGACGAGGTGACCGGGATCCGAGACTGGACCCAGCAGGTGAAGTACCTACGGGACAACACCGCCTTCGGTGCCGACACGGTCGTGTGCACCGGGTCGTCCTGGGACGAGGCAGCGGAAGTCGAGCGCGACCTGTTCGCCGGCCGGGCAGGGACGGCCTCGACGGCGCGCTCCCGGCTACTCCATCCGATGTCATTCCGAGACGTGCTCAGCGCGACTGGCCGTGACGTACCTTTGCCGCCGCACGTTCCGCCATGGGCTCTCCAGCAGGCCGAGACGCGAGTTGTCGCCGAAACGCTCGAGCTGTTCGTCGACGAGCTCGACCTCGCGTGGCAGGCGTACCTCACCTCGGGCGGCTTCCCAAGGGCCGTGGCCGAGCACCACCGCACCGGCGAGGTCAGCGACGCCTTCCTCCGGGACCTCGCGGCGTGGCTGCATCGCGACGTGGATCCCGAAGCCGGGGAGGATTCTGTGCCCAAGCTGCTCGCCGAGATCGAGAGGCGCTGCACCTCGCCTCTCAACAGGAACGCGCTCTCCACAGACCTCGGCCATGCCAACCGGCAGACGCTCGACCGGAGGCTCGCACGCCTCGTCCATGCGTTCGCTGCCCTCTGGTGTCACCAGGTGGACGACGACGGGAACCGGGTCGTCGGGGCGCAGTCGAAGCTCTACCTGACGGACCCCCTTCTTGCGTGGGTCGGCCCGCGGCTCAGAAGTGGGCTGCCCCGCCCGGATTTCACGCGTCTCACGGAGACGACAATCGGGACGACGCTCGCGCGGGCGATCGACAGACTGGAGTCGGGCCGGTGGACGGCGGATGACTCGATCGGCTACTTGCGGACTGGGAGAGGGAACGAGATCGACCTCGCCCCGGTGCCCATCCCGTCGCCGTCCGGGTCGATGCTCTCCGTGCCGATCGAGTCGAAGTGGGTGTCATCAGGTTGGCGGTCCGAGGCCAAAGCGATCGAGGCCAAGTTCGCCGGTGGCGTCGTGGCCAGCCGGACCGTGCTCGACCTGGCGCATCCGGCGTGGGCACTGCCTGCTCCCGTGCTCGTATTGCTTCTCGAGTAGAACCGGCCCGCCGGTCCGGCGACGATCGGGGCGTGTCGCGCGGGAGCGCCGCAACGGTGCCACCGGGCAGTGAAGGGCCGCCTCGCGCCTTATTCGGGCTCTTCGCGTTGAAGTGGCGAGAGCCAGTTGGCCGCTCGTGCTGAGAGGCACGGCCGTCCAGGAGACGACCTACGATGCGCCCGATCCCAAGAAGCGCTCTCGGGCGCAAGAGGAGCTTCTCTTTGTCGACGGCGGCACAGTGGGTCCAGTTTGCCTATGACCACGGCGTGCTTGAGGGGAGCGCGGGCGCCGAGCAGGTTCGTCCGCAGATCACACCCGGCGTGGTCTCCGGCGAAGTGGGAACCGTGATCGTTAAGGCAACGTGGCACAGTTCGAGCAACTATCAGCTTGCCCCCGGTAAAGCCGTCGAGACCGAGGCAACGGGAACGTTCGGAGATGCTGAGCTGCACCTGGCCGGACGCTTCTATCTTGGCCGCAGTCTGTTCTTGGACGACGTGGAACTGGACCCAGCTGCGAGGCGCTTCAACCGGTTCATTCCAGGGCTCTTCCGAGAGGGCACGGTCGAGGGTCGCGTAGGTGAACGGCGCATCACGGCCGAGATTGCGGCGGCCTCAGGAGGGCTGAGCAGTTCGACAGTGTGCGCGGAGGGCTCGTGGGGCGATGATCGGGTCGCACTTGACGGCACGGTCAGCGGCTCTCTCGACGCGGGGGGCTCCGAGGTAAGGTCGGGGACCGCAGCGTGGCCCTGCTCGTCGAGAGTGCGGACGAGAGCCTGACCATCGAGGGTGAGTTCAGTGGTCCGGTCGACCTCCTGATCGTGCTCACCGTGTGCATGCTCTTCTTTACAGGAGTGCTCTGGCGAGACTGAGGCTGCGGCAGGTCGCCTGGATCGGGTGAGCCCGCCGCAGCCGACTTGGATCGCCGGATGGGCTCTCCCGACTCAGACGCGGAAAGCCTTTATTCGTGCCTCTACCAGGTCAATCTCGCCACTACGGGAGCCGCGTCCTCTTAGCCTGGAGTCCTTAGTNNCTTAGTGCGTCCTTAGTAGAGGGTGTGACGTTCTGGGCCGCCCTCCCGACAGAAGGAGCCGAGATGCCACTCAGGACCGCGCTGTCCGACCAACTTCGGAGTGACGGAACACCGGTCGCCCTGCAGCGAGTTTCTCTCGACAGTGCGCGCCTCCTGCTCACGCCGGAAGAGGCCGCGCAAGTGCTCGCGATCGGGCGCTCAAAAGTCTACGATTTGCTGAGGAGCGAAGAGGTGTCTTCGATCCGTATTGGCGGAAGTCGCCGCATCCCGGTCTCCGCCCTCCACGAATTTGTCGATCGGCTGCGCTCCGTCCAGAGCGCCCATCGGCATTGATCCTCACGGATAGGGAGCGCGACAAGCTCATGCCACGACGGGGAAGAGGCGACGGACTCATTCACCAACGTCCTGACGGACGATGGGAAGCACGGGTCGAGATTGGGTGGAAGGATAGCCGCCGGGTTCGAAAGTCGATCTACGGCAGAACACGGGGG
>PLIM01000123.1 GCA_003139355.1 Acidimicrobiaceae bacterium | reverse complement strand
CCTGAAGTCGGCGCCGCTTCACCGCCCAGGAGAACCTTGGTCCGGGCCGAGAACGGCCGACAACTCGGACGAGAGCCGCCGAGCCGCCAATTCCGGGGCGTCCGAGCCGGTCACGGTCCTGCCGATCACGAACAGGTCGGCGCCTGCGCTCATCGCCGACAATCCTCCTCCGGTCCGAGCCGTGTCGTCGGGTGACGATCCCGGAAGGCGGATCCCGGGAACAACCCTCACAAGTCCGGGCGCCCGCGACCCGACGACGGGGAGGTCCTCCGCGGCGCAGACCACGCCGAGACAGCCGGTCCTCGCGGCAAGCGACGCCCGCGTGCAGACGAGATCGGCGTTGGCGCCCGGGTCGCTCGTGAGCACGGTCACCGCCAGGACCCCGGCGCACCCCTCGGCCGGTTCGGGATGACCGGTCGCGACGGCGGCGGCCCATCCCTCTTCAAAGCCCTCCACGGCGGCCCTCAACATCTGTTCGCCCCCGGCCGCGTGCACCGTCACGTACGACACGCCGAGGGATGCGATTCTCCGGGCGGCGCCCCCGACCGTCGTCGGGACGTCGTGAAGCTTGAGGTCCAGCAACACCCGAAGGCCTTCGTCCAAGAGAGCGTCGACCGCCAGCGGCCCCTCGCCCGAGAAGAGCTCCAGGCCGAGCTTGGCTACCGAGAACCAAGGTCGCAGCCGGGCGGCGAGGTCGACCGCCTCGTCGAGGCTCGCAACGTCGAGCGCGAGCACGAGATGGTCGCGCACGGCCACGGGGTCCTCGCCAGGCGTCATCTCAGCTCCGCACGACACCTCGGCCGGCGGCACCAAAGGCCGTCGTCACCGGGACAAACAGCTCGAGAGCGTCCTTGCGGCCTTGCCGGACCCGCCTCACGCCCGATCTCCTCGGACCTCGCTCGCCACGGCGGAGAGCACGCCGTTCACATAACGGCCGGAGTCCTCGGTCGAGTAGGTCTTCGCGAGCTCGACGGCTTCGTCGAGCACGACGGCCACCGGCACGTCGAGCTCGTCCAAGAGCTCATAGGCCGCCATGCGAAGCACGCAACGGTCGACCATCGGCATCCTCTCGACCGTCCAGCCCATGGCGTGGCGTCCGAGCAGGCCGTTCACCTCCCCGGCTCGACGCTCGACTCCCAAGACGAGCTGCGACGCGTACGGCTCGGGCGCGACCGGCAGTTCGGCGAGCAACTGGGTGGGAGTCAAGTTCTTGGTCTCGGCCTCGTAGAGCAGCTCGAGCGCCCGCTCACGCGCCCGGCGCCTGGCGCCCGTCAGAGCCTGACGCGGCGGACCCTCAGGCCCTGGTGATGTACTCACCGGTCCGGGTGTCAACCTTGATGCGTTCGCCGGGGTTGACAAACAACGGCACCTGGACCACGAGGCCGGTCTCGAGCGTTGCCGGCTTGCGCGCACCCGAGACTCGATCGCCCTGCAATCCGGGCTCGGTCTCGGTGACCGTGAGCTCGACCGCCGCCGGCAGATCGACGCCGACGATCTCGTTGTCGTGCATCTGCATGATGGCCGAGTCACCTTCCTTGAGATACGGTGCCACGTCGGCAAGCGACGATTCGCCCACCTGGATCTGGTCGTACGAGACGGTGTCCATGAAGACGTACTCCTGCCCGTCCCGGTACAGGTACTGCATCTCCCTCTTGTCGATCATCGCCTGCTCGAGGGGCTCTCCGGCCCTGAAGGTGCGCTCGATCACGGCCTTGGTGCGTGCGTTGCGCAGCTTGGTCCGGACAAAGGCACCGCCCTTGCCGGGCTTGACGTGCTGGAACTCGACCACCGTGAACAGTCCGTCGGGAAGATCGAGGGTCATTCCGTTGCGGAGGTCGTTGGTGGAAAAGGCCATCAGAGCACGTAGTCCTTCGTCGACTTGGTGAGCAGACGAGCGCCGGCGGCCGTGACAACCAAGGTGTCCTCGATGCGCGCGCCGCCGGTTGGGTAACGGTAGGCGCCGGGCTCCACGGTCACGACGGCACCCACCTCGAGGATATCAGCGGACCCCGGCGAGACCGACGGGGCCTCATGGATCTCGAGGCCGACGCCGTGACCGGTCCCGTGCGAGAACGCCCCCTCCAGGCCGGCCGACGCGAGCGACTCACGACACGCCGCGTCGACTTCGCCCCCGGTCACCCCGGCACGGACGGCCCGTACCCCGGCACGCTGTGCGGCGATGACGGCCTCGAGCAGCTCGCGAAGCTCGTCGGGCCGCGGGGCGCCGACGCTGACGGTGCGTGTCATGTCCGACCGGTACCCGTCGATGATCGCCCCGAAATCGATCACGACGAGCTCGCCGTTGTCGACACGGCGACCAGACGGTCGAACATGGGGAAGAGCTCCGTTCGGGCCGCTCGCGACGATCGACTCGAACGCGACCCCGTCGGCCCCGCGCCGGCGCATCTCGAAGTCGAGGGCGATCGCGAACTCCTCCTCGGTCGGTGCCTCACAGAGGAGCTCCTTCACCTGAGCGAAAGCCACGTCCGCGATGTCGGCCGCGCATTCGATCCGGGCAAGTTCGCCCTCGTCCTTGACGGCGCGGAGCGTCTCGACCGCAGCGGCCACAGCAACGAGCTTCGTGCCGGCTGGAAGCGACGCGCCGAGACGCTGCTGGGCGCCCCAGCTGATGTCATCGGCCTCCAGCCCCAGGCGTCGCAGGCCCTTCGCCGCCCGCTCAATGGACTCCAACTGTGCCGCCGACTGGCCGATCTCGATCTGCACCGGTGCCGCCGCCGCCGCGACCTGCTCGACGGCCTGGTCCCGGTAACGGCCGTCGGACACGAGGAGCGCCTCGTCGGGCAAGACGAGGAGCAGCCCTGCCGATCCTGTGAAGCCGGTCAGGTACCGGATGTTGGTCAGGTTGGTGACGAGCAGGCCATCGCAGCCNNGCGGCCTCGACGGCGAGCTCATAGCCGAGCCCGCCAAACCCGGCCACCGTTCCGTCGGCCACCGGCGCCACCACCGACTGGCGACGCCAGGGTTCTCGGGCATCGGGGTTGGACAGGTGAAGCTCGACGACAACGCCGTCGAAGGCTGCCAGCGCGTCGTGAAGTGCCCAGCTCGAGTGCGAGAGGGCGCCCGCGTTGACAACGATCGCGTCGACGCTGCCGCGCGCGTCGTGAACTGCTGTGACGAGGTCCGCCTCGTGTTCGCTCTGCAGGTGCTTCAACTCCAAGCCTGCGCGCTTCGCCGCCCGCTCGGCCCGTTCGACGTGGTCGGCAAGCGTCGCGGCGCCGTAGATCTCCGGCTGGCGCTCGCCGAGCAGGCCGAGGTTCGGTCCGGAGAGGAGCAGGAGGATCGGGCGTCGTTCGCTGCGGTCGTTCCGCGAAGCGCTCACCGGTCGCCTCGAAGTGCCTCGAGCGCCTCGTGCACGAGCTCGGGGCGAACGCCGTGGACCAGTTCGACACCGTCCGGCCCGTCGAGCACGAAGGTGAGGTCACCGTCCGACTTCTTGTCGCGGGTCATGAATCGGACAAGAGCGGCGGGATCTGCGCCGCGGGGAAGGCTCACCGGCAAGTCGTAGCCGGCGACGACTCGGCGATGACGCTCGACACGCGACACTCCGATCCTGCCCATGAGCTGCGCGAGCTCAGCCGCGAACACAAGGCCGATGCCAACCGCCTCGCCGTGGCGGAGCCCGGCCGGAGAACAACTCGCGTCCTCGCCCGCAAGGCGAACACCCTCCAGGGCATGGCCCAAGGTGTGACCGTAGTTCAGGCTCATCCGGCGACCTCCTTCCCGTTCGTCGCTGGCGACGACGTCGGCCTTGCACGCCACGCAGCGGGCCACCTGGTCTTCAAGGCTCGAGCTGTCGAGGTCCTCCACGCCCAAGAACGCGTACTTCGCCATCTCCCCGTGGCCGGACCGCCATTCGCGAGCAGGAAGGCTGCGGAGGACCTCGGTGTCGCAGAAGACTCCGACCGGCTGCCAGAGCGAGCCGACCAGATTCTTGCCTTCCGGCAGGTTGACGCCGGTCTTCCCGCCGATCGCCGCATCGATCTGGCCGAGCAGCGTGGTCGGGACGTGGATGACCGCGATGCCACGGTGGTAGCTCGACGCGGCGTAACCGGCCACGTCGGTCACGACCCCACCGCCGACGGCCACGACGACGTCGTCACGGTGCATGTCGGAGCGGGCCATGAACCGGCATATCTCCTCGACTGTGGCGAGCGACTTGGCCTGCTCGCCGTCCGGGATCGTCACGACCTGGTACGGCACGCCCGGGTCGACCTCGACCCCGATGCCTGCCTGGGTCACGACGGTCGCGCGGCGGGCGCCGGAAGGCAGGCAACCGGAGACCTCGGCCCGCACGCCGGGGCCCACGAGCACGTCGTAGCCCCGCTCTGCGAGCTCGACCCTGAC
>PLIM01000101.1 GCA_003139355.1 Acidimicrobiaceae bacterium | reverse complement strand
ACGGCGCGCGGGTCAACCTCCGCCCAAGCGCGTGGCCGACTTGCTGCGGGTTGGCGAAGGAACGGCCGAAGCAGAACCCGACGACGCCGCCGACAACTCGCGGAGACATCGAGGCAAGACGATCGAGCGGTCGGGTCGCCGATGACCACGCCGGAGGCCTTGGCCTGTTCCAGGAAGCCCGCAGCAAGGGGCACCGCCCGGTTGGAGGCCAGCTTGACGACCCTCCTGGACTTGGACTCGGCCACCGCTGACGGGCGTGCAGCTTGCGCCACGCACGCGAGCCCGCTCGGCGGGGAGACCCGGGCCTTGCCCGCAGCGGGGCGCGCCTGGTCGAGCTCTTCGTCCCGCGGGCTCTCGAGTCGTCGAGGTGCAAGAACTCCTCGGTCCGAGACGCCCGGCCCGAGACGCGCAGAGCCTTGCTCCCAGAGGCCACAGCCAGTGGGTGGATGATCCCGGGGTCCACGCCGCAAGTGAGGCCGGACGTGGCCTTTGCCGGCCGACATCAGCCGACTCGGTTCCAAGCCGTCCGTCCTGCGAAGTGCTGTCGGCTTCGGTGATGCGGGTGTCGTGATGCTCGCGTCGCCCTCTCCTCGCTCGTCTCTCTCACCGAGGCCATTCACGCAGGCAGGGTCGAATGTCCTGATCAGCTCAATCGGTAAGGCGGACTTGCCGATAGATTCTACGTGCGAGCAGTCGAACGGCGCCGTGTGGAGCTTGCGACGACAGTCGGGGCGCTGTCTGTCACCCTGGTGTTCTTACTGTGGCTGGTTCTTCGGGTCGGCGGCGACAACGGGGTTCGCCACTTCGACGACATCGTCACGGCTCTCGCGGCAATGAGCGCCTGTTTGGCGTGCCTGTTCGCGGGAAAGCGCCAGAGCGGCGCAGAGCGGCGCTTTTGGATGCTGCTCGGCTTGGCTCTCGGGGCCTGGACGTTCGCCGAAGTCGTCTGGGGGCTCTACGACCTGGTCCTTCACCTAGCGGTTCCCGTGCCCTCCTGGGCCGACGTCGGTTATCTCGGTGCGATCCCCCTGGCGGCAGCTGCACTGTTGTGCCACCCCGGCATGCGCAGCGCCGGGAGCTACAGGGCGCGGTCGACGCTCGACGGCCTCGCGATCGGCACCGCGGTGCTGTTGCTGGGCTGGACCCTCGTGCTCGGGCCGCTGTGGCGCCACACCGATCTCACGACCGCGGGCGGCATCGTGGCCCTTGCGTACCCCTTCGGCGACATGGTCATCATCTTCCTCATCGTCCTCTCGGTCCGTTCCATGACGGCCACGGGACGCCGACCGCTGTTGTGGGTCCTCGTGGGGTTGCTTGCGATGGCGGTCTCCGACAGCACCTACGCCTATCTCGTCGAGGTCGGTCGTTACTCGACGGGCAATCTCGTCGACGTCGGCTGGGTGGTGGGTTACCTCGCCATCGCGGTGGGCGCATCGGGCGATGCCGGCCAGGCCGTGCTTGCCCGGTCGGACCAGCCGACCGAGGCGTCGCTCGTCTCGCTCGTCACGCCGTATGTGCCCGTCCTCCTGGCGCTGTCGGTCGTCACCTTCGAGTTGGAGCTTCACCACCAAGTGGACCGCTTGTCGTGGCTGGCCGGCTTCGGCCTCGCGATGCTCGTGATCGCACGCCAGGCGCTCGTGCTCGTCGACCGTCGGCGCGAGTCGACCCCGGTTGCGGCCGAGCCTGCCTGGCCGGGCTCGAGGAGTTCGGGCTCACGGCCGCCACGCGAGAACGCTTCGGGAGTTGTGCCTCGGCCTGAGCTGGTGAGGAGAGCGCCTTGAGCCACGGCCCCGATACTTTGGGAGCCCTCGGGCACAACCACCCCCCGCGACCGAGGCGGCAGTATCACACGTTCGTGCTCGCCCTGATGGTCGCCACGAGCACCATCGCGACCTTCGACCTCTATCTGTTCGCGTCCTCTGGTTTCCACTGACTGAGGGCAAACGTCAGTCAGGTCGGGAGTCATGCGGCTCTGTCGAGATCCGAGGCGGCATCATCGAGAAGCCCCTCGGGTCGCGACGTTGTTCCCCCAGTCGCCGGGAGCACCGGACCTTCGTCCATTCCCGGCAGGACGATGCATCATCGCCCGGACAGGGTGTTCAGGTACGGACAGGGGCGTGGATGGGGTCGCCGACCGGGGCGGCCGGCGCCAAGGCCCAGGGAGCTGAGGCGAGGAGGGGGCCTGGGGGGTCGACCGCGGGTCTTGGATCACGACAGCTTCCCGAAGGCAGGGATTTGAGGTCGGCAGGCGCCAAGGCCGTAAGACCGCTCAGGACCGATCGTCCTTGCCCGTGCGAACTGTCGTAGCCTGGCACTCGTGTTGAAGGCGATCCGGTTCGGGTTCGGCGGCGTAGTCGTGGTCGGGCTGGGACGCATGGCGGCGACGGGGCGGTTGCCAAGAAACCTCTTTGCCGGAATCCGCCTCCCGTCGACGTTGCGCAGCGACGAGGCCTGGCGTGCGGGGCATCGGGCCGCCGCTTCGGCGTTGACGGCTGCGGGCTTCGGCCCGGTTGTGGTCGCGGTCATCGTTGTGGCGAAGAGTCCGGGCCGCGACGCCGAGACTGTTCTGTTCCGTATCGGCAACGGATGGCTCCTTGCTTGGCTCGGTGTCGCCACGGTCCAGGCGAGCCGCGCAGCGCGGGCGACGGACGTCGGCTGAAGCTGCCCGACCTCGTGGGGCGGCCCGCCGCTTCCGGGCTAGCGGCGTACCGGGGCTAACTGGCCTCCGATCCGTTGGCCGACTGTGCCCAACCGACCACAGAACAGGCACGGAGCCGTTGCAACCGTCACACCACCTCGTCCCATCAACGACCCTCTTGCGACGTGGAGGAACCGTTCGTATTCGCACTTTGCGGTCGGATCGCCCAAGTCGTGCTCCTCGCCCTGCTGCGCTTCACATCTCTAGACACGCGTGAGCGGCCCAATGCGCTGCAAGGATCTCCAAACGGCTGGTCCGGGGAGGCTGTTGCCGACCGATGTCCCTCGCCGGTGAAGCCCCGGCATGACTCCGGTGGCGTCCCGGCTGGGCTAGGTCAACCTATTGGCACCATTGCTCGCCAGGGCCACCGATGGCGTCAGCGAGCACCTCCATCTCGACGGTCGAGGCAGGAGGTCCATCGGCTCTAGGAGGCGTGCGGTCGGCACGCGCCAGCCGCCCAATGCCACAGTTTCAGGACCGAAGCGGGGACAGACGTCTTGCACTTGGAGCCACCGATCCCGGTCATCCCTACGTCCGCCGCCTTCCACGTTCCACTTGCCGGTCGTTTGAAGAGGACATAGCTGCCGTCGTCCTGGACGGAGACTTCGGCTTGTTGCGAGGAGCGGCTGGCAACAAGAGATGCACCGGCCCAATAGGTCTTGGTGGCCGGGTCGTAGGCGTAGTAGGTGAGGCCCGGAGCCAGCCCGGTGTAATCCGAGGCCGGGAGGCTGTTCAAAGCGGCCCCAGCTTTGATCAGCTGGGTGCGTACTGCGCTCGTGACCGCCAGATTCCTGGCCGGTGGAGTGGTGGATGTCGTCGACGAACAGCTTGTAAGGGCGATCGCGCCCACAACGGCCGTCGCCAGGATTCTTCGCAGTGCCACCACACGTCCTCCCCGCTTGTCTGTTTCGATGCACCGACAACGGTAGCCTGCGGCATCACGATTCGTTCCTTGTTAGATCCACCGGGGCGACCAGCTGGGCGACGGAGTTTCCTGGTCATTCGCGTAGGCGACGGCCCTGGCGAGAGCCAGAGTGGCGTGTCACTGGCCGGCTCGGGTCCCGGGGCCGGGTGCGCCGGTGTCTCGAGGGGAGGCCTCCGATCGCCACGCCGGCGGGCTCGTCCCTCTACGATCGACTCTCCGGGGCGCGGGAGCCAGGTTCCTGCGACTCCCGTTCGTACAGGGCCTGGTTTCGTCCGATCAGAGGAACACACGTCATGCCAGCACTTGATCCCAATGCCACAGTCGGCTCGTCGCGTGATATCGCAATGCTGACGGGCGCGCTCACTCTCGATGAGAAGGCCGCGCTGACCGTCGGGATCGACAACTGGCGCACCGCGAGCGTTCCTCGGCTCGGCATACCGTCGGTCAGGACGACCGACGGGCCGAACGGCGCCCGGGGGGCCACCCTGGGTGGCGAGAGCATCACGCCTTCTGTCTGCATTCCCTCGGCGACCTCGCTCGGCGCGACCTGGGACCCCGCTGTCGTCGAACAGGCGAGCGCGATCGTGGCTCGGCAAGCCCTCGAGAAAGGCGCCCGGGTACTCCTCGCCCCAACCGTGAACCTGCACCGTCACCCCCTGTGGGGTCGGAACTTCGAGTGCTTCTCGGAGGATCCGGTGCTGACCGGGAAGCTGGCGGTCGCGTTCATCGATGGTGTCCAGAACAACGGCGTCGTTGCGACGATCAAGCACTTCGTCGGGAACGAGGTCGAGCACGAGCGCAATACCTCCTCGTCGGAGATCGACGAGCGGGCCCTGCGAGAGCTGTATCTCCTGCCTTTCGAGTACGGGGTCCGAATCGCCGGCGTGCTGGCGGTCATGACCTCCTACAACCGGGTCAACGGTCGCTACGTCCCCGACGACGCCCGCCTTCTCGACGACATCCTCCGCAAGGAATGGGGATTTGCAGGATTCGTGATGACCGACTGGAGCGGCATCGCAGGAACGGTCGCGGCAGCTACCGCAGGGCTCGATCTGGAGATGCCGGCCCCGGCGCGCGCGTTCGGCCCGGCGCTCGCCGATGCCGTCCGTTCGGGCCAGTTGGACGAGACGAGGCTCGACGAGATGGTTCAACGCATGCTCACGGTCTTTGACAGGGTCGGCGCGCTCGACGACGTGGCGGTGGACGAGCATCCCGAGGACCGGGAGGAGGATCGGGCTTTCGTTCGCCGAGCCGCGGCCGACGGGATCGTTCTTCTCGCAAACGATGGCCTCCTCCCCCTCGATCCAGCTGGGCTTGGTCGTATCGCGGTCGTCGGACCGAATGCGGAGCGGCTCGCGATCATGGGCGGTGGGAGCGCCCGCGTTCTTCCCTACTACGTGCTGTCGCCTCTGACAGTGCTTCGCGAGCGACTGGGGAGCGCAGTCGAGATCACTTACGCGCCCGGGGTCGCAAGCGACGGTGTCGCAGATGCGCCAAGCATCGAAGCGGCGGTCAGCGCGGTCGAGGGAGCCGATGCCGTCGTTCTCATCGTCGGGACCGACGGGGTCTGGGAGAGCGAAGGCCACGACCGCGAGACGATGGAGCTCCCGCGCAATCAGGACGAGCTGGTGAGGCGGGTGCTCGCCGTGCATCCTCGCAGCGTCGTCGTCGTCAACTCCGGCTCCCCGATCAGTCTCACGTGGGCGGATAGTGCGGCGGCGGTCGTACAGACCTGGTTCGGTGGTCAGGAACTGGCGAACGCCATCGTCGACGTGCTGCTCGGCGACAGTGAGCCAGCCGGGCGACTGCCAACGACGCTGCCGATGTGCATCGAGCACACGCCGGCGTTCGGGAGCTTCCCCGGGGAGTCGAGCACGGTCCGCTATAGCGAGAGCCTGCTCGTCGGTTATCGGTGGTACGAGACGCGCCGGCTCCCGGTGCGCTTCGCGTTCGGCCACGGGCTCTCCTACACGAGCTTCGAGATCGGCCCACCGAGCGCGTCCGCCTCGAGATTGGAACCGGGCGGCCGCCTGAACATCGATGTACCGGTGACCAACACCGGGCGGCGCCGGGGTGCCGAGGTCGTCCAGCTCTACGTCGCACCGCCAGAAGGGGGCCGGTCTCGGCCAGGTGGTCGCTTCCGCCCTGTGAAGGAACTGCGAGCCTTCGCCAAGGTGTGGCTCGACCCGGGCGAGACGACGACGGTGTCGCTCGAGCTCAACGAACGATCGTTCGCCTACTACGACATCGCCGACACGGACTGGGCGTCGCTTCGGGCCCGGGTCCCGACCACCGTGTTCCACCACGGCCCGTTGCCGGCGTCGCTGCACCGGTCCGAGCCGGGCTGGTACGTCGATTCCGGTGCCTACCAAGTCCGTATCGGACGCTCGTCTGCCGACATCGCCCACGTCATCGAGATCGCAGTGACTGGCGGCAACTCGCCCCTGCACAGCTCGCTGGGGCCGCAGTGAAGCTCGGACGAGGCCATTGTGACAGGCACCTCGAGCGGGTCAAAGGCCGGTATCTTGTCACGGTGACGCCGCTGCATTCCGACCAGACGCCGCGCCGCTCGCCGACGAGGTCGTGCTCGAGTGGCCAACTCGCGGACAGGCGGAACGCGCCATGAGGTTCGGGCTCGTGGGGACGGGCCACTGGGCCCGGGTCACCCACGCGGTCGCCCTTTCCCGGGAACCGGCCGTCGACTTCGCGGGCGTGTGGGGGCGAGATCCCGTCCGGGCTGCAGAGCTTGCCGAGGAATTCGGAGTTCGGTCGTACCCTGAGTACGAGTCGATGCTCGAGGACGTCGAGGCGGTCGCTTTTTCCGTGCCACCGGACGTCCAGGCCGATCTGGCCGTCCGAGCGGCAAGGGCAGGCAGGCACCTGCTCCTCGAGAAGCCGATAGCGACCTCGCCCTCAGCCGCCCGGCATCTCGAAGCGGCCGTCGAAGAGGCGGGAGTCGCCTCGGTCGTCTTCTTCACGACCCGTTTCTTCGAATCCCATCGGGAATGGCTTGCCGATGCCGCACGGACGGGTGGCTGGCGTGGCGGATGGGCGCTGTGGATCGCCTCTGCCTTTGCACCGGGTAGCCCCTATGGTGCATCGGCTTGGCGGCGGGAGAAGGGGGCACTGTGGGACGTCGGTCCACACGCCCTGTCCATTCTCTCTCCTGCGCTCGGAAGCGTGGTGGGCGTCACCGCCGATGCCGGCGCCGGGGACCTCGTCCACCTCGTGCTCCACCACCAGGGCGGTGCCACGAGCACGGTCTCGATGACGCTCGGGGCGCCGCCCGAGGCGGGCCACGTCGAGGTCACCCTGTGGGGTGCTTCGGGGCTGTCGACGATGCCGCCGGGCTCGACCTCGCCCGAGGACGCGCTCTGCGTGGCGCTGCAGGAGCTCGTCGAGTGCGCGGCGACCGGAGAGTGCAGCCACCCGTGCGACGTCCACTTCGGGCGCCACGTCGTCGAGTTGCTGGCCCAGGCGGAGCACAGCATCGCGGGGAGTCCGACCGCTCACGAATCCGCCTAGGGTCCGGTCCGCCGCGCCGGGCAGGACTTCCTGTAGCACCCGCCTCAACCGGACAACGACCGACCAGGAGCGACTGACGTGAACGGACTTCTGCTTGATTCCGATGAACTTCGGGCGGCAGGTCGCCACCTCGGAGAGTTCCTCGCCGCCTACCAAGAGGGAATCGCTTCTCGGCCGGTCTTTCCTGTGCTCGACCGCGCTGTCATCCGACGCCTCCTTGACGAGCCGTTGCCTGCAGAGGGTCGTTCCATCGAGGAGCTCTTTGCTGAGCTTGGCGCCGACATCATTGCCAACTCAACGCAGATCGCCCATCCGCGCTTTCTCGCCTATGTACTCGCCTCTTCGACCGGCGTCGCTCCCTTTGCCGAAGCGGCCGCCGCCGCGCTCAACCAGAACTGCAACCTGTGGACACTCTCGCCTGCCGCCAATGCCATCGAACAGAAGGTGATCTCTTGGTTCAGCGAGCTCTTCGCCATCCAGGGAGGCGGGGGCATCATCACCAGCGGCGGCTCAATGGCGAACCTCTCCGCCCTAGTCGCTGCTCGCGACTCACGAGAACCGGTCGTCTCCCGCTCCGAGGGCCTGCAAGGTGGCGGTGCGCCGATTGTGCTCTACACATCCGAGGAAGCCCACAACTCCATCGACAAGGCGGCAGCGCTCGTCGGCCTCGGTCTCAACAATGTGGTGCGCATCCCAACCGATGACAGGTTCCGGATCCGCCTCGACCTGTTACGGGAGGCTGTGGCCGCTGATCGATCCGCAGGAAGAGTGTCGTTCTGCGTTGTGGCCACGGCTGGAACGATCACGACGGGAGCCATAGACCCCCTTGAAGAGCTGGTCGCCTACTGCGGAGAGGAACGGCTGTGGTTGCACGTCGATGGCGCCTACGGCGCGTTCGCAGTCTTCAGTTCCCGTGTCCGCGACCAACTCGTGGCGGCTGGTCAGGCGGACTCGCTCACCCTGGATCCTCACAAGTTGCTCTTCATGCCGCTGGAGGCAGGCTGTGTCTTGTTCCGAGACCCAGAGTCCTGGCAGGATGTCTTCAGCTTTCCCTCGACGTACCTGTCCATGCCCGAAGAGCCCGACCTCCTGCACTACGCCGAATACGGGCCGCAACTGTCACGGGGGTTCAAGGCCCTCAAGATCTGGTGGAGCTTGCGAGCCTGCGGGATCAACGCCTACACGACGGCCATCGATGGGGTTCTCGACCTCGCCGCGTACATGGGCGAGCTCGTCGAAGCACAACCGACTCTGGAGCTCCTGGCGCCGGTGACCCTCACGGCGGTCTGTTTCCGCGTTCGCAATCTGGACGATGCACACAACGCGGAGGTGCTGAGGGTTCTCCTCCGCGACGGCCTGGCCTTTCTCGGACGCGCCCGAGTCGGAGGACGCGTATGCCTACGAGCTTGCTTCACGAATCTGAGGACGACTCGGGCCGACGTCGATGCCATCGTCGAGGAGGTCAGTCGCACCGCTGCGGGGCTCGAGTGATGTCTGGCCTGCGAAGGCATGCGTCGGGTCGTCTCCCGGTCCCTCTCAGGCCGCTGCACGCGACTGTGTCCGACAGCGACCTGGAGGACTGAGAGGCGCCGCGATGCGTGCTCCTCCCGACGGCGGAGGCCACTACGTGCTTGCGCCGCGAATCTGGCCCATCGCCTCGTTGAGCCACCGCCGCACCTCGGCTTTGGACGCCCCAACCTGTTGCGCGGTGACCGCGAGCTGGAGAGCGCTCTCGCGCAGCCGGTGCTCCGCGACTGCCGGGTTGACTTCCGATCTGTGCGGAGCAACGACCGTGCCATGCCTGCCCTTGCTCTCGACAGCGCCTTGGCTCACCAGTGCTTCGTAGGCTTTGCTGACAGTCCCTTTGGCAAGGCCGAGGTCACTTGCGAGCTGACGGATGGTAGGGAGCTGTGTCCCGGGCACGAGCGTCCCGGATGCGACCATCAGGACGATCTGGGCGCGGATCTGTTCGTAGACCGGTACCGCAGACTCCGGGTCGATTCGGACGATCATCGGATCGGCACGGGCCCATGCTGCTGCAAGCGGGAGGCGCTTCGGTCGCGCCAGGGCTGCATCTGACGTCGGGCGTTCAGGGCCAGCGCAGCCGCCCAGATGATCAAGGCGAACCCGACCGAGCCGAGCAATGTGCGAACCGGGGTTGTCGCGACGGCTGGGGGAGCTTGAGCGAGGAGCCAGCTCTGTAGTCCGACCAGCAGCGCCTCCAAACCCGCCGTGCCGTAGCCCACCGAACGAGCCGCCACGGTCCGGATCGCTTCGTCCGCGGCCAGGAGGTCGGCACCCAGCGCGGGACGAGCGCGCACGGCGATCCCGCGCTGGCACAGCTCGCCCACGACGAGGGCGACGACCGACAGGGCGGCAAAGACGACGACGACGTCGAAGTGCTCCCGCGGACCTGGAAGCACCAGGTCGAGCGCGACGACAAGCCAGCTCACGGCGACTGCGATGCGGTTGTGGATCAGAAGGCGTCTGGGTGCGTATCGCTCGACCGGTCTGGGCATGAGGGAGGCTTCTCTCGGTCCGTGAACGTGCGGGCGAAGGTTGTAGGTCTCGCAGCGAACCAGACCGACGAACCAGGCAGCAAGACCCATCAGGAAGATGTTGGAAGTCGGCGGGTAGGCCGCGAGCCCGACCGTTCGACCTGCTGTCGGGCCCCATGCGAAGCTCAGCACCGCCCAGAGAGCGATCCCGATCCAAGTCCAGCCTGACCGGAATCTGGCAGATCGACCGAGATAGCGGTCCACAAGGCGCAGTGAGCTGTCGGTAACGGGCACGCCATGAACTGCGCAGAAGGTCTCCGGCTCGCCATCCGCCTGCGGGAGGTCTCGCACACGGCTTCTGACCAGCACCACCGCGAGAATGGCCAACAGGCCAAGCACGACGTCGGGCAACGAGCCTCCCTTGACCGTCACATTGTCTCATGACAGTATGACGATCGTGCTCGCCGCGCAAGCCGCACCGCCTGAACCGTCGGATCCGGTCGACCTGTTGGTTCCCCGACCCCGCACGAGGGTGAGAATGCTGCTCGTCGCGCTGGCCGTCTTGGCTGTCCTGTGCGCTGTTGCAATCCTCGCCCCAAGCGGGCTTTTCACCCCTCGGCTCAGCGCCGGGGGCGCCGGAGGGGTGATGTGGACCGAGGCGCACGGCCGATCAGGTCCGAGCCTGTCCTTCCTCGTGCGGAACAACGGGTGGTTTCAAGCCACGATCACCGGTATCGACGATCATGAGATCGGTCTCGGCAACCCGAGCTATTTGTTCACGAAATCGAGCTCGGCAGATGGGCCGACGTCAGCGAGCTGGGGCGGAGAGGCGCTCGTGCGGGCGCATTCGAGCCTCGAGATCAGCCTTCGGTTCGGAACCTATGACTGCCGGCGCATCAAGAGCGACGGTGTCAACACGATCTCGATCGAAATGGCGGACGCGCTCGGGCTGTCAAGTGACGTCTCGGTCGAGCCCATAGTGTTCTACCCCGCGCAAGGCGGTTCAGCGACCGGAGCCCCCGTTCCGGCCTCACCCGATGTCGTCGACTGGCCGGAAGGGCTGACTTGGACCGCCTGTCACCCAGGTTCGGCTCCGCTCGCGCTCAACTTCCGCTAGAAGCCGAACCGAGCCGTGTCGGCATCGCGGAGACTCCGGTCGCGCCGCGCCGGACATCCGCGAGCAGTGGTGTCGTAGCGAACATCGCGACGGCCCGATGTTGTCGTGCGACCGATCGACGATGTGGCGTGGCTCGACCCTGGACACGGGCACCCCGGTGGCCGAGAATCTGAGTTGTGATCTCCGGCGTGGCACCCCAGGGACTCGACCTGGCGTGGTCGTACAGTCTGGCGGCGGTCTGCCTGCTCGCGTTCCTGGGCCTGCTCTACCAGCTGTGCGGCACGAAGAACAGGGACGACCACGAGAAGAAGGTCAGGCGATTCTGGTATGCCGTCCTCGGCTCGGACGATCGTGTGTCGACATCCAAGGTTCAGCTCGCGCTGTGGACCGTAGCGCTGGCCTTCGCATTGCTGGTGATCGTCTTCCACGATTTCACCTACCCGCAGAGCACACTCGATCCGCGTTACCTCCTCCTCCTCGGCTTTCCGGCGGGTGCGGCGGTCGGCTCGAAGGCCATCACATCGGGCCAGGTGACAAACGGGACCAGTGCGAAGACTCCCGCCAGCTCGCCACGAAAGAAACTGAGGGAGGCGCTGAAGGAGGTCATATCCGACGACAAGGACAACCTGGACCTGGGGGACGCCAGTACTTCGTCTTCAACCTCGTGGCTCTGCTGGCCTTCTTCGTCGCCTTCGTCCACAGCCCCGTCAAGCTTCCTGTACTGCCCGACACGCTCGTGGGACTGACGTCGGCCTCGGCCGCGGCCTACGTTGCGAAGAAAGCCGGTAGCTCGGCTCCGCTTACTGTGACGGCGGTCACCCCGCAGAAGGGTCCTCCGGGCGAGAGGATCACCATTTACGGATCCAATCTGGGCGGTGGCACGGACCCTGCGACCCCTTCGACTGTCACGGTTGGCAAATTGACGGCCCACCTGGCTCCCGACGCGGCGGTCACCGACACCCACGTGAAGGTGATCGTGCCGGAGGTTGCCGGGGTCGTCGCGGCGCAGGTCGTCACCGGGGCGGGCCAGGTTGCGCTGCTCCCGAACGCGTTCGAGGTGACCCCCGCGGCACCGGTGCTATGGCCGCACGAGAACTGGGGATAGAACCGGGTCCCGACGACGAGACTGCCGTGGACACCGACGCGTGTGGCCGTCGGCGCAGCGGCTGCTCGATGACCGGCTGACGGGATTCAGTACCGCCGAGCCCAGCAGGACAGCACGGGTGCATCTGAACCAAGCTCCGCGCAGTCCTCCACCTTTTCCGCACGGGCGCGTCGCCGGTGAGCTCGCGCCGTATAATAGTTGCTGTCCGGCAAGCAAAACTGTGGAGCATCGGGTTGGGAGCGGCAACGGGAAGGGCGTGGAGAATGCCGGCAGAGAGCGGCACGATCAAGCTCCGGCCGGAGCTCGAGGCGACAGCAGCCGAAGAGGACGTGTCCGTCCGCCTCCGCATGGTTATCGCCCGGCTCTTCCGACGGCTCGAGCGGACCAGGGCGGGTGCAGCGCTGACCTCCGTGGAGACGACCGTGCTTGCTACCACCGTCCGGCGTGGACCGGTGGGCCTGTCTGATCTCGCCCGAGCGGAGGGGATGAACCCGAGCATGCTCTCCCGTGTCATCCGAAACCTCGAGGATTCCGGCCTCATCGTTCGGCGGAGCGACCCGGATGACCGCCGCGCGGCACTCGTCGCGGCCACCCCGGCCGGCAAGCGGCTGCACGAGCGGATCCGTGCGGAGCGCAGCGACTCGCTGAGCGCGCTGCTCGCCAAGCTCCCTGCCGGCGAGCAGGCAGCGCTGCGTGCCGGCCTGCCGGTGCTCGAGGCAATCGCCGAGCAGCTCAAAGGCAGTCGCCCTTGAGACGCCGTCTGAGCCGGCTCGGCCGGAAGACCTTCTCGTCGCTCAAGGTCCACAACTACCGTCTCTACTTCACTGGGCAGTCGATCTCCCTCGTGGGAACCTGGATGCAAACGACCGCCCAGGCGTGGCTGGTGCTCACCCTCACCCACTCGGCCATCGACCTCGGCTACGTCGTCGCACTCCAGACCCTCCCCGTCCTGGTATTTGCCTCCTACGGCGGCGTCATCGCCGATCGGGTGGACAAGCGCCGGTTGATGGTCCTGTTGCAGACTTGCATGGGCCTCCAGGCGCTCACGCTCGGGCTTCTCACCGTGCTCGGCGTGGTGCACTTGTGGGAGGTCTGCGTCCTCGCTGTCGTGCTGGGCCTGAACAACACCTTCGAGAACCCCTCCCGACAGGCCTTCGTCCGGGAGATGGTGGGGCGGGAGGAGCTGCGCAACGCCGTCACCTTGAACTCGGTGACCAGCAACGCCGCCCGTGCGATCGGGCCGGCGATCGCCGGGATCCTCATCGCCACGGTCGGCGACGGGGTTTGCTTCCTGGCCAACGCGGCCAGCTTCGCGGCGGTCGTCACCTCACTGCTGGTCATGAACCGCTCGGCCCTGCGGCCGACCCAGCCGGAACCCCGGGCAAAGGGCCAGCTGCGGGAAGGTTTCGCCTACGCCGCCCACACCACAGACATAGCGGTGCCGCTCGTGATGATGGGGCTTGTCGGCATGCTCGCCTACGAGTTCCAGGTCTCGCTCCCGGTCCTCGCGAAGGTCACCTTCCATGGCGGCTCGGAGGCCTACGGCTTCATGACCTCGGCGATGGGCCTCGGGGCGGTCGCCGGCGGCCTGCTGACCGCCGCCCGGGGCCGGATCGGGATCAGGCCGATGATCATTTCCGCCATAGGTTTCGGGCTCGCGATCGGGTTCACCGCCCTGGCTCCTGTGCTTTGGCTCTCCTATTTCGGGCTGCTCTTTGTCGGCTGGGCGAGCGTGTCGTTCGTATCCATCGGGAACTCGACGATCCAGCTCTCGGCGGCTCCCAACATGCGCGGCCGAGTCTTGTCGCTCTGGCAGCTCGGCTTTCAGGGAACCACGCCGATCGGAGGGCCGGTGATCGGCTTGGTGATCGAGGAGTCCGACGCCCGGATCGGCATGGTTGTGGGCGCACTGTCCTGCTTGGTGGCCGCCGCCGGCGGGGCGCTGCTCTCCCGGCACCGGCTCGCCTCGGTTCGGCTCGAAAGGCGCGGCTCTCCGAGAATCGACGTGGCCGGCCCGGATCAGACCGCTTAGCCGGGGTGCCCGGCGAGGCGACCAGGCGACAGAACCGGCATTGCGTGCGCGCCAGCACGCCAGATCCTCCCGTGCGATCATGGCGTGAAGGAGGTGTGTGATCACGGCTCGTCGGTCCACTCTGAAGAGATCGCGGCGCCAAGTCGTAGGGTTCGATGACCTCCTCGGTGTGGCGACGAACCTGGGATGGACCTGGCACGCGCGCACGCGCGCCCTTTTCGCGTGCCTCGATCCGACGGCCGGGCCTTCTGCGCTCGAATGGCCTCGTCGCCTGCTGATCGGTCTCGGACGCGCCGCTGTAGAGGAGCGGCTTGCGTCCGACCCGGATCTCGCTCAGCGCGCAGCGGTTGTCGTCGATGGCGCAGCCCGTTACGAGGCGAAGCGCACCAGGACCTGGTTCCAGCAGACGCACCGGAAGGACCGCCAGTTCGAGGTTGCATACTTTGCCGCGGAGTTCGCTCTCACGGACTCACTACCGGTGTTCGCGGGCGGCCTTGGTACCGTCGCCGGCGAGTTCCTCAAGTCGTCGAGCGCACTTGGCGTTCCGGCCGTCGGAGTTGGTCTGCTCTACCGCGAGACGTCGCACCAGTGGCTGGACGATCGCGGGCTGCAGCAGGAGTCGTGGGAGGTTCTCGACTTCGAGCAGCTGCCCGTCGAGGTGGCATGCGACGCAATGGGCCGTCCGGTGCGGGTCAAGGTTCCGCTGCCTGGGCGCAACGTAGTTGCCCAGGTATGGACCGTGCTTGTCGGACGGGTCCGGCTGTACCTGCTCGACACCGACGTCAGGCAGAACCGGCGAACCGACCGCGAGATCACCGCAAGGCTCTACGGCGGTGACTGGGAGAGGCGTATCCAACAAGAGATCGTTCTCGGTATCGGTGGTGTCCGTGCGCTTCAAGCGCTCGGTCACGATCCCGAAATGGCGCACCTCAATGAGGGGCACACCGCCTTCGCCGCGCTGGAGCGAATTCGTCTGGTGATGGCACGCGACGGGCTCTCATTCGCCGAAGCGCGCCTTGCCGCGGCACCTGGACTGCTGTTCACGACACATACCCCGGTCGCTGCCGGGCACGACTACTTCCCGGCCGAGCTGGCCAATCGGTACCTCGCTCCCTACGCCCAACTGCTCGGCATCGATCTCGAGACGCTCAGCTCACTCGGCCGTTACCGACCTGATGACCCACTTGACTCGTTCTGCCCGACGGTGCTTGCACTGCGGCTCGCTGGTGCCGCCAACGGAGTGAGCCGGTTGCACGGCAGGGTGACTCGGGACCAGTGGGGCGGCCTTTGGCCAAGGCTGCCGTTGAACGAGGTGCCGATCGGCCACGTCACCGACGGTGTCCACTTCAGATCATGGACATCCACCGAGATCGAGGAGCTCCTCGACCGTCAGCTCGGTTCGCACTGGCGGACGATGCCGGGCTCACCGGACTCGTGGGAGCCGCTGATCGAGGTCGACGACGAGGCGCTTTGGAATGCAAGGTGCCGCGCCCGCGCCCGGCTCATCGAGTTCACTCGGGTCCGCCGCAAAGAGCAGCTTGCGCGCCGCGGCGCCGGCGCAAAGCGTCTTGCGGCCGCCAATGCGCTCCTTGACCCCGATGCGCTCACGATTGGCTTCGTCGGTCGATTCGTCGCGTACAAGCGCCCCACGCTGTTCCTGCGTGACCCCGACCGCCTCGCGCGTATCCTCGGCGATCCGGACCGTCCCATTCAGATCATCTTCGGCGGCAAGGCCCATCCCCACGACGAGTTCGGCAAGCAGCTGCTACGCGAAGTCGTCGAGTTCGCGCAGCGACACCGATTCGAGCATCGAGTCGTGTTCATCGAGGACTTCGACCTCACGATGGACAGGGCCCTTGCGCAGGGCGTCGACCTGTGGCTGAACACTCCGCGGCGACCGCTGGAGGCGTGCGGCGTTGGCGGCATGAAGGCTGGCGAGAACGGTTCCCTGAACTTCAGCACGCTCGATGGCTGGTGGGACGAGGTCTGGAACGACGCCGATCCGGGCGCGGCGCCGATCGGCTGGTGCATCGGAACGGGCAAACATTACGAGGACCTCGACGCACAGGACGCGAGCGATGCCGAGTCGCTGTACGACTTGCTCGAGTACAAGATCGTTCCGAGCTTCTACGACCGCGATGCCCAGGGCTTGCCCCGTGCCTGGCTGGCCTCGATCCGCCAGTCGATGGCGAGCCTGGCCCCGACCTGGAGCGTGCACCGGATGGTGCGCGACTACGTCGAGTCCTTCTACCTGCCAGGCTCGCACCGCGCGCGCTGGCTCGCGGCAAACCGCGGCGCGCGCGCCCGCGCTCTTGCGTTGGCTCTTGAACGACTACGCGGCGCTTGGCCCGCCATTCGCGTCTCCATCGAGGACGTCACGGTCGCTCCAGGTGGTGCAATGCGGGCCAAGATCGTCGTAGACCTCGGTTCCCTCGAGCCCTCCGATGTGACCGTGCAGCTCTGGGTCGCGCCGAATCTTGGCGAGGCCCACCCGCTGGCCACCCGCTTCGAAGAATGGCGCGGCGGCGTCGCCCGCTATAGCGTGCAGGTGCCGCAAGAGACCGGAACCGACGCCGATCTCGTTGCCCGCGTCCTGCCGTGCCATCCCGCCCTCACCGACCCGTGCGTCCCCAACCTCATCACCTGGTCGGACTGACACCGACCGTGGCAACGGCTCACAAGATCCCGGCGACGCTGCGGGCCCTCGCTGCCGACTCCGGCGTGGTGCTCGAGTACCTGGACGGCGCGGGCGTGCGTCGCTGTGCCGATCCGGAGGCGCTCTTCGCGGTGTTGAACGCGCTCGGCACGCCGATCGGGCAGGCCAGCGACGCGGCCCGTCTGCTCCGCAGCCGTCGCAGCGCGCGCGTCGAGCAGATCGTGGAACCGGTGGCCGTCCTCAGCGACACGTCCTGCGGCGAGATCCCCGTCAGGCTGCGGGAGGCCGACACGGACCTGGAGTGCGCGATCGAATCCGAAGAGGGCGGCCGTGTCGAATGGCGCATCCGGCGCGACGATCTCGCCTCGTTGTCGACCGAGCGCATCAACGGCCGGAACGTGTACCGAGGCGCCGTACCGCTACCGGCCATCCTGGAGTCCGGCTACCACAGCTTCACCGTGCGTGTGCGAGGCCGCACAGGTACTGCAACGGTCATCGTGGCGCCGGTGACGGGCGCCCGCGGGCGCTTTGCCAGGGACTGGCGAGCCTTCGGCGTCATTGCGCCGCTTTTCTCGCTGCACTCTGCTCACAGCTGGGGATCGGGCGACCTCAGTGACCTTGACGAGCTCGCGCGCTTGGCCGCCAGGGAGCAAGCGAGTGTGGTCGCGACACTCCCGCTGCTCGCCGGGTTCGGGCCGGAGTCGTTCGAGGCGAGTCCCTACCTGCCGGTGAGCCGCCACTTCTGGCACGAACGCTGGATCGACGTGGAACGTGTGCCAGAGTTCGCTTGGTCTCCGGCAGCGCACGCACTCATCTCTGGCCCACATGCGGCAGAGCAGCGCGCCGCCTGGGTGCACGGCTCGATCGTGGACGGTGCCGCCGTGACCGCAGCCAAGCGCAAGGTCCTGAGAGCGCTCTCGACTGCCGTTGGGCGCTCGCACACGGGTCGTGAGACAGCTCTACGCCATTTCCTGTTCGAGCGCCCCGAGCTCGTCGACTACGCGCGCTTTCGTGCGGCGACCGATCGCTTCGGAGTCAACTGGCACAGCTGGCCAGGGCCGCTGCGCGGCGGTCTGCTGAGGTGGAGCGACGTCGACCCGGTCAGTGAGCGTTGTCACACTTACGCCCAGTGGATTGTTCACGAGCAGATGGCGGAGCTGTCGCAGCGGCTTGCGCAGCGTGGCCAAGTCCTCGCACTCGACCTGCCTGTGGGCATCCACCCCTACGGCTACGACGTCTGGCGTCATCGCGACCAGTACGCGGCGGGCATGTCGGTCGGCGCGCCGCCGGACGGCTTCTTCGCGCAAGGCCAGTCGTGGGGGTTCCCTCCCACGCGTCCCGAAGCGCTCCGTAGCAACGGTCACGCGGAGCTCCGCGCCACGCTCGCGCACCACTTGCGCGTCGCTGGGATGCTGCGCATCGACCACGTGATGGGCTTGCAAAGGCTGTTCTGGATACCCGACGGCGCCGAGCCGCGCGACGGCGTCTATGTGAAGATGCCATTCGAAGAGCAGCTTGCCGTCGTTGCGATCGAGGCCCAGCGCCACCACGCGGACATCATCGGCGAGGACCTGGGCACGGTCGACGACGAAGTGCGGGAGGGGATGCAGCGCAGTGGCATTCGGCGCTCGTACGTCGCGCAGTTCTCCATTCGCGGCGCCGGCGAGCCAGTGCTAGAGGCGCCGCCGGCTGGTTGTGTCGCCGCTTTCTCGACCCACGACCTGCCCACATTCGCCGGCTGGTGGAGCGGTCGTGACATCGACGAGCGCGTCGAGTGCGGCCAGTTGGGCGCGACCTCGGTAGGCGAGGAGCGTACCGAGCGGGCGCACCTGCGTGAGCGGCTTTCCCTGTTAGCTCAAGAGGAGTTCCGGTCAGACGAACGCGACGCGCCCGACGGTGCTGGTGCGCCCGTCGCTGTACTCGCCGCCGTCCATGCCGCGCTGGCTCGCAGCGATGCCGGGCTTGTGTTCGTGCAGCTTGACGACCTGCTCGGCGAACCGGAATCGGCCAACCTGCCGGGGACGAGCACAGAACGACCCAACTGGCAGCGCCGGACGAGCGCCACTTTGGAGCAGATCGTGGATGATCCAGCGGTGCACGACGCTTTGGCACCCCTTCGGAGCCAGCGCGGGCGGGTCTCTTCTGACTCCGTCGGTCGCCTGGCGCGCTCGGCCGAGACGGTAATGGGAGTCAGCGGGCTCGACTCCACCGATGCCTACCTGTTCAACGAGGGGCGGCACTTCCGCCTGTACGAGAAGCTCGGTGCCCACCCGATGACCGTCGGCGGCGTATCCGGAGTCTTCTTCGGCGTCTGGGCGCCGAATGCCGAACGAGTTGCCGTGGTCGGCGACTTCAACGGCTGGAACGGCACGCGACACCCACTTTCGACGCACGGCGAGTCGGGGGTCTGGGAAGGCTTCCTTCCTGGCGTCACCGCCGGGATGCGCTACAAGTACCGATTGCTGTCGCGGCTCGGTGGTGGCGAGTTCGACAAGGCGGATCCCATCGCGTTCGCCAACGAGGAGCCGCCTAAGACCGCATCGGTGGTCTGGGAACCTTGCCATGAATGGCTCGACGCCGACTGGATGCGCAGCCGCGGCCTAATCCAGCGCCTTGACAAGCCGATGTCGACCTACGAAGTGCATCTCGGTTCGTGGCGACGCGTGCTTGAGGAGCCCGGCCGCTTGCTCAGCTACGCGGAGCTTGCTCCTCGGCTCATCGACCACGTCCAGCACCACGGATTCACCCACGTCGAGATCCTGCCGGTCATGGAGCATCCGTTCTACGGCTCATGGGGGTACCAGATCACGGGCTACTTCGCCCCGAGTGCCCGCTATGGCACGCCGGACGACTTTGCCGCCTTCATCGACACGCTCCACCAGGCCGGCATCGGCGTGATCCTCGACTGGGTGCCGTCGCACTTTCCCTCCGACGCCTTCGCGTTGGGGAGTTTCGACGGCACTCATCTCTACGAACACGCCGACATCCGCCAGCGAGTGCACCCCGACTGGAACAGCTGGATCTTCAACTTCGGCCGCAGTGAGGTCCGCAGCTTCCTGATATCCAGCGCGTGCTTCTGGCTCGACCGGTTCCATGCCGACGGGCTGCGCATGGACGGGGTGGCTTCGATGCTGTATCTCGACTACTCACGCCAGAGCGGGGAGTGGGTCCCGAACCGCTACGGTGGCAACGAGAACCTCGAGGCGATCGAGATGCTCCAAGCCTGCAATACCGAGGTGTACAGGTCGTTTCCCGATGTCATGACTATCGCGGAGGAGTCCACAGCGTGGCCGGGGGTCTCCCGGCCGGTCGACGCAGGCGGGCTCGGCTTCGGCCTCAAGTGGGACATGGGCTGGATGCATGACACGCTTGACTACTTCTCCCGCGATCCCATTCACCGGCCTTGGCATCACGACAGGTTGACCTTCCGGTCGGTCTATGCCAACAGCGAGCATTTCGTCCTGCCGCTGTCGCACGACGAGGTCGTGCACGGCAAGGGCTCACTGCTCAGCCGCATGGCCGGCGACGAGTGGCAGAAGTTCGCGAATCTCCGGCTCCTGTACGGCTACCAGTTCACCCAACCGGGCAAGAAGCTGCTTTTCATGGGCGGCGAGTTCGGCCAGCGATCGGAGTGGAGCCACGATACGAGCCTGGACTGGCATTTGCTCAACTCACCCGCTCACCAAGGCGTCTCCGCCTGGGTACGCCGGCTCAACGAGTTGTACCGCTCCGAACCGTCCTTGTACCGGGACGACCTTGCCGACAGTGGCTTTGGTTGGATCGACTGCGAAGACAGGGCGCAGAGCGTGCTGTGCTACGAACGGCGCGACGGCGGTGACGGCGTGCTCGTGGTCGTCGCCAATTTCACCCCGGTGCCGCGAGAGGCCTACCGCGTCGGCATGCCGCACGCCGGCCGCTGGAAGGTGCTTGTCAATAGCGACGCGTCGGAGTTCGGCGGCAGTGGCTACCCGCTGCCCGACTCGGTCGACACGACAGAGACGCCCTGGCACGGCCGCGATCACAGTGCCTTGCTCGTGCTGCCGCCGCTCGCACTTGTCGTCCTGCGCTCGAGCGTGTGAGCGGCAATGACGCTCGCGGTTTGCTTCCATCTCCACTGTTACCAGCCACCGCGCGCCGACGCTTGGCTCGACGTCGTGGAACCTGAGCTCAACGCGTTCCCATATCACGACTGGAACCAGCGGATCACCGCGGAGTGCTACCGGCCCAATACGGTCGCCGCAGTGCTGGCGGACGACCGACGCCTGCATGCGTCGTGTGACAATTTTGCGATCGCGAGCTTCGACATCGTGGGGACGCTCCACAGTTGGCTGGTGAGCAATGCGCCCGATGTCGACACCGTCGTGCGTGCCGCGGCTCGGGGAGCGGACGGGCGACCCAGTGGAGCAGCGCTTGCGGCACCGGCGATCCACGTGATCCTCCCGCTTGCCTCGTCCGAGGAACGCGACGTGCTCGTCGCCTGGGGCGTCGCCGACTTCGAGGCGCGCTTCGGTTCTCCGCCCGAAGGCATGTGGCTGCCGGAGACCGCAGTTGACCTGGACACGCTCGCCGCTCTCGCCCGTCACGGCATCGGCTTCACCGTTCTCATGCCGGAGCAGGCGCGTCGCGTGCGCGCGCCTGGGGGCGACTGGCTCGACGTGAGCGGGGAACAGATCGACCCGACCCGCCCGTACCTGGTGGCGTTGCCCGACGGTGGGTCGATGACGGTGGTGTTCGGGCACGGCCCGCTGTCGCGTGGCGTCGCGTTCGGAGGACTGTTGCGCGATGGCGCCGCGTTCACGGGCGCCATTCGGGCTGCCGCCTCGGCAGATGGCGCCGACGAGCTGATAGCGATCGTTTCCGACGGGGAGACATACGGGCATCACCAGCAGTTCGGCGAGATGGCGCTGGCTTGGGCGGCTCGTGAATTGCGGTCCGAGAGCGTCGAGGTCACCAACATCGGCGCGTGGCTGCGGGAGCATCCACCGACCTGGGAGGTCGAGCTCGTCACGCCGTCCTCGTGGAGCTGCGCGCACGGCGTGGAGCGGTGGCGCGCGGACTGCGGCTGCACGACGGGTTCGCAGCCCGGATGGGACCAGTCCTGGCGGGCGCCGCTTCGCGAGGCGCTCGACTGGCTACGGTCGACCCTCGCGGAGCCGGTCGCAGCTGCCGTGCGACCATTGTTGGGCGACCCCCTTGCCGCGCTTGTCGATTACGGCGTCGTGCTGGCGGGCACAGAGGCGCCCGAAGCGTTCGTGTCGAGACGAGCGGGCCGCGCCTGTTCAGATGCCGAAACGACGCGCGCGCTCGAACTGCTCGAACTGCAAAGCCACCTTCTTTCGGCGTTCACGAGCTGCGCGTGGTTCTTTGCCGAGGTCACCGGAGTCGAGACCCTGTTGTCACTGCGGCACGCGGCCGTCGTGCTCGATACCGCTGAGCGGGTGCTCGACCTCGACGCCACTGGAGGGTTCCTCGGGCGCCTCGACGCCGTGAGATCGAACCTGGATCCGGCGCTCACCGGCCGCGATCTCTGGGCCCGCTTGGTCAAGCCTCACCGAGTCGACGCGACGGCGGTCGCCGGGGCGTTCGCGCTCGAGCTGGTAGCCGGGACGGTTCGTTCCTCGGCACGGCGCGGAGCATGGACCGTCACCTCCCGGGACGTCCAGGTGGTCGACGGTCGCGCAAGTGGCACGGTCGTAGTCGAGCACGCGCCGACACTGCGGCGCACCGTGGTCGAGATCCAAGCCGAGTGCACTGGGGCCGTGGGTGCCGTGGCTCGCAGCCGTGTCACCGGGGAAGATCGTTGGCGCGATACGAGCCTGGCCGAAGCCGGCTCCGACGTCGTTGCGCTCGTCGGCGCCGCCCGCCTGACGGGAAGTGCCGACACCGACCCGCTCCTCGCTCTTTGCTGTCTTACGGCGAGCCTGCGGACACGTACAGCAGAGGTCGATGACGCAGCGGTGCTTGCAGCGCTCGCCGCCGCCGCCGCTCCACTGCAGTCTCGCGATATCGACACGATGGGTGCCGCCCTCGCTGTGCTACGCGACGCTTCGGTGTCGGAGGAGACGGTCGCGGCACTGGGTGCACTCAGCATCCTGGCCAAGGCGGCGTCGGTCGAGTGGCCGAGTACCCTCGTCGGATGTGAGCTCGTCCCGCCGAACCATTAGGTTCACAGACCGATGACCGTGCTTCGCGATCGCGATCCCCACCTCGACGGCACGAGCGACCTGGCCATAGCCGTCGAAGGCCTGGCGCGTCGGCTGCCGGAGTCGCTGCACTCCCTGGCTCGGATCGCCTACAACTACCGCTGGTCGTGGACACCGGGCGGCCGAGAGCTCTTCCGGCAGTTCGGGGCCCACCGCTTCTCTCTGAGCGGTGAGAATCCCGTTCGCTTCCTCCGAGACCTGTCCGAGCGTTCGCTGCTTGAGGCCGCAACCGACGGCGAGTACCTCGCCCGTGTCGACATGGTCGCCCAGGTGCTCGATGCCGACCTTGCTCGCCCGGCCCGGACGGACCTCGGTAGTGGGCCGGTCGCGTTCTTGTGCGCCGAGTTCGGCGTGCACCGGTCGCTGCCGGTGTACTCGGGAGGGCTCGGGGTGCTCGCCGGTGATCTGCTGAAGGAGGCGTCCGATCAGGGGTTGCCGCTCGTCGGCGTCGGCCTGTTCTATCGCCGGGGATACTTGCACCAGCGCGTCGATCGGACAGGATGGCAACAGGAGTACTGGATCGAAGCCGATCCCGAGATGCTGCCCGTGGTGCGCGTCAGTAACTCCGATGGTTCTCCACTCACGGTCAGGATCCCGGTCTGGGACGGTCTCCTCGCCGCGCACGTGTGGCGAACCGATGTCGGCCGCGTGCCGCTTTACCTCCTTGACGCAGATGTCGCCGAGAACACCCCCCTGCAGCGTTGGGTCAGCGCACGCCTGTACGAGGGCAACCGCGCGATCCGCCTCGCTCAGTACGCCCTCCTGGGAGTAGGTGCGGTTCGTGCACTCGAGGCGATGTCGATCACACCCGCCCTGTTCCACCTCAACGAGGGCCATGCCGCCCTGGCCAGCCTGGCTGTCGCGTCGCGAATGGCCGGCCTTTCGAACCACGACATCGGTGACCTGGCGACAGCGCTCAAAAGCGGCCGCGAGCGCTTCGTGTTCACGACTCACACCCCCGTGCAGGCTGGCAATGAGACCTATACCCGCGAGGAGGTCCTCGCGGTGCTCGGATCGCTGGCCGACGAGCTGCATTTCGACCGCGAAGCGCTGGTAGAGCTCGGCCGCGTGCACCCAGCCGATGTGGGCGAGGCCAGCGGCCTCACACCCCTGGCGATCCATGCGGCCCGCTCGACGAACGCAGTGAGCGCGCGCCATGAGTCAGTCGCGCGCGGCATGTGGCACGAGATGTTCCCGCTCGGCGCGACCGACCAGGTGCCGATCAGCCACGTCACCAACGCTGTGCACCTCCCGACCTGGATGGCCCCGCCGATGCGGGCGTTACTGACCCGCCACTTTGGCGAGGGCTGGGAGCGGCACGCATCCGACCCGGCGGTCTGGGCCGGCGTCGAGGCGATCCCGGACGAGGAGCTCTGGGAGGTCCGTTGCGAACAGCGGCGCGATCTGGTCGCGATGATACGGAGGAAGGTCGTGGTCGATCGCCTCGCACGTGGCGAGGACATCGACTTTGTGCAGGCCGGAGCCGACGCGTTCGACCCTTCATTCCTCACGATCGGGTTCGCTCGCCGTCTCGCGACCTACAAGCGGCTCAACCTGGTCTTGCACGATCCGGCCCGAGCCATGAATCTGCTCGATCATGGCCAACCGGCGCAATTCGTCTTTGCAGGCAAAGCTCATCCCCTCGACGACGCGGCGAAAGCGATCGCACAGCGCATGTTCGCGCTGAAGCGTTCGCCCGGGGTGGACAATCGCGCGGTCTTCATCGAGGACTACGACTTGAGCGTCGCCAGCACCCTGATCGCCGGCTGCGACGTCTGGCTCAACCTGCCACGCCCCCCGCTCGAGGCGAGCGGCACGAGCGGCATGAAGGCCGCTCTGAACGGCTGCCTGAACGTGAGCGTGCTCGACGGCTGGTGGATGGAGGGCTTCGACGGGTCGAACGGCTGGGGCATCGATGGCGAGGTCGACCCTGATGAAGCCGCACAGGACGAGCGTGATGCCGCGACCCTCTACACCGTGCTCGAGGATGAGGTGAAGCCGTCGTTCCACGAGCGCGACGATCGTGGGATTCCCAAGCTTTGGCTGCAACGGGTACGCGCGTCCATGCGAACCCTTGGCCCGAAGTACTGCGCGACGCGCATGATCGATGACTACGTGAGCCAGGTCTACGCCCCCCGATAGCGGGAGTCCTCCGGCAACTCGCCGACCGTGACCAAGCCGATTCCGAGCGCAGGTGAACCAAGCGGTGGCAAGACCCTGGCTTCCTGACGACACGAGACTGGTCGCAAGACCATGACAGGACTGCACGTCCAGCGGTGACAGCCGATCCAGCCGGTCCCACCTCGTCGGTAGTTTCGGTGTCGGAGATGGCCGATCTCGAACTTCTTTACCTCCAGCACCTGAGCGACGCAGACCGGCGACTGTTGCGCACCGCCGCCGGTGGCGACGTCCCGGTGAGCGTCGCGCTCGGCTCACCAGCGGTGGAGGCGGTGGTCTTCGGTCCCGACGAGCGCGCCCGGGTGTCGGTCGGAGTCTCGCCGTTCCTGGCGTTCGCCACTGCCGTTCACCGCACGGCGGCGGCGCTCGAGACGGTCAAGTTCGTCGAGGAAAGACGGGCGCCGCGCCTACGGATCCCGGTGTTCGACGTGGTGGCGTTGCGGGCGCTGCTCTCAGAGCCGGCGCGGCGCTACTTCCTCGTCGAGCTGCTGGCGTCCTACACCAGAGTTGCCAGCGGGGTCACCTGGACCCGTACCGCCCGCGGGTGGCGCCGCCGGCGCTTCAGCGAGCTGGACCCGGGGCGCCTGGCCGAGCTGCTCGAGGTCGTCGAGGCCGGCGAGCGCCCGGGGATCTACCGCCGACTGGGCGACCTGGCCCTGTTCTTGCTGGGCGTGTTTCCCGACCACCCGCCGGAGCTCAGCAGCGGGGCGGCCACCGACCGGCTGCTACGAGTGTCGGGCCTGCAAAGCGACTGTGCCGGAGAGCTTGGCGCCCAAGCCCTCCTCGAGTTCCTCGGTGCCCGCTGGTACGCGGCGGCGGTGGCCTCCGCCACGGCCGCCAGCGGGAGCCCCGTGACCGCCACCTTGGCCGTCGCAGGTCACATGGCCGAGCACTTCAGGGACGCCCGGCGGGTCCTCAACGCCGTGACCGACGGCTACCTGTTCCCGTGGCGTGAGCAGTGGTTCGGTACGCGATGACCTCCGCAGTGGTCCTGCCGCCTGCTCGTGGCTCGTCCAGAAGGCGCCGCCATGCGCGTGCGTGTCACCGGTCCTCAGGTTGGCCAGGTAGATGCACGTGCCGTCGCACTAGCCTGCGTTGGAGGTGACGAGGCGGCCCACCTCGTCAGTGTCCGCGGCGGCCTAGAATTGCTGATCATCAAGAAATCCAGGCTCATTGACTGAGTGTTTGGTCAAGGGAGCAAAGAGGCGACGGCACCGGGCGGACACTGGTGCCGCCCGAACGGAGAGATACCAATGGCAGTCCAATTGCCCAAAGCCACCCGCGCGACCAGCAAGGAGGTCAGCAGACGGTTGGAAGCCGTCGTCGCCGAACAGGAGCAGATCTTCGTTGGCCGCCAGCCCCGGTCCCGGCAGCTGAGCGGCCGTGCCAAGCGCGCCCTCGCCGGCGGGGTGACCTCGAGCTGGCAGATAACGCGCCCCCAGGCGGTTTGGATCAGCCATGGCACCGGCTCGAAGATCTACGACGTCGACGGTACCGAATACGTCGACATGCACGGCGGCTACGGCGCGAGCCTGGCCGGACATGCCCATCCGGCGATCGTCGAAGCGGTGTGCCGCCGGGTCGTCCGGGGCACCCACTTTGCCCAGCCGACCGAGGACGCCATCGTCGTGGCCGAGGATCTGGGCAATCGCTTCGGCCTGCCCTTGTGGCGCTTCACCAACTCGGGCACGGAGTCGACCATGGACGCCGTCCATCTCATGCGGGCGATCACCGGTCGGGACCTGATCATCAAGGTCGAAGGCTGCTACCACGGCCACCACGACTCGGTGCAAGTGTCGGTCACGCCCGAGGCCGACGAGATTGGCCCAGCGGACCGGCCTGTCGGGGCACCCGCCAGCACGGGCATCCCGGAGGCCGTCCTTTCGCTCACGAAGATCGCGTCGTTCAATAGCGTCGACAGCGTCCGGCGCCTGCTCGAGGAGAACCCTGGTCAAGTCGCCGGCATGATCATCGAGCCGATCATGATGAACGCCGGCATAATCCTGCCGGTCGAGGGCTATCTGGCCGGCTTGAAGGAGGTGCTCCACGAGCACGGGGCTCTGCTCACCTTCGACGAGGTCAAGACCGGCCTCACCGTCGGTCCCGGTGGGGCCACGGGATATTACGGGATCACGCCGGACATCGTCTGCCTGGCGAAGGCGATTGGCGGCGGCCTGGTCTTCGGCGCCGTTGGAGGCACGCAGGAGGTCATGAGCTACGTGGCCAACGGCGTCTACAACATGGTCGGGACATTCAACGGGAACGCGCTATCAGTCGCTGTGGGCCGGGCCATGCTGGAACAGGTCGCCACCGAGGAGGCCTACGAGAAGATCGGCGCCCTGCGGGAGCGGATCGACCAAACATTCACGGCTGTGATCGCCCGAGCCGGCCTACCCGCCCACGTGGTGTCTGTCGGGGCGAAGGGTTGCGTGACGTTCTCGACCGAGCCGGTGCGTGACTACCGGGACTTCCTTGAGATCGACGACCGGTACAACCACGCCCACTGGCTGTTCCAGCACAACGGCGGGGTGTTCCTCCCTCCCTGGGGGAAGACCGAACAGTGGCTCATCTCGGTCCAGCACGACGATTCCGACGTTGACAGGTTCCTCGGCAACTTCGAGCGCTTCGCTCGAGCTGTGGCGGGCTAGAGCTCTCAAGCGCCTCGGACGGGGCAACGCCCGCAATTCCCATGACCGCCAGCACACTCTCTCAATCTCTTTGGCCCCAGAGCCGATACTCAGATAGTGGTCAATTCGGTGTACAACCCGCCTGTGCCAAGTGACGCCAACGCGGAGCTGTGCGCTCGTGGGAGCCGCCGATGCCAAACAACGGTCTTCGGTCGCGAGAGCGAGGAACTTACAGCAAAGAATCCCGACCGGGCTCGGCCGGGTACCGGATCGTGGCCGCAGACGGCCTTATGCTGTGGGCGTACGACCAGGCGATGCTCGTGTGTGGGAGCAATGGCGCTTCTCGGTTCTGGCAGGACGTGGTGATCGACATGAGCGAATCTCAGCGGGCCGTTGAGGCTCTGAGGGAAAGCGAAGCCCGCCTTCATTCGTTTCTTTCCTCTCTCGCTGACGTCGTGTTCGAGCTCGACGAGAATGGCACCTACCTCGGGATCTGGACCACAAATGACGCCCTGCTCGCAGCGCCCCGGAGTGAATTGCTCGGCCGGACACACCGGGAGGCCATCAGTGAGGAGATCGGCCTCGGTTTGGCCGAAGTCATTGGCCAGGTCTTCGAAACGGGTCGCCCGCAGATATGGGAATACTGCCTCGAGGTTCCGGCGGGCTTGCGGTGGTTTCAAGGCAGGCTCGCTCCACTCGCAGGCCTGCAAGGCTCTGCGAGAAGGATCTGCCTCCTGGTACAGGACATCACAGAGCAGAAGGTCGCCGAGCGGGAGATATCGAGGCTCCTATCTCGCGAGCAACTATTGAGCCGGTTGTCCGAAGCGCTGCCGATCGGTCTGTTCGAGATCGACATGGCCGGCCACGTCGCCTTCACCAACGATCTCATGCACACGATCGTTGGCGACCTGTCCGCGGAAACCGTGGAAGCACTGACGGCATCTGTCGTCGCAGAGGACCGACCGGTGTTCGAGGCGGCGCTCGCCGCGGTACTTGCCGATGAACCGGTCGACGACGTCGAAGTACGGCTTCGCTTCCCCGGAGCGGACGCGCCGCCGGCTTCCGGCACCGAGCGGGTGTGCGCGCTGAGCCTGCGCGCGCTCACTGACACGAGCGGCGTCGTGACTGGCGCCGTCGGATGTCTCAGCGATGTGACCGACCGTGCTCAACTTCACCGCGAGCTCGAGATGAGAGCGTCGGTCGACAAGCTCACTTCATGTCTGAATCGAGAGGCGTCGCTCGAGCTCGTCGAGCAGATGACCACTGCCCCAAAGGCGCCCGGTGAGGGAAGCGCCGTGATCTTCGTCGACCTCGACCGATTCAAGTCCGTGAACGACCGGTTCGGTCACGCGGCCGGTGACCGCCTTTTGGCCGCGGCCGGCGAGCGGCTTCGTGGCGCCGCGCGAAGAGGTGACGCCGTCGGTCGCGTTGGTGGCGACGAGTTCCTTGTGATCTGCCCGCGAGTCGAAAGCTCGGCTCAAGCAGTCAGGATCGCTGAGCGCGTCGCGGCGGCGACGACGGCCACGGTCGACGTCGGGCCCGATGTAGTCGAGCTGCGGACAAGCGTCGGCGTCGCGTGGACTGACGGAGCGCTCGGTGCCGACGCCTTTCTCGCTCAGGCCGACAGCGCGATGTACGAGTCGAAACGAACAGGTCGCCAAGGCGTGACGCTGTTCGCGGCGACCGGCCGTGACGCAGCTGCGACGCCGCCGTGACAACCGCCGCGAATCCGCCGGAGCACGTCGAGCTGAGCTGACGGCTCAAGGCATCGATGGCCAGATCATGAAGCCGTAGACGCGCAGGTGGCAGACCTGACGACTCATTCAGTCACCAGGAGCCAGGCGGCCGCCCTCGAGGAACTCCACGTACTGGTCCAAGCTGCACGGGCGAGCGAACAGGTACCCCTGTGCGTACTGGCACCCGAGGTCACGCAGTGCCGCGAGTTCCTCGGTGGTCTCGACGCCCTCGGCGACGACGCGGAGACCGAGCGCGTCACCGATCGCGATCACGGCTGCCACGAGGGTGGCATCGTAGGGGTCGGAGTCCAGGTCGGTGACGAAGGACCGATCGATCTTGAGCTCGTCGACCGGGAATCGACGCAGGTAGGCGAGCGAGGAATACCCGGTGCCGAAGTCGTCGATTGAAAGGCGCATCCCGATGGCCTGCAGCTCATGGAGCACCTTGGAGAAGTAGTCGACGTCTTCCATCAGCACGGACTCGGTGATCTCGAGGCAGAGCAGGCTTGGTTCGATGCCCGGTGCTGCAAGTAGTTTCTCCAAGGCGTGGGTGAACTCGTGGGACCGCAGTTGCACGGCTGAGACGTTGACCGACATCGTGCACGCTGCCTGTCGAGATCCCGGCCGGCTCCAACGTGCAAGTGATGTGCACGCCTGTTCGAGCACCCATTCGCCGATCGGGACGATCAGCCCGCACTCCTCGGCAACCGGGATGAAGTCCGCCGGGCCGATTGTCCCGCGATCGGGGTCGTGCCAGCGCAGGAGTGCTTCGCCACCGACGAAACGCTCCTCGGTCATTGACCACACGGGCTGGAAGACGAGCGCAAATTCGTGGTTGTCGAGTGCGCGACGCAGGCCCGCCTCGACGGTAGAGCGCCGTTCGGCTTCGGCCCGCAAAGTGTCGTCGAACACCTCGTAGCGTGCCCTGCCTCGATCCTTGGCACGGTACATCGCGAGGTCGGCGTCGCGCAGCAGCTTGTCGGCGTTCTCGGCTTCTGTGCCGGTGGCGATCCCGATCGACGCCGTCACGTGCACATCTTCGCCATCGATATCGAACGGGGCGGTGAACGAGCTCAGGATGTGGTCGGCGATCTTGATCGCATCGGCAGCGACGAGGAGCTTCTCGCACACGACGACGAACTCATCGCCGCTGAAACGGCTCACGGTGTCCTCAGCGCGCGAGCATTCCACCAACCTATTGGCGACGGCCATCAGCACGGAATCGCCGAAACCGTGGCCCCGCGTGTCGTTGAAGACCTTGAACCGGTCCAGGTCCACGAAGAGCACCGCAACCAGCCGATGTTCACGGGCAGCGCGTGACAGCCCGTGCTCGATCCGGTCCATTGCCAGCACCCGGTTGGGCAGCGCGGTGAGAGGATCGTGGAGGGCCTCGTGCTCGAGGCGCAGTTCGGCCGCCTTCCGGTCGCTGATGTCACGAGTGATGCCATCCACTCCGATGATCTCCCCGCCCGCGCCACGCACGACGTCGAGGCGCTGGCTGACCCAGAGTTTGGAGCCGTCCTTGCGCACGAGCTCGATGTCGACCGCCGCCCTGTCATGGCCCGAAAGCACCCGCGCCAGCCAGAGGTCACGAGCGGCGGAATCGATGAGACGGTCGAAGAGCTCAGGCTGGGCGTAGAACTCGTCCGGCGTGTACCCGGTGATGGCGAGGGACGCCGGGCTCACGAACTCGAAGCCGGGATCGGCGATCCGGTAGCGGAATATGAGGTCCTGCGAGTTCTCGGCGAGCAGGCGGAGCTGGCTCTCGACGCCCTGTGCCTTCACTTCGGCCTCGCGGCGGTCCGTGATGTCCTGCACGACGCCGATCGCCTCGACTGGCACCCCGCTCGCGTCGGCGACGACGTCCGCTGCTCCGACAACCCACCGTTGCGTGCCGTCCGGGCGCACGATCCGGTGCTCGAGCGCGTAGTGGCCCTCTTGGGCGATCGCTGAGAGCACTGCCGTTCGCACGCGCTCGAGATCGTCAGGGTGGACACGTTCGAAGTAGTCCGCCAGCGTCAGGTCAGGACGCTCGACGGTTCCGAAGATCCGGAACGTCTCTCTCGTGCAGAGCAGTGGTGCGTTCAGGGCGATCCCGCACGTCCACCCGCCGATCTGCCCGACGCGCTGGGCTTGTTCGAGCAGTGTCCGGCTCTCCACGAGCTCGCGCTCGCGCTGCCTGCGCTCTGTGATGTCGTGCAGGATCCCCGCCTCCCCGACGATCGAGCCGTCCGAGGCGAGGATCGGCGACAGGCTCATCGACACCTCGACATTCGTGCCGTCGCGCCTGGTCCGCACCGTCTCGTGGCGGCTCAGACGCTCCCCGGCCACCCCCTTGGCGAACACCCACCCGTGGTCCTCGAGAGCTTCTGGATTGAGGATCTCGCCATAAGGGCGACCAACCATCTCGGCGACGCTGTAGCCGTAGAGGCGTTCGGCGCCTCGGTTCCAGCTCGTCACGCACCCGTCCAAGTCGATGCTCACGATGGCATCCTCAGCGCTCTCCACGATCGAGGCGAGCAGCCCTTGAATCTCCTCCGAGCGTCGCCGACTCGCGAAGTCGCGAGCGATGCCCAAGGACCCGACGACGAGCCCGTCGGAGGAGCGAATCGGTGAGATCGTCAGCGTCACCTGCACCTCGGAGCCGTCCTTGTGAGCTCGTGCCGTCTCGAAGCGGTCGGTGTGCTCACCCCGGGCGAGTCGGGCCGTGATCGTCGAGAACTCCTCCCTCCGGGTCTCGGGCAGGATCATCTTGATGTGCTGGCCGATGGTCTCGGCCGCCGTCCAGCCCAACAGGCGTTCGGCTGCGAGGTTCCAGCCCACGATCGCGCCGTCGAGGCGGACCGCGTCGATCGCGTCTTCACTCGAGCCAACTACAGCTGCGAGGAGCTGCGCTGCCGAGAACTCCTCTGGCAAGCCGTCGAACTCCGCAAGTCGGCCGAAGGTCATCTCGCTCCACCACGATTCAGTTGTTCAGCCCTGAAGAGGCGGCGCCGCCCCCTGCCAAATGAGAGCCTACGGCACTTGACGCTCAGAACTTGGTCTATCGACGTCCGGTTGTCGGCTGAGGTCGGTCCTCGGCGTGACCGGTTCTGGCGGTGCGCCTGGGAGTTGCCCGACGCCAGCGGCGAGCATGGCCGAGTTGGGTATCTTGAGCTCTCCGTCATCGGTGCGCACTGTCACGTAGGTCAGGCTGACTTCGAGTACCCAGGCATCGAATATCCCGCCAAGCGCTCCTGAGCGGATCCGAACATGGTCGCCGACCTTGAAGGGCCTCGCGAGGAGGAGCACGAGCGCGGCAAAGACGTTTCCAAGGCTTTGCTGTGCCGCAATGCCGAGTACGACTCCGGCGAGTCCTGCACCGACAAGCAGTTGATCGATAGGCACGTCGAGCACTCCGAACACGGCGAAGACGACCACGATGTAGCCGATGCCGGTTGCAAGCAGCCGCACCGCGGCCCCGGCGGCCGCGATCGATCGCAGCGTGACGAGGTGGCCAAGGCCGGCGGCGATGCGCCGCGTGGCGATGACGCCGAAGACGAGGAGTATCGCTGCGCTGATCCAGGTGACATGTAGTGGGTCAAGCGCTGTTATCTTGAGCTTCTCGAGCTTGGGCCCGCCCACGAACGCTGCCAAAGCGATGAGCCCGGTGATGGTCCCGATCGTCCAGTTGTGCTCGCGAGCGCCCGTCATCTCCCTGACCGTCCAGTCACGACCATCTGTCCACGGTAGCGAGATCTGATCAGCGGAGCTCTTCGATCCGGAGCGGCAAGTTCACGAGGGTCGCGGTCACCCGAGCAGCCGGTGCCTGCACCTGGCACGCGACAGACCTTCGGCGAGCTGGTTGCAGGTACACACTGAGGTTCGCAGGTTTCCTCCTTCCCGGTGGGATCTCACCGAGGAGCTGTCGTGGCGCTGGATCCTCTTCGTCAACATCCCCATCGGGATCGTGAGCATGGTTGCTGGGTGGGCGTTCCTGCAAGGCAGCCGAGCCCGAGTCGCCCTCGGGCTTGCCGCCGAAGAGATGGCCTGGTTCGTGCCTCACGATGGGTTCGTGGCAAGTCGCCGCTCATGCGGCTCACGCTGTTGGTTCGAGGATCCATCTGGACCGCCAACGTCGTGATGTTGCTGCAGTCGGGCGCCTTGTTCGCGATGTGGTTCTTCGTTTTGCCGTACCTGCAGGAGTCGACGGGTACTCGCCGCACGAGGCGGGACTCGCCTCCGGTCTCGTCTACACGTCGCGCCAGATCGGTGGCGCGGTCGACCCGGCCGCGCTCGCGCCAGCTGCTGCGGCGCTCCTCGTGCCGGCTAGGCCGGCTGCGCTGCCCGTTCCGGCCCTCGCACCCGAGCCTGGTGTTGTTCGCGTGACGGAGCAGATCCTCCGGGTGAGCTTGACGAGTCGGCGCGGAAGGCGTCGATCATGTAGGCGGTGAACCGCCGCCACGTGTCGGGCGCCTCGTCGCGAGTTGCAGTCACAATTCCGGCGTTGGCGAAGAGCAACATGGGAACGTCGGCGGAGACGAAGTCGGAACGCAGTGTGCCTTGCCGTTGCGCTCGCTGGATGAGGTGCTCCAGGCTCTGTAGGGCTCGATTCCTGAGTTCGTCGACCGCGGAAGAGGCAGGGACCCTCATGGCGATCAAGTCCTTCAGCCCGGCGTCCGCGGCCTGCATCGCACAGATCTTGTTGATGAGCCAGCAGAAGCCGGTCCACGGGTCCGGGTTGTCCAGCGCGTGCTCGGCTGCGGCGGCGTAGTCGGCCATCTTTCGCTCGAAGCTGGCCGCGATGAGGTTGGCCCTGGAGGGGAAGCGTCGGTAGAGCGTGGCGATGCCCACACCGGCTCGCCGGGCGATCTTCTCGAGGGCCGCGTTCAGGCCCCACTCGGCAAACACCTCTTGGGCTGCGGTGACGATCCGTTCCCGGTTTCGTTCGGCGTCGGCCCGCAAGGTCGGCTGGTCCTGAGCGTCGGCCCCGGTGGTCGGCTCCGGGCTTGCGTGCGAACGGCCACGGTTCGGCATTTTGATCACCGCTTCAGCCTATCGGTAAGTGGAGGACAGCCTCCAGTTCCGTGTTAGCCTTCCAACAAAAATGGAGTACCACCTCCGCTTAAGAAGGTATCGCGTCGGGTACTCAGAATGGAGTTCGAGGAATGTCGGAAGAAGTGCCAGGTGCCGATCGGCCTCGAGCTGTGGGCGGAGGCGGCGTCCCGCCTCCAGGGGGGAGCCCCATGACTCGGATCCGGGTCGTCACTGACAGCGCCGCCGACCTCGACAAGGCAGTGGCCGCCGACCACGGTGTGAGCGTCGTGCACCTCGACGTCCGGCTCGGTGACTTCGGACCGGATGTCACCTCGACTTGGTCGCCCCAGGAGTTCTGGAAGAGATCTGCCGAAATCGTGCAGTTGCCCGAGACCTCGGCACCGTCGCCCGGGGCTTTCAAGGAGACGTTCTCTGCCCTGGCAGACGACGGCGCTGAAGGGATCGTCTGCGTCACGTTGTCGTCGAAGCTGTCCGCGACCTACCAGGCCGCTGTCATCGGGGCCGAGGGCGTGGCCGGTCGGATCCGAGTCCGTGTCGTCGACTCGCTGTTGGCGACGATGGCCGAGGGGCTCGTCGTGCTCGATGCCGTCACCGCCGCCGAAGCGGGCGGGGACCTCGAGGCCGTCGCGGCAGCGGCGATGGCGAGCCGCGATCGGGTGGGGCTTTACGGAGCAATCGACTCCCTGGACAATCTGCGAAAGGGCGGACGGCTCGGGTCGGCTCAGGCACTGCTCGGCGGTCTTCTCGAAATAAAGCCGGTTCTCGAGATCCGAGACGGCACCCTCGAGCTCGAGTCCCGCCCTCGGACTCGTTCTCGCTCCTTTGAGTACCTCGCCTCGAAGGCACGCGAGGCGGGAGATCTCGAGCGCCTTGTCGTCGTGCACGCCGCCGCCTCCGACGTCGACTCGTTCGTCGAGCTTCTCGCAGCCTCGTTCCCGAGGGAACGCATCAGTGTCGGTTGGCTCGGTCCTGTCATCGGGACGCACGTTGGCCAGGGCACGATCGCTGTGGCGGAGCAGCGCCGTTCGCCTTCGATGCGTTGACAACCAAGGCAAGGCCGGGCAGTTCCTCGACCGTCCCGAGAAGTGAGTGGTGGTGGCTGCAGTCTGCTACGGGGGCGGGGGCGGCTGGTTCGGGTCTATGAACGGCCCGGAGCCGGGCTTGACCGGGAAACCCAGGTTCACTGCCCGCTGCGCGTACTCCTCCCAGCTGAGCTCGCCGCGCGCGTACCGGATGCGCAGCTCGGTGAGCGCCGGGTCGACTCGCGGGTCGGAAGCGGGCCACGATCTGTCCTGAGAGCGCGAGCCCGGGAACCTCGACATCCGGACCAGGGCGACGACACCGAGTGCCAGCGCTGCGATCACCAGTGCGAGGAAGAGCCAACCGAAGACACCCGGGCCGTGGTGAAAGCCGTAGCCGTAGCGAAACACCATAGGAGACTCCATCGTGACGTGACTTGTGGCACCAGTAGAGCCGCCGCGTCTGAGAGAATCCTGTGAAGCTCGGCCAACCGGGTCACCTCACGCGGCGCCGTGTCCGACAACGTCGCCGGCGAGGTCCAGCGAGGCCCGGTCCGAAGTTCGAGGCTCTAGGTCGCGCCGGTGCCCGCGCGCATCTGTCGCACCGACGGGATGAAGAGGATGACCGCCACCGCCACGAGCAAGTAGGCGCTCCCGATGATGAAGACCGCGTGGATCCCGAGAACGGACGCGACCGGCCCGACGATCGCATAGCCGAGCGGCAGCAAGACGAGCGAGCCGAACCAGTCGTAGGCACTCACACGTGACAGCACCTCTCTGGGGACCTCCCGTTGCATCGTCGTTTGCCACTGCGTGTCGAAGATCGCGAAGGCCGCCCCACCTAGGAACGAGCCGATCACGATGACGGGCACCGGCGCGCGGTAGGCAAGCGAGAGAAGGGGATAGGGCCAGACGAGCAACGAGAGTGCCGCGGCGACAAGCGGCCGGCTGAAGCGCAGACGCAGCATCGCGACACCACCGAGGACAGCGCCGGCGCCTTCAGCACCGAGGATCGTCCCCCAGGCGGTCGCGCCGCCGAGCGACTCCTTCGAGATCACGGCGCCGAGGACGAGGTACGGCGCCATCATGGCCATGTTGGCGACCGAAAACGCCGCCACGATCGCCCAAAGCCAGGTTCGCGCCCAGAACTCGCGCCACCCGCGCCGAAGCTGGCCATAGAAGGAGTCCGACGTCGCCTCTGTGACCGGCCCGAGGCGAAGAGCTGCGAGCGAGCAGACGCTCAAGACGTACGAGAGAGCGTCTGCGAGGATCGCCCAACCGGGGCTGGCGGTCGCGACGATGACACCAGCGACCGATGGCCCGATGATCGCACCGATCGAGAACGTCAGCCCGTTCAGCGCGTTGGCTTGGGTCAGCCGCTCGCCGGAGACGATCTGGGGAATGAGCCCGGTGAGCGCCGGCATGAAGAACGCCGTGCCTGTTCCGACAAGAGCGGGGAGCAGCAGGAAGCCCCAGAAAGGTGGGTGGCCGAAGACGATCCAGGCGCCGAGAGCGGTCTCTGCCGAGGCGCGCAGGACGTCGGCACTGAGCATCACGCGCCGCCGGCCGAACCTGTCGCCCACGACGCCACCGACGAGCAGGAAGACCACGAGGGGAACCGTTTGGGCCGTCAGCACTGCGCCGACTTCGGACGCAGACGCATGGCGTAGCGCCAGCACTGCGAACGACAGCGCCACAGGCGTCATGCCGGTGCCGATCGCGGACGTCAACTGGCCGAGGAAGTAAAGGCGGAAATTGCGTTCGTGAAGGGCGCCCAGCCACTTCTCCCCGCGCATGGGCTCCGATGCTAAAGCCTGGTCTGACCACCTCGTAGTTGTCCGCCGGCGCCAGCCTGATCTGTGCGATCGTTTCTCGGTGCTGACGCGAGAGAGAGTCGACGCGGACCTCGACGCTTGTGTGCGACTGGCGCGGATGACCCACGAGCTCGACCGGTATCCGATGTCTCTCCCGGATGATCTCCGCAGGTTCATCGAGGTGCCAGATGCGCTGGCGGCGTGGGTGACTGAGCTGGACGGCGAGATCATCGGTCACGTGGCCCTTCGTTCACACAGCTCCGCTGCCGTCCTCGCCAGGGCGAGCGAGGCGCTGAAGGTGCCGCCCGATCGTCTGGGCGTCATCGCCCGGCTGCTGGTGTCTTCCCAACACCGACGACACGGAATCGGGCGATCCCTCCTCGAGCTCGCGTGCGGGGACGCCCGCGCGCGAGGACTCTGGCCGATCCTCGACGTTGTGACCTACCAGCACGCGGCGATCGCCTTGTACGACAAGTGCGGCTGGGTTCGAGCTGGTCAGGTCACGTCCCGATTCGGAGATGACGTCGTGCTCGAGGAATTCGTCTACCTCGGGCCTCGACTACCAGCGGGCTGATCTGCCGGCCGGCGCGTGCAGCGTGTCAAGCTTCCGGTTGGCGACGCCACCATGACATCCACGCCCGAGGAGGTCTGATGGCTCGTCTGCCACCTGCTCACGGGAGGAACCTGATTCCATGCGAAGGCCGGTCACCTCCGACGCTCGCGTGCACTTGATGAGTCGCCTTCCGGCGCCGAGACTTGCACACCACAAGGTCGCGCCCCAGACAGCCAAGGGGCCGGCGAACGACAAAGGGGAACACGATTCCTGAGTGCTCGGGCAGGGTCTCGTGAAGTACGCACGGCGGTTCAAGGGTCGCGGCGGTGCAGCACTCGACTCCAGGCTGCCGCCGGGCCAGTACGACATCGGTTCGGACTGGCCGGTGCTCACGGCCGAAGCGACGCCGAGCCTTGCGACTTCCTCGTGGGCCTTCGCCGTCGAAGGGCTGGTCCGACAGCCGGTGACATGGACATGGGACGAGATCCACGCCCTGCCCTCCGCAAGTTACGAAGGTGGCATCCATTGCGTGACGACGTGGTCGAAGTTCGGCGTGAGTTTCGGCGGGGTCTCGGTCGACACCCTGTTGGCCCATGCGGAGCCACTCCCGTCGGCGAGTCATGTGGTCGCCCACTCGCACACCGGATACACGGCGAGCCTCCCGCTCGGCGATGTCACCGGCGCCAAGGCATGGGTGGTGTGGGAGTACGCGGGGCTCCCGCTCGAGGTCGGCCACGGCGGCCCGGCCCGGTTGCTCGTGCCACACCTGTACTTCTGGAAGAGCGTGAAGTGGGTGGCCGGACTTCGGCTCGTGGACCACGATGAACCGGGCTTCTGGGAGGTGAACGGCTATCACGACCGCGGTGACCCCTGGCTCGAGCAGCGCTACCAGGGTGACTGAGCCGGACGCGCCCCCGCCCGGCCGCTGGCAGAGCGCGACGGTCGTACGGGTCACGAAGGAAACAGAGCGCGCGAAGACATTTCGCCTCATGCTCCCTGAGGTCTCGCGGCACCTCGCCGGGCAGCACTACGTGGTTCGGCTGACTGCGGCGGACGGCTATAGCGCCTCGCGGTCCTACTCGGTCGCATCACCTCCGGACGAGTCGGCGTACATCGAGCTCACCGTCGAGCGACTCGAGGACGGGGAGGTGTCCTCCTATATGCACGACGTGGTCGTCCCCGGTGACCAGCTCGAGGTGCGCGGCCCCGTTGGGGGCTGGTTCGTGTGGCGTGGTGACACCCCGGCCCTGCTTGTCGGCGGGGGATCAGGCATCGTGCCGCTCATGGCGATGCTGCGCCTGGCGCGGCGATCGGGTCGTTGCGACCTCGTCCGCCTCGTGGTCTCGGTTCGATGCCCGGACGAGCTCTGCTACGCCGAGGAGCTTCCCGGCCCGGAGACGACGGTCGTGTACACGCGTGAAGCGCCTTCGCTGGGGGCACGGCCACCCGGCCATCTCGGAGAGGAGGACCTTCGTAACGCCCTGCTGTCAGGGGCCACGGCGTATGTCTGCGGGTCCTCAGGCTTTGCCGACCACGTCACCGGGCTGCTCGCCCGCCTGGCGGTTCCCGCGAAGCGAATTCGCGTCGAGCGCTTCGGGCCGACCAACTGAACGGAGTACTGAATGCGCTCAGCCCTTGAGCAACTACGCATCGACATCCAGGAGCCCACAGAGGAGTTGCCGTCTGCTCTTCGCGTTTGATCGCCTGCTGAGGCCCGCGAATCACCGGCTCTTCAGGCAAAGCCGAACGACCGGGCCGAGAGGTCCGTCGCAGGCGCGAGTCAGCCGCCAATCATCGACATCGACCGCGCGGGGCGCAAGAAGGCCGGGTCATTGATGCCATGCCCGGCGCGCTTTGCCCACACCGCTTGGCGAACCAGCAGCGCGAGGTCGGCGTCGCTGCCGCCCGATCGCAGAAGGTCCCGCACAGGGTGCTCCTCATTGGCGAACAAGCAGTTGCGGATGGCCCCGTCCGCGGTGAGCCGGAGGCGGTTGCATGAGCCACAGAACGCGCGGGTCACGCTCGTGATGACACCGATCTCGCCGTAGCCGTCGACGAACCGGTAGCGATCCGCCGGCGCCGCGTCGAGAGCCCGTTCACTTGCGGGCTCGAGAGGCCAGACCGCGTTGATGCGCGCCAGGATCTCCTCGCCGGGCACGACCTTCGAGCGTTCCCATGTCTCGTCGGCGTCCAGGGGCATGAACTCGATGAACCGCACGACGCGGCCGGTGTCGCGGGCCAAGGCGGCAAGATCGACGATTTCGTCGTCGTTGATCCCGGCCATCACCACGACGTTGATCTTCACCGGTGTCAGGCCCGCCTGCTCGGCGGCGTCCATCGCCTCGAGCACCGTCGTGAGCACACCCCGACGGCGGATCTCGGCGAAGCGCTCCGGCTTCAGAGAGTCACAGCTGACGTTGACGCGCTTGAGGCCCGCCGCGGCGAGACTCGCTGCCAGGCGGGCAAGACCGGACCCGTTCGTGGTCATGGACAGATCGGAGAACCCGATTCGACCGAGCCGGGCCACGAGGTCGGTCACACTGGCCCGCACGAGCGGCTCGCCCCCGGTCAGACGCACAGAGTCGACTCCGAGACCGTACGCGACCAGGGCAATCCGTTCGATCTCCTCGAAGGTGAGGATCTCGGACCGGGGTACCCAGGCGACTCCTTCTTCAGGCATGCAGTAGACGCAACGGAGGTTGCAACGGTCGGTTACCGAGATACGGAGGTCTGTGTGGACGCGCCCGAACGAGTCGATGAGCGGACCGGTCGTCGGCATCGGGAGCGCCGCGGGGCGCTGCGATGAGATGCCGACCGGAACGGCTTTCATCGACTCGAGCCTCCCGGCCATCTGAAGTTCGATCTCCCCCTCCTCACACTGCCCGCAGAATTCGTGAGCTCGCACTTCTGCGGTGTGACCGAGCCTATCGAAGGGCGGGCCGAACGGTGCCGGCGGGCGCCGCCCTCGGGCGGTCGCAGGGCCTTCACGGTCAGCGCCGCTACGGTCCCACCGGGGCCGTGAGCCCAAGGCTGATGGCAAGTGTCACGATGACCGGGATCACGCTGAACAGCGCGCGACACCGGCAGTGTGCGGCGATCGCGCTCAGAGGTCCAGTCCGAGAGTGAACGTCGGCTTCGGGGAGGTGTCCGCGAGCCGGTGCTCGTCGCCGAGCTGGCGGATCGCCGTACCGGTGGCGAGGAACTCGGTGGCGTGCTCGCCCCAGACGTGGTTGAAGACCCCAACGGTGACACCAACTATGCCTGAGGCTCGCGCCTCGGCAGCCTCGGCCTGCATCCGGGAGAGGGCGAGCTCCCTGGCCTCGTAGATGCCCTGGGTGAACGTCGTCATCTCCTGGTTCTGACCGGTCTGGCGCAGCGCCTGGAAGGCCGACTGATGGGCGATGTGGTACACGCAGGTGCCGAGGACGAATGCCACCGGGACTGCTCCGGCGGCCAGCAGGCGGAAGAAGTCCTGAACCGACAGATCGGATGTGAATGCCCTGCCGTCCGGAGCGCGGTGTGCCCCAGAGGAACTGCCGGTGGCCTTGACGGCGGTTCCCGTCGCGATGAACTCGAGGACGTCCTGGCCCCACACGTAGGCCTGCATCCGCAGCTGGACACCCACTGTCCCGTCCGCGCCGAGGTGCTCGGCTTCGGCCTGCATGCGGGTCATGGCGAGCTCGCGGGCGTTGTACATGGCCTGTGTGAGCACCTGGAGCTCCTGGTTCTCGGACCACTTCCCGATCTGAAGGCCGATGTGGTAGATCGACGACCCGACCACGAAACCCAAAGGCTCGAAACCCGCCTCCCCGAGCAGCACGTACTCCGAGACGGACAGGTCGGAAGTGAACACTCCGGCCGGGTCCGCGCCGAAGGTATGGGCCAACCGGCCTCCCGCGGCCTCCGGTTCCCAACTGGAGCCTCCGGTGTCCGCAGACTTTCCGAAGAGGGGCATGTCGTCTCCTTTGCTCGGCCCGGTTGTCAGGGTGCCTTGCATCGCCGACGACCGGGCGGATCGGCGGTGGCCTGCTCGAGTTTCTCACGACTCATCCTGGAGCGTCCCGGCTCGAGCGTCGCCACCCGGGCTCCCGGGATCACTTCGGTGTTCCTGAAGAGCTCGAGACGGTCATCGCCGCCAGCGCCGGCCCGGTGCCTACGGGCGTGCCGCCAGGGTCGCCACCCCTTCGCCCGAGAGCTCCGCGTACGCCTGCCGGCGGCCGGTCATCGCCAGGATCAGCGAGACCAGGTTCCCGGTCACCTCGGGCCCGTCGCCGTTGGCCCACGCGGCGTCAGTGGCCTCGAGATGGAGGCCGGAAATGCGTCGTTTCGCGCCGATGAGGAGACTCGAGCTCTTGTAGAAGTCCGCGACCGTGACGAGCGTCTCCTCCGGGACATCGCGGTTGATGCCGAGTGGCCGACGCATGTCCTCGCCGTGGACCACGGCTTCCCCGAGCATCGCCGTCACCGGCCCCGGGGGATGGTTTCGCCGCAGCGCCCCGGACCGCATCTGGGCAGCGAGGCTGGAAGGGTCACCCGAGCTGCACCGCTTGGCATCGGCGTCGACCATCCTGTTGAAGCTGAAGCCCGCTTTGACAAGGTGGCCGAAGAACGATGCAAGCGACAGCTGGGTCGCCGCGATCAGGTGCCCAGCGACCTCGAGCACGTTCCAGCCCTCGCACCACGAGGGGCTCGCCCATTGCTCGGGCGTCAGCGACTCGAACAAGTCGCCGCATGCCTCGCGTTCGACCTGGATCTTTGGCCAGTCATCGCTCATTGCTCGCTCCCGTCGTCGTTTCGATCCCAGTCCCGATCACGCTCTACGATGTCGCGGCGGGCTACTCAGCTTGTCCGCTAGGCGCGAAAAGGCTGAACATGGCACCTTGTGGGTCGCTCAGCGTCGCCATCGGGCCGATCGGGGTCGGCATCGGACCGTTGACCACGTTGGCCCCGAGATCGCGTGCCTTGGCGAGCGCCGCGTCGATGTCCTCAACAGCGAAGTAGACGTGCCAGTGGTTCGGGATACCCTCCATCGGCGGTGGCATCGAGCCCGCGACCATGTCGTCGCCGACCTTGAACAATATGTAGGGACTTCCCCCCATGTCGCTCAGCTCGGAGGTGAGTCCGAGGACCTCGCCATAGAAGGCACAAGCAGCCTCGCCGTCGTCGGTCAGGAGCTCGTTCCAGATGAGCGTGCCCGGCTCGTTCACGAGCGACGCGCCGATGTGCCGTCTTGCCTGCCAGAGGCCGAAGGAAGCCCCGGTCGGGTCGGCCACCAATGACATCCGCCCGGCGTCCATGACGTCGGACGGCGGCACCAGGACCTGCCCGCCCGCGCCCTGCACGGCCTCGGTGGCGGCGTCGGCGTCATCGACTGCGAGGTAGGTGTTCCACATCGGCGGGACGCCCCGGGCGGACATGTCGGGTGACTGCAGATACAGGCCGGCCACGACTTCGCCATCTTTCAGTGCCATCGAATAGGGGGGTCCCCCGGGCATGGGCTGGTCGTCGAACTGCCAACCGAACAGTCCACCGTAGAAGGACTTCGCGGCATCCGTATCGGTCGTCTGGAGGTCCACCCAGCTGGGGGTGCCTTGTGCGTAAGCGGTTCGTTTGGGCATCGAGGTCTCTTTCCCGACTCTTCGGGGCTCCGGGACACGGAGCCTGTTGCGTCCGGGAGGAAGAATCTGTGTCGTGAGCGGCGCAGTCAGGCTTCGCGTCCGGTGAAGGCCACGAGGCGGGCCAGGTTATCGGCCTCCGGTCCGGCTTCGAGCTCGGCTGCGAAACTGTCACCGTCGCGCATCTGCGGCGCGATCAACGAACGCCCGCGTTCGAGGACATAACCGCTCAGCCTGTCGTCGACTGCCACAGCCTGGGCTGTGGCCTGGGCGAAGTCCCAGGCATGCACGAGGAACTCCATACAGAGGATGTCGGCCACGGCCGCGGCCGGCATCTCGGATCGGCCGAGATTGACGGTGCCGTCCAGGCCCCGCTTGCGCCACGCCTCGAGCGTCGCTTGAGCGGCATCTGCGACCCGGACTTCGGCGGGTCCGGTCTCCGAGTCCGGCATGGTCGCGCCGCCGGCCGCGCCGAGGAAGCGGAGCGACCCGACCAAGTGCTCCACGAGATCATCGACGGTAAACTTGGCGCACGGCGTTTGAGCGCTCCCATGCTCGGGCCTGAGCCCGCGGAGAACGGCCTGGCAGACGGCGAGTGAGGCCTCCGCCGCTGTGAGAGGGTCACCCGGTTCTGACGCGGCCCATTCGTCGGCACCCGCGTCGCCGCGCTCCGCTGCTGCGACGAGGCGCTCACCGTAGTGGTTCCAGCCTTCGAGGTGGCCGGCAGCCTGCTCGGGCGTCAGGCCACTGTGGACCAGGCGCACGTTTGTCCCACCCTCTGCCGGTTCGAGAGTGATCGTCACCGTCGAGGCGCCCGGTGCCAGGTCGTCGGAATCCTCCCAGCCCCAGGTGAACACGATCCGCTTGCCGGCCTCGACTTCGGTGATCGTGCCGGACGCGGTGTGCCCGGGATTGATCGTCCACCGGTATTGGCCACCTGCCCGCAACTCGACGCGGGCCGTGACCGCTTGCCACCGTCGCAGGCGTTCCGGCTCGGTCAAGAGAGCGAAGGTCGCCTCTGGGTCCAGTGGCACCAGCACGGACTTCTCTGCGGTCATGCTGTCATCTCCTCTTTCAGGTGGGCGGGCAGCGGCAAGCTGCTCGAGCTCGTGGGTCCAGAACACGTCGAGTGCGTCGTGCAGCGCGGCCATTCCCTCCGGATCGAGCCGGTAGTAGCGGAACCGGCCCTCTTGGCGAGCTTGTACCAGCCCCGCATCGGACAACACCCCCAGATGCTGCGAAATGGCCGATCGCGTGACTCCGAACTGAGTTGCGAGCCGGCTCACCGGCTGCTCGCCTGCCGACAGCAACTCGAGGAGTCGCCGCCGGTTGGGCTCGGCAAGGATCGCCACCAGATCGGGCACGATATTACGTTAGCGGATACTAACACGTCATGTGGCCGGTCGCGCAAGGGGCAATTCCGGTGTCCACGGCGATGGAGCACGGCATCCGAGTAGCTTCTGCCAACAAGTTCACGAGGAGGCGGTTGCGGTGCGGATGTCGAGGCTGTTCGGTGAGACGTTGCGGGAGGCACCAGCCGGGATCGAGTCGCCCGGTCACCAGTTCCTCCTGCGGGCGGGCTATGTCCGCCAGCTTGGGCAGGGCATCTTCTCCTACCTCCCGCTCGGCTGGCAGGCAATGATGCACATCGAGCAGATCCTCCGCGAGGAGCTCACGGCCATCGGGGGCGTGGAGGTGTCGCTGCCCGTCGTGCATCCTGCAGAGCTCTGGCAGCAGAGCGGCAGGTATCAGAAGATCGGCGCCGAGCTCACGCGCTTTCAGGATCGGCGGGACAGGGACATGGTGCTCGCCATGACCCATGAGGAGGTGGTCGCCAGCCTTGCCGCGGGCGAGATCAGCTCGTACCGCCAGCTCCCGAGACTCGTCTTCCAGATCCAGATCAAGTGGCGCGACGATCCCCGTCCACGGGCCGGGATGATCCGCGCCCGCGAGTTCACGATGAAGGACTCCTACAGCCTCGATCTCGACGAGGCGGGCCTGGACACCCAGTACCGGGCGCACTACGAGGCGTACTTCAAGATCTTCACCCGATGCGGCTTGCCAGTGGTCGCCGTCGGCGCTGACGTCGGCATCATGGGAGGCAGCGGGGCGCACGAGTTCATGTACTTGACGCCGCTAGGCGAGGACACGCTCGTGCTGTGCGACAGCTGCGGGTACGCGCAGAACCGTCAGGTGGCGACCTCTCGTAAGGCGGCGGCAGAGCCGGAGGAGCTTCGCGAGGTCTGTCGCGTCGAGACGCCGCACGCGACGACGATCGAGGAGCTCGCGGCGCTGCTGGAGGTGGCGAGGGCCCGGACGGCAAAGATCGTGTTTCTCGCGGCGGAGCACCGCAGCGAGGACGGCCATCCTGTCCTTCGCCTGATCGTGGCGGTCGTCCGGGGCGACACAGACCTGAACGAGGCCAAGCTCGCCAACCTTCTCGGGGGGGCCGAGCTGCGTCCCATGACTCTCGACGAGATCTCAGCCATTGGCGCCACCGCCGGATTCGCTTCGCCGATCGGGCTGACCGGCGGCGAGGTCATTGCCGACGAGCTCGTGATGTCGTCGCCGAACCTGGTAGCCGGAGCGAACGAGGAGGGCTGGCACCTGCTCGACACCAACGCGGGACGGGACTGGCGGCCCGAGGTCGTGGCCGACATCGTTGCCGCCGACGACGGCGACGGGTGCTCGGTGTGCGGCAGTCCGTTGCGCACCGAGCGTGGTGTCGAGGTCGGCAACATCTTCAAGCTCGGCACCCGGTTCGCGGATGCTTTCGGGGCGACCTATCTCGACCCGGACGGGAACGCCAAGCCGATAGTGATGGGCTCGTACGGGATCGGCGTGGGCCGCCTCCTTGCTTGCATCGCCGAGGAGCACCATGACGAACGGGGTCTGCGGCTCCCCGTCTCCATCGCCCCGTACCCGGTGCACCTGACGGTGTTGCGGGGAGCGGACTCGGCGGCGGGCGAAGTGGCCGAGAGGGTCTACGGCTTGATCGAGGCCACCGGCATCGGCGTGCTCTTCGACGACCGGGGCGAGCGTCCCGGTGTCCAGTTCGCCGACGCGGACCTCATCGGGCTTCCTCTGCGCCTGACCGTAAGCGAGCGCTCGCTCAAAGCGGGCGGCATCGAGCTGAAGCGGCGCGACGCGGCCGAGGCGCGGATTGTCGCGGAGGGCGCGCTGGTCTCAGAAGTCCGAGCTGAGCTTGACGCTTGCGAGTGAGGCCGGACCGGGCTGGGCGACGGTGCCCGGGCTCGTCAGCTTGGAAGGACGGTGCCATGACAGCACTGGGTGAGGCCGATGCGCGCCACTTGCGGGCCGCCTTCGAGGTCGCCACCCGCGCGCGAGCGGAGGGCAACCTCCCCTTTGGGTGTCTCCTGGTCGACGGTGCCGGCAATGTCGTGATCGAGCAGGAGAACGCCGGTCTGGTTCCGTCGCGGGACGCGACCGCGCATGCAGAGACGGTGGCCGCCAGCCGGGCCGCCCGGCGCTACGAGCCGCAAGAGTTGGCGAATTTCACTTTGTACGCGAGCGCGGAGCCGTGCGCCATGTGTGCGGGCGCCATCTACTGGGCCGGGATCGGGCGCGTGGTCTTCGGGCTGAGCGAGCACGACCTGAAGGGTCTCACGGGCAATCACCCGGACAACCCGACGATGGACCTGCCCTGCCGGGAGGTCTTTGCCAGTGGCCAGCGCAGCGTCGAAGTTCTCGGGCCGGAACTGGTCGAGGAGGCACTCGAGGTCTTTGCCGGATACTGGGGCTGAGCGACAGCGAGCCTGGCAGGCCCGCCCTCAGGCCTGCATGGCGGCGATACGTGCCTGCTGAGCAGCCGCGAGGCGCGTGAGCCCTGCGAGGTTCCTGCTCATCTTCTCGCGTGCCTGGTCGGCCTCGGCGCTCAGGTCCTCGAGGTCGAAGATTCGCCAATAGCTGAGCGTCGGCTTCACGACTGCGTCGAGGAACTGTTGCGCCCCGAAGATACCCGCGAGGGCGATGGCCTCTTCGTGCCGGGTGAAGCCAGGGATGCCCGTCCCCGGCATCTTGAAGTTCCGGAGCTCGCTTTGGATAGCCATCATCATCGTCGACGGGTCGATCTCGAGGGCTGCGAGGACGAGATCGCGGTAGAAGGCATGGTGGAGGCCCTCGTCGCCGGCGATCTTGGACATGATCTTCTTGCCCCGCCGGGTCTTGTCCAAGGCCTGGCCGGTGTTGCGATGGGCGACCTGAGTGGCGAGCTCCTGAAAGCTCACGTAGGCGATCATCTCTGCAACGCTGTCGCTCTCGGGGACCTGACCTTTGGACATCTGGGCCATCCGGTCGTCCTCCAAGCGGTAGGGATCGATCGCCCGCGTGGCGAGGATCCAGTCCCGGATGGCCGCCGAGTGGCGCCATTCCTCCGCGGTCCAGCGCCGGCTCCACTCCCGCAGCGGATGGTCCTCTTTGATGGGCGACAGGAGGGTGTGGGTGTAGTAGGGGAGGTTGTCCTCAGTCAGGACGTTGACGATGATCGCGCTTTGCACACCTTGAGAGAGGGGGTATTGCTGAGCGTTCCAGGCCTCCTCGGCGAAGTCGGTGGCGTCGCCCCACGGGATGTCCTCGAACGGGTACCACTCCTTGGAGACAGAGAGATGGCGGTTGAACAAGCCGGCGGCGGGGCCGGCGAGCTCCTCTACGAGGGCACAATCCTTGGCCGGGTTCACTGTGAGACTTCCCATGTCGTGTCCTTTGCTGTGATGCAGGTGTACCCCGCAGGAATCGAAGGGAACCTGGGTCTGTTGGCCGAGCGTCAACTCCTCGAACTCGTTGAAGACAAGCGCCTGGCTGAAACCCCGGGGTTGGGGGATTGTAGGCCCCTGCGGGTCCCGCGGGTAGCCAGGCGCTCCTGAGCTGGTCGTTGCGGCCCGTGACTACGCCGCGAGCACGGCCATTTCGCCTTGCGGACAGCCGGAGGTCACCCGGGACGATCGTCCTGCTTGCGCGACCGGTTGAGGAGGGCTTTCAGCTCGTCGAGCAACTCGTTTGCGGCATCTGTCGGCACCTCGAGCTCGAGGCGGGTGCCGCGGCGGGTTCCCGTCACGACTCCCGCTTCGCGGAGAATTCTCATGTGGTTGCTCACGGTGGGCTGCGCAAGATCGAAGGACCTCGCTATCTCGCCGACTGTCATCGGTCCCGTTGCGAGGGTTTGGACGATCGCGAGCCGTGTGGGGTCGGCGAATGCCTTGAGCCGCTTTGCCAGCAGGTCGGTTCTTGCCCGAGTGCTCGAGTCGGTGGTCGCGGCGTGAACTCCCACCAGGATCCCGCTTGGAAGATCGAACAGGAGGCCCTGTCCGGAGAAGAAGCTCGGAGCGATCGTGACGGCACTTCCCCTCGGCAGCCGCTCGATCAGCCCCGGTAGATGCTCAGAGAGGTGCTCGGAGTCGGCTACCACCAGGTCGACCCATCTTGCGCCTCGTTCGAGCCGGCGCCGGTATCGCTCGACCGCGACATCGACGAGGCGCCGGCCTTGGCTCTCCCAGGTCTCGTTCACCTCAGCCCACAGCTCGCGGAGCAGTCGGACGTAGTCCCGGCGCAAGGGGGGAGAACGGCGGAGCCGGTCGAGGCGCTGCAGGAACACCGCGCGATCAGATTCGTCCTCGGAGCCAAGTGGCAGCTCTTTCGGGCTATCGATGGCGGCCTGCGCGACTCCGGCAAGCAACTCCTCGATCTCCACGCTGCCGATGAGCTGTGCCTGGTCGGCCAGCACAAGCTGTTCTCCGAAGTCGGCCACGCCATCGGCCCAGAACGAGCGCACGCGTTCCTCCAGGCCGTTCGGGCTCTCATAGAGCGCTTCGAGACCAGGGCGGTGCGCGCGGAGCTGTTCGCGCTTCGCGGCGAGCAGCACCCAGGACAGCTCGACCGCGATCGACGGCCCGATGGCGATCGTCGCGTCAGCTGCCTCTGTCTTTTGCTCCAACAGTTGCATAGCTAGATAACTATATCAGAACATAGTTGAAAAGCAAACAAAGACGAAGTAAGATCATCAGAGAGGCAGGACAGGAAGTTCGGCCGGAACGATCGCCGGAAGGAGGGACACCTCATGATCAACCCGATGAACACCAAGCAGCTCGTGGACCTGCACACCCGGGACCTGGAGCGGCTCGTCGAGCCTCGCGGATGGCAGGAGGCCCGCCGACGGGCATCGGCTTCTTTGCGGCATCGGCGCATGGATCGGGACGCTCGGGCCCGCTGAGTCGCCTCGGGCGCGCCGCGCGCCGTGAGCTCACCCGCCTCCATCCTCGGGAGCTGGGGCGGTGCCCAGTGGAGCACTCTCGCCGTACCGGTTGATGACGTGAACGTCGACTCCCGACTGGCGCGCGAAGCGCAGCACGCGCTGGACGACCGAGGACCTGCTCGTGAGCTGCCCCCATCTGGACCTGCGGGGCGCCCCCAGCACGATCTGGGTGATCTGGTTCTCCTTGGCGAAGTGGACCAGCGCCGGGGCTGGGTCGTCCGAGACGATGTCGTGCCAGGTCGCCCCCAAGTCATCTGAGAGGTGCTTGATGGCTTCGAGCGCCTGCTTGGGGACCGGGCGCGAGCCATCGTCGCCCACCACGTAGACAGCCTGCAGGTCTGCGTGCGCCCGTAACGCGATCCGGGCCGCACGGCGGAGGACAGCATCAGTTCCCGGTGCAGCGGTGACGACCACCATGATGCGCTCGGCGGTGTCCCAGACGATGTCGGGGTGCCGGGCGACGAGGAACCCGAGCAGCTCCTCTTCGGTCTCATCGGCGACAAAACGAAGTGCGAGCTCGCGCAAGGCCACGAGGTTCTGATAACGGAAGAAGCTGGTGAGGGCACCGGGGATCTTCTCGGGAGGATATACGTTGCCATGCAGCATGCGGCGGCGCAGCTGCTCGGGGGACGAGTCGATCAGCTCGAGCTGGTCGGCCCTGCGCACCACCCAGTCGGGAACCCGCTCGCGAACAGCCACGCCGGTGATCTGCTGCACCGCGTCCGCAACGCTTTCGAGGTGTTGGACGTTGACCGTGCTGACTACCCCGATCCCCGAATCGAGGATCTCGAGCACGTCCTGCCAACGCTTGGGATGCGGCCCGGAGCCCGGCACGTTCGTGTGGGCGAGCTCGTCGATGAGAGCGACTTCGGGCTTGCGGGCAAGGACCGCCTCGAGGTCCATCTCCTCAAAGGTCGTACCCCGGTACTCGACGACCTTGCGAGGGACGATCGGGAGGTCGCGTAACTGCTGAGCCGTGTGCTCCCGGCCATGGGTCTCGACGAATCCGATGACCACGTCCGAGCCTCGCTTGTAGCGGCGCCAGCCCTCGTCGAGCATGGCCCAGGTCTTGCCGACGCCGGCTACAGCTCCGAAGTAGACACGGAACTTCCCCGTTGGCTCAACACCTTGATCGGCCTTTTGGGTCGTGTCGCTGAATTCGCCGTCCCTACTCACCGTTCGATCCCCACTGCCCCACCCTCACTTCCATCTGGGCCCCTGGCTGACGAGGCTAGCTTTGGCAAGGTCAGGCGAACCTGAAGTTCCGCCTGGCAGGGCCGACGCGTCTGCGGCACGGCGTCTACTCCATCTTGGCGAGGGCCTCGTTCAGCTGTAGGACGTCGATGTAATCCGAGCCCAGGAAACCGAACTGGGCGGAGTTGGTCTCACGGGTGACGAGCTGGTCCAGCACCTTCGGAGAAAGTCCGGTGGCCTTTGACACCATGGGCACTTCGGCGTGGGCATCGGCCGGCGTGATATCGGGGTCGAGCCCGCTTCCAGAGGTGGTGACCAGGTCCGGCGTCGGGTTGACGCCCATCTTGTGCCAATAGGTGATCAGCTCTTCGGTGTAGGTTTCGAGCTTCCTGGACCGAGGGCCGAGGTTGGTAGCGCCCGAGTCGCCGCTCTTGCCGTTCGCGACGAGCGGGTTGTCCCCGGTGCCCGCGTACGGCCCGAAGTCGTCGGGGCGGCCGTGGAAGAACTTCGGGCTGGTCCAGTTCTGGCCGATCAGCGTCGAGCCGTTCGCCGTGATCGAGCCGTCGGCCTGGTGCTTGAAGAGGACCTGGGAGACGCCAGTCCCGACCAAGGGGTACAGCAGGCCGAAGAACACGAGGCAGAACAGAGCGAGGACAATTGATCGCCGTATTTGGGTAAGCATCAGTACGCCTTCAGTGCGGTCAGGATCAGGTCGATCAGCTTGATGAAGATGAAGGGCGCGATGATGCCGCCCACTGCATAGATGTAGACGTTGCGTCGCAGGATCGCAGCCGCGCTGGCGGCCCGGAACTTCACCCCGCGCAGTGCAAGGGGGATGAGGGCGATGATGACGAGCGCGTTGAAGATCACTGCGGACAACACCGCACTTTGCGGGCTGTGCAGTTTCATGATGTTGAGCGCTTTGAGTTGCGGGTAGGTAGCGACGAACAGAGCCGGGATGATGGCGAAGTACTTTGCCACGTCGTTCGCGATCGAGAATGTCGTGAGCGCTCCACGGGTGATGAGCAATTGCTTCCCGATCTCGACGATCTCGAGGAGCTTGGTCGGGTTGGAGTCGAGGTCGACCATGTTGCCCGCTTCCTTGGCAGCAGTCGTGCCCGAGTTCATCGCCACGCCGACGTCAGCTTGTGCGAGCGCCGGGGCGTCGTTCGTGCCGTCGCCGGTCATCGCGATGAGCTTGCCGCCTTCCTGCTCGGACTTGATGAGGGCCAACTTCGTCTCGGGTGTCGCCTCTGCGAGGTAGTCGTCGACCCCGGCCTCCTGCGCGATGGCTGCGGCGGTCAGGGGGTTGTCGCCCGTGACCATCACCGTGCGGATGCCCATGGCACGCATCTCGTCGAAACGCTCACGTATGCCCTGTTTGACCACGTCCTTCAACTCGATGACGCCGATGATCCGCAAGCCGTCGGAGACCGCGAGCGGTGTCGATCCGGCCCGCGAGATGCGCTCGACAACTGCGTCGAGGTCACCGGGGATCGACCCACCCAGCTCGGTGACCCAACGCTTGACCGAGTCGGCCGCGCCCTTGCGGATCTGCCGGTCTCCGAGGTCGAGACCAGACATTCGCGTGGTGGCCGTGAAGGGGACGAATCTGTGGTCCCCACCGAGCTCCCGGGCGCGGATGTCGAAGCGCTCCTTGGCGAGCACGACGATCGAGCGTCCTTCCGGAGTTTCGTCGGCGAGCGATGCCAACTGCGCGGCGTCGGCCACTTCCTGCTCGGTGTGACCGCCGACGGGACAAAAGGCCGACGCCATGCGGTTGCCGAGCGTGATCGTGCCGGTCTTGTCCAAGAGCAGCGTCTGTGTGTCCCCGGCCGCCTCCACCGCCCGGCCGCTCATGGCCAGCACATTGCGCTGAACGAGCCGGTCCATACCGGCGATGCCGATCGCGGACAGCAGCGCGCCGATGGTCGTCGGGATGAGGCAGACCAGCAGCGACACGAGGATCACCACTGATACCGTCGCCCCCGCGTAGTGGCCGAAAGGCTGGAGCGTGACAACTACCGGCAGGAAGACGATGGTGAGCACGGCCAGGAGGATTGTGAGAGCGAGCTCGTTGGGCGTCTTCTGGCGGTTGGCGCCCTCCACGAGGGTGATCATGCGATCCAGGAAGGTTTGCCCCGGTTCCGCGGTGACTCTGACCACGATCCGGTCGGACAGCACTTTCGTGCCGCCGGTGACGGCCGACCGGTCGCCGCCGGACTCCCGGATGACCGGGGCCGACTCGCCGGTGATCGCCGATTCGTCGACCGATGCGATGCCTTCGGTGATCTCTCCGTCGGAGGGGATCAGGTCACCGGCCTCGCAGACCACAAGGTCACCCTTGGCGAGCGCCGCGGCGGCGACCAACTGCTCGGTGCCGTTCGGCAACAGCCGGCGCGCCTCGGTCTCCGAACGCATCCTGCGCAGCGTGTCGGCTTGGGCCTTGCCACGGCCCTCAGCCATGGCTTCGGCGAAGTTGGCGAAGATGAGGGTCAGAAACAGCCAGATCGTGATGGACCAGTCGAACAAACCCGGATGCGCGATTGACTCGATGAAGGTGACCACCGTGCCGACGAGAACCACGAACATCACAGGGTTGCGGACCTGCACCCGGGGGTCGAGCTTCCTGAACGAGCCAATGATCGCCTGGCCGAGTATCTCCCGGTCGAAGAGGCTTCGCGCCTGGGCCACGCCATGTGGCCCGGTTTGGGGCGCAGCCGGGACATCGACCGCAGTGGCGGAGCTCGCGCCGAGGCGGGGATCGGTTGAGTCGTTCATGTGGGAGGGCTCCATCAGAAGAACTTGCTGTGGATGAGCTGCTCGACGATCGGGCCGAGCGAGACGGCGGGAAAGAAGGTGAGGCCACCGATGATCAGGATGACGCCGATCACGAGCCCGACGAACATGCCGTTGTCGGTTCTGAAGGTGCCGAGGGACTCTGCGACGGCACCCTTTTTCGCCAGTGATCCTGCCAGTGCGAGTGCCGGGATCATGATGCCGAAGCGTCCGACGAGCATGTCGATGCTCCCTATGACGTTGTAGAACTGCGTGTTGCCCGTAAGGCCTGCGAACGCCGAGCCGTTGTTGTTGGCCTGAGAGACCAGGGCGTAGAGGATCTCGGTGAACCCGTGCGGTCCACCATTTAGCGGGCCCGCACGGCCCTCGGCGACCGAGACGGCGATACCGGCCAGGATGAGAACGATGATCGGCATGACAAGAGCGCCCAAGCCCGCCAGCTTCACTTCCTTGGCCTGGATTTTCTTACGGATGTACTCCGGCGTTCGCCCGATCATCAACCCGCCGATGAACACCGCGATGATGGCGTAGATGAGGATCGTGTATAGGCCGCTGCCGTCGCCTCCCGGTGAGACCTCGCCGAGCATCATGCCGGTTATCAGCCCGAAGCCGCCCATTGCGGTGTAGGAGTCGTTGGATCCGTCGACGCTGCCGGTCGAGGTCTGCGTCGACGCGATGTCGTAGAGGGCCGACTGGGTGCCGCCGAAGCGGGCTTCTTTGCCTTCCATGTTGCCGGTGGGCTGGCTCTTGATGCCCGCCGCGGCGACCGCAGGGTTCCCGACGTGCTCGGAGTAGGAGGAGAAGCCGACCCAGGCGCTGAAGAGGATCACCATGGCGGCCAGCAACGCAACGCCCTGGCGGATGCTTCCTACCATCTTGCCGAAGGTGTAGGTGAGGGAGAAGCCGACGCATAACAGCAAGACGATCGAGATGAAGTTGGTGAGCCCTGTCGGGTTCTCGAAGGGGTGCGCGCCGTTTGCATTGAAGAACCCGCCACCGTTGGTACCGAGCTCCTTGATGACCTCCATGAAGCCGACCGGGCCGAGGGCGATTACCTGGGTCATGTTGTTCAAGATGTCGTGGATGTGCACGGGGCCGCTCAGGGTCTGAACAGCGCCCTGGCCGACGAAGATGAGCCCGAAGACGAAGGCGATGGGCAGCTCGATGTAGAGCAAGCAGCGCGTGATGTCCACCCAGAAGTTGCCGATCGTCGGAGAGTTGCGGCGTGCGAAGCCGCGCACTAGGGCGATGGCCACAGCGACTCCCACGGCCATGCTCACGAACTGCTGAACAGTGAGAGCGGCCATCTGCGACATGTACGTCATCGTCGACTCGCCGTCATAGTTCTGCCAGTTCGTGTTCGTTACGAACGAGACTGCCGTGTTATACGACAAGGCGGGTGACACGGCCCCGAGGTGCTGCGGGTTGAGAGGAAGCGAGCCCTGGGTCCGGATGATCAAGTAGGTGAGGAGGATCGACACAGCGGAGAAGACGATCAGGGAGCCGGCGTAACGCTTCCAACTCTGTTCCTGTTCGGGACTGGTGCCGAGGGCCGCGTACACGGGGCGTTCGAGCCAGCCGAGCCAGTGCACCCGGCCCTCGAAGACAGCGGCCATGTACGAGCCGAGGAATCGCCACGCGAGGCCCAACACCACCACGAGGGCGACGAGCGTCCAGAAGAATTGCATCAGAACCACTCCGGCTTGAACATGGCGATGCCGAGGTAGATGAACACCAGCACCGAGACGACGAGCAGCACGACCTGGACGGCGGTCATACCCGTTCCAGTGCCCAGATCAAGCCGAAGAAGACGAGCACGAACGCCAACGTGCCCAGTACTGCAAGAAGATCAGCCATGCAGCCAGCATGGAGCGAGCCGCGTCAACAGGACGTAAATTTCTCGGCGCGAACCGTTAACAATTCATAAACAGGCAGTTCGGCTGTCGTCAGTCAGCCGGTGACTGTGCCACGAGGTGGAGCGGCTCGTCTTCGACGACCAGGCCACCAACGGCCGCCCGGCTGGCGTCAACCGGGCGTGCGCACAACAGAGAGCCCTTGCCCTGGCGGATCTCGATCGGCTGTTCGAGCAGTGCCGTGAGCAGGAGAGCCGCCGAACCGGTTGCTTCATCTTCGGCGATCCCGAAACGGGGCGCGAAACAGCGCACCCGCAGGACTCCGGTCTCGATGAAGGCCCAGCAGACGACGTGATCGTGGTCGGGCTGCAGAGGCCCGGAGAGGCCCTCAATCGCGGCCGGCGAGCCCAGCTGGACGAGCGTCCAGTCCGGCAAGGTGCCGAGCGGCGCCTCGATCCATGTTCTGTCGTTCGCATCGGCCCAAGAGCGCACCAGCCCGCCCGGAGGCCGCAGCTCGAGCACCGTTGGGGCGGCGGGCTCGCCCAGGAGGAGCCAGGCGGCGCCGACGAGCGGATGGCCAGCGAGCGGGAGCTCGGCAGCTGGCGTGAAGACGCGCAACTCGCCTGTGGCGTAGTCGTCGATGAAGATCGTCTCGCTGAACCCGAGCTCGTGCGCGACGCGTTGTCGGTCGTCCTGGTCGACCAGCGCACCGTCGATCACTCCGAGTGCGTTGCCGTGGCGGCCGGTCTCGTCGGTGAACACACGAAGCACCCGCACAGCTGTCTCGTGATGATCGGTCATGGCGGCGGCCTAGCGCTCAGAATCGGGCCCGGCACGATCCGGCCGGTTCGAGACAAGAGCGAAACGGAGTCCGGACCAGGTCTCGTCTGTTGCCGCGATCTTGAAGTCGACGAGCCCGTTCGCGAGCCCGGCGGCCGAGCGCATGAACCAGAGCGTCACTTTGGTCTGCCCGCGGACCGATCGCCGTGGCGCGACGCCTGGCGTCAGATCCAGGATCATGAAACCCGAAGGGGCGCCCACGAGAGCACCGTAGAGGCTTCGAGGTCGTCCTTGCACCGGCTGCGCTGCCGGCCATCTTCCCGGCCGTCGAGCGCGACGCCAATCGTTGCATCGACGGGGACGTGGTCGACAACACCCCGTTGTCGGCGGCGCCGGCCGCAGGTGCGCGGTGGATCCATGTCCTTGTGTGCGGCGGTGTCAACTCCGGTCCGATCGAATACGGGCGACCTTGTGAGGCCTTGCTCGTCGCTTTCGGGTCGTCGATACGCGCGTGACTTCGCCCGGACCTTGCCACTGTTCCGGCCGACGTCGACGTCATCGTCTTGGAGCAGTCCGGTGTCAAGGAGATCCTGTGGCAGGGCTTCTCTCATACCGAGGAGCTGCTCGAGAGTGGTCAGCAGACGCGCGGGCCGTGCTCGACCGGGTCGAGGGGTAGATCGCTGAACGACGTGGGACGCGCCCGGGCACGAGATCGTGGTCCCAGACGAGCGGGTACCCGCCGCTCACGAGAAGAAAGCCTCATGCTGAGAGCTCATCGTGACGCAGCTGGAGTGGCTTGTTGCACCGCTGCCGGCAATCGCAGCGGGCTAGGACGGCTCTCCGGCCGAGGATGCCTCGGTCCCGGTGCTCGCGCCTGCACCCGCTACCGCGGCGCGCGCTTGCATCTCCGCCGGCGTGCGCAAGAGGTGCTCGCGGTAGTAGACGAGCTCGGCGACGCTTTCGCGGATGTCGTCGAGTGCCCGGTGCGCGGTCATCTTCTGGGGTCGCGCCGCGTACAGGTCGTGATACCAGCGCTTGCAAAGCTCCTTCACGGTGGAGACGTCGATCGTGCGGTAGTGGAAGTACTCGTCGAGGGCCGGCATGTAGTGCCTCAGGAAACGACGGTCCATCGCGATCGAATTCCCGCACAGCGGAACTACGCCCGAGGTGGGGAGGTGTGACTTGACGAACTCGAGCGTGGCCGCGGCGGCATAGTCCACCGTCACGGTGGACCTTCCGATCGCGGTGAGCAGCCCACTTGTCGTGTGCATCCTGCGCACGATGTCTTCCATGTCCGCGAGCTGCTCGGGTGTCGCACCGATGACGAGGTCGGGACCTTCTGCGACGATGTTCAGCTCGTCGTCGGTGACGATGGTGGCGATCTCGACAATGACGTTGCGTGCTGGGTCGAGTCCGGTCATCTCAAGATCCATCCAGGCGAGCACCGAGGCGCATCGTACCTGGAACCGGGTCTGCTCCACTACGGTGCGCTGTCGTGCTCGAGATTTCACTGGTGCGACTCGACGTGGACCTTCCGGCCCCGAGCTACGCGCGGCTCGGTGACGCCGGGTGTGACCTGGTCGCTAGAGCCGGCACCGTGCTCGCCCCGGGTGGTGGGCGTGCGACGATCGCCACTGGGATAGCGCTCGGAATCCCCGAGGGCTATGCCGGCCTCGTGCTGGCGCGGAGCGGGCTCGCTGCCCGGCACGGGGTCACGTGCCTGAACGCGCCGGGCTTGATCGACCCTGGTTACCGCGGCGAGGTCGCGGTCATACTTGTGAACACGGATCCCACCAGGCCTTACGAGGTCCACCGCGGAGATCGGATCGCCCAGCTGGTGATCTGCCGCGTGGAGAAGGCCCGTTTCGTGGCGGTGGATCACCTCGAAACGAGCGAACGCGGCGCGGGAGGTCTCGGTCACAGCGGCCGGTGAAGGCTCGCGGTCGGCCCCGAACACCGGGGCGCCACCAACTCTGCGGCCAGGTGGGCAACAGTTGAACCGGTTCTCGGACGAGGAGAGCGAGGTGAAGTGCAAAGGCTGAGCGGGGTCGATTCCATGTTCGTCTACATGGAGACGCCCACCAACCACATGCACCTGACCGGGGTGTTCCTGCTCGACCCCACGACTGCGCCGGCGGGCTTCTCCTTCGCCAAAGTGCGAGCCATGGTCGCGCGGCGCCTGCACTACGCGGCGCCGTTCCGGCGTCGTCTTGTCGAGATGCCGTTTCGCCTCGCGCACCCGGTGTGGATCGAGGATCCGGAATTCGACCTCGATTACCACGTGCGCCGGGCGTGTCTGCCGTCGCCCGGTGGTCGGTCGGAGCTCGAGGAGCTCGTGGGTCAGATGGTTGGGCAACCTCTGGACCGGCGGCGTCCCTTGTGGGAGATATGCCTTGTGGAAGGCCTCGAAGGCGGCCTCCAGGCGATCGTGGTGAAGATGCACCACGCGGCGATCGACGGAGTCTCGGGGGCCGAGCTCACCGCTTCCTGGCTCGACCCGGAGCCAGATCCGCCGCCTGAACTCGACGAGGAGGACGACTGGCAGCCCGAACGCGTTCCCAACGAGATCGACCTCCTGGTTGCTGCGTGGGCACAGCTCGCCTCCAGCCCTGTCAAAGCGATGAGAGCGGCAGGGCGTTGGGCAGAGGCCGCGCTGCTTGTCTCAGAGCACAACCGCGATTCGGGAGTCCCGCCTCCTCCGTCGCCCTTCAGCGCACCGAGGACCTCGTTCAACCAGGCGATCACCTCCCACAGACGCGTCGCCTTCGGCGAGGTGGCGCTCGAGGACCTGAAGGCGGTCAGGAAACATTTCAAATGCACGGTCAATGATGTCGTGCTGGCACTTTGCGCTGGCGCACTGAGACGGTATCTGCTTGCGCAGGGCGAGCTTCCCGAAGAGCCGCTCGTCGGTTTCGTGCCGGTGTCGCTGAGAGCCGACGAGGAGAGGCTGAGCGGCGGGAATCGGCTCTCGGCCATGCTCACCTCGCTCGCGACCGACATTGCGGATCCCGTCGAGCGCTTGCGTGCGATCTCTGCCGCGATGTCTGAGGCCAAGGCTCAGGAGTCTCTGATCGGGATGGACGTGCTGACCGACTGGACGGAGTTCACGTTTCCCGCTCTCATCGGCCGTGCGGCCCGCCTGATCTCCTCGACACGGGTGTTCGATCGCGTACGGCCGGTGTTCAATGTCACGATCTCGAATATCCCCGGACCCCGGTTTCCTTTGTTCCTGGCCGGAGCGCGTGTGGTTGGGATGTATCCCCTCGGACCGGTCATCGACGGTGCAGGGCTCAACATGACAGTGATGAGCTACTACGGCACTGCGTGCTTCGGGCTCAGCGGCTGCAGGGAGTCCGTGCCCGACATCGCGGCTCTTCCGAGGATGATCGTCGAGAGCCTTGACGAGCTCCTGGCCATCGTTCGGTTGCGGCGCCGAGCCGACGCCGATCCGGGGATCTCGTGACCAGGAGGCCAGGCCAGTCCCGGTCCAGCCAGGCCCGGTTAGGCCAGTCGGATGCGTGAGTGAGAACCTGCGAGAGGCTTGGTAAGATTCGGCGGCACGCGGACGTGGCTCAGTGGTAGAGCATCACCTTGCCAAGGTGAGGGTCGCGGGTTCGAATCCCGTCGTCCGCTCCAAAGAAAGTCCAGGTCACGGCCGTGCGGGGGGCTGAAATCGGCCCCTCGTGGCGCGTCCAGGGGCGCCGTGCACCACATTTGCACCACATTTGCCGAACTTTTTTCGCCGAACGCGGCTGGCGAACCATTGTTTTCACGCGTGAGGGTCGCGGCCCCCTCTTGGCTCGGCTCTGTTGGGCAAGCCTCGCCACGGAGGCCGGTTGGTCGCAGACGGGGCGATCGCTGGAACTGGGTCCGAGGAACTGGCCGACTGAGTGATGGAGCCTCGTGACACACTCGGCCTGTGGAAGATGACGACCGATGGCCACCGGAGGAGTTGACCTGTTGGGCGGATTGGGCTGGACCGATTGAGAGGGTCGCTGTTCAGCCCGAAGGTCGCGATTTAGTGCAGTGGGCGACGGACGTCGTCGCCGACTTCTATGGTGACGGCTGGTTCGCCGAGTGTGCCAGACGGCGGTCAGTTCCGGTCATGTCGTCCCTTTACGACTGGCCGTTGTCGAGCCCAGTCGCTCTCGTTCGCCACATCGAACGAGCTGCAAGGATCGCGCTACTCCCCGAAGACGTACGTATCGGGCTGACTGAAGGACCCAATGGCATCCGCCGGTCGGCGAGCCCGAACGAGTTCGATCATCTCGACGTTGTTCTCGAAGTGATCGGATTGGCGGTACGAGACCGCTGGCGCGTCGAGAGCGAGGTCGCAACAACCGATGGGCATCTACCCGACTTGCGCTTCTCCAAGGGCAGTATCTCGCACGTTGTCGAGGTCACGACGCAGGGGATGGACCGAGAGTCCAGAGCGATCGATCGCCAGAGTGAGGCGGTGTTCGCCCAACAGCGATCGAGCACCGGTACCCGGTGCAGTGCGTAATCCGCGAGACCTGCGTCTTCGATGCGAACCAGCTCAAGCAGTTCGTCACAGCCATGGATGAAACGGCGCGCACTGCCGCAGAACAGGGCAAGCGTTGCGAGGCTGACGTTGGCTTCGCGTCGGTGGTCGCATACCCGGCCGGCGAACGGATCGAAGACGTGATCCACGAGGGACCGATGCTTCCACGGGACTTGTGGCCGCGATTTGCTGTGCGCCTTCATCAAAAGGCCGAGGCAACTTCGTGCGCCGGTTCGAGCTGGATCCGCATCGACGAGAGTGGCGGACTGCTGCAGCTCACCCCTGCGGTCCACTGGTCGATTGAACAGCAGCTCAGCACGCTTCGCCACAACGTGAATGCCGAGCTGGGTAACTATCGTCATATCGAGGGTGTGGTGATCAGTCACGGCGCCGAGCCGGACTGGGTGCCTCAGCGACGACAGCACGGTGTCGTGGAGCAAGCAACGGGCGCGGCTGCCTTGGAACGTCGTCTTCCAGGGGGTCGCCGGCGACGGACGTTCGTCATACCAGTGCACCAGGCGCGCAAGATTGCCCTGCCTGACCATCTCGTCCTGCGTCCGGACCGTTGGTACGACGGTGAGACCAGCTGGCTCGATTGGGCTCTCAACAGTCTCGGGCAGCCGTCAGTCACGCGACTCGTCACAGGCGAGCTCGCCAGATCGCTTGTTCCTTGATCGAATCCGAGAGCGCGAGAGGGGCAAGCGGGGTCAGGGTCAGGGCACCACTACCAGCTCGAAGCGGTGTGGCCGGCCATTACGCA
>PLIM01000039.1 GCA_003139355.1 Acidimicrobiaceae bacterium | reverse complement strand
ACCAGATGGCGTTTCCGCCTGGTGTTGTCGGCCGGATTAGATGACAACGCTTTGGCGTGATTGGGCGAGGACGGTTCGGCAGCACTGGCCGGGGACGCGAAGCGGCGCCGATTAGTTGCGCTGGTGGCCTCTGATCGGCGCCGGTCGGTGCCTCGTCAGCTCCGTGTGAGTTCGGCCACCGCCTTCTTCGCGCAGAGATCGTCGACGATACCTTTGCCGTCGGCGGCTGCGGCCGTCAGCGCGGAGCGTGCCGCGTTGTTGAGGGCGCGGGGTATTCCGTTGGCGTAGCGGTGCATCCGTGCGGCTGCGTCGTCGGCGAAGACCTGGTCGGTCCGCCCGGCGAGCTCGACGTGGTGCCGGAGGTATGCGACCGATTCGGCGAGGTCCATGCCAGGCAGCTCGTAACGAACCGAGATCCGTTGGTCAAGTGCCGCGAACACGCCCTGACGCAGCCGAGTCGACAGCGTTGGCTGGCCGATGAGGAGCCCGGCGAACGGCGAGGCAGAGTCCATGTCCGCGTTCGACAAGAGTCGCAGCTCCTCGAGCTGGTCGGGCGAGAGGAGATGGGCTTCATCGATCAGGAACACGACCTTCCTGTGGCGTTCTGACTGCTCGGCGGCCAGGAGATCGGCTACCTGGGCGATGGCCTCGGCCTTGTGGAACCTCGGTGTCGCCCCGAGCGCCGTCGTGATCGAGACGTACAACCCACGGCACCCGCCCGACGGGTTCGCCATGTAGACGACGGTGTAGCTCGTCCGGTCGAGGCCGTTCACCGCCGCGCGGACCGCAACCGACTTTCCTGCACCGACGTCACCGGTGATCACGCCGAGGGCCGACTCGGCGATGCAGTACTGGATGCGGGCGACGGCTTCTTGGTGGGCGGATCGCCCGAACAGCTTGTCGACCGGGACCGACTTCGAGAAAGGCGTGCGGGTAAAGCCGAAGTGCGACGACCAGAGCGAGGTGGTGCTCACAGCACTTCTCCCTGTTCGATATCGCCCTCGAAGCCGGGCAGGCGGATGTCCTTGAAGTCGATCCGCCCGGACCCCTTGGCCTCGTCGTCGGCCATCTTGACGAGCCCGAGGTAGTCGATCCGGGGTCCGTCCTGTTCGGTCGCGGTCGGCTCTTCCTCTTTGCTGACCGAGGGGTGGACGTGGCGCCCGATCTTGAACGGTGCGGCCTGACAGATCGTGACCCCGTTCGTGACGACGTCGATGACGGTCAGGTCCTCGGGGTCGAAGCGCAGCTCGACGTTGCGCCCGATAAGGCCCGGGTCGACCTCGTAGCGGTTGGCGTAGAGCGACACCGTGGCGGTTTTCGTTACCCGGCGGGTGACCGACCACCTGAAGGCCTCGCGCACGAGCTGTGCGTCGGGCAGTTCGACCGGGCCGGCTTCGAGGAACCGGGTGATCGGGGCCTTCTTCGTCTCGGCATGCACCCGGGTGTTGGCCACCTGCTCGGCCCAGGCGGAGAAGTCGTCGTTCAGCTGCTCGAAGCTCTTTATGCCGGCGGCCTCCGCCTCGGTGAGGAACCTCTCTCGTATATATCTGTTGAGCCGTTCCTGCTTCCCCCGGCCCATCGGGGTGTAGGGCTTCGAATGGACGAGGTGGACACCGAGCACGGCACAGGTCCGCTCCAGCTGCGAGGAACGATAGGGCGCCCCGTTGTCGAAATACGCGTGCTCTGGCACGCCTCGCCGGCAGATGGCCGACCGCAGCACCTCCTGGCCGGCCCGGGTGTTCTCCTCTGTCATCCACCTCCCGGCCACCAGCAGCCGGGAATAATCGTCCACGAGCACAAAGAGCTTGGCGCGTTTGGAGCCCGGCAGGCGCGGATGCGGCACGAACGGCCCGATGAGGACGTCGCCGATCCAGATCTCGTTCCGGCGCGAGGCCTCGTAGCGACCGAAGGCCTTGACGGGATCGGCGCTGATCGCCGCCCGGCTGACGCCAGAACGAGACAGGTGCTCGCGCACTGTCCGCTCGGCTAGCTGGACGCCGTGGGCGCGGGCGATGATCTCGACTATCTGGGCAGCCGAGCGTGCCGGCACCTGACGGCGGAGCCGGACCGCCTCGGCCATGAGTTCGGGGTTGGCGCGTCCTCGGCCCTTGTCCGAGCGTGCCTCCGGCTCGAGAGCCCGGAGCCCGTCTCTCCTGTAGGCGGCGACCCAGCGGTCGATCGTCGTGCGCGAGATGAAACGTTCGTCGCCGTCGGGCGTTACCCACGGCCGTGTCGCCAGGGCGCGCACCACAAGGCCGCGCTCGGCGGGCGAGAGCCGGTCGCTCACGGCCTCTGAGACGACCGAGTAACGGAACAGGGCGACTCGTTCTTTGTGGTCTTCGGGCACTTCTCTCCTTCCCAACCGTGGCTCTCACGGCAGGGAACCGATCAAAGACGACCCTCAGGCCGCGAGCCAGGGTGGATCGATGTTGGTGGAGAACAGCTGACCGCCGGCGACGAGGTTGGCGAGTGCCCAGTCCCCGCCGGCGATGCCAAAGCGGCGCCTGGCCGCCGCCGCCACGGCCGAGACAGCACGAAGCGCTGCTCTGACCTCGCCGGCCGCGAGCCGCGGGACAAGGTTGCCGAGGGCGACGGTGACTGCCAGCAGGCCGGCCGACAACAACTTGGCCCGTGATGCGAAACGCCTCCTCCAATCGCGGACCGTTGTGTAGGGGAGCCCGCTGGAACGTGCGATCCCGCCGGCCGTCGACCCGCCGGCCATCTCGGTGACCGCCTCCCCGATGGCTTCGACACAGTCGAGCCGCCCGACTGCCACCAGATCGGGGACCAGTGCGTGTGAGCTGCGGCAGAGCTTGCACAGCGCCCGGCGGATGCGCAGGCGGACTTCGGAGGAACCGATCCGGACCGGGCGGTTGTACGAGCCCCAGAACACCATCTCTACGACACAGGCCGGGCAGTCAGGTCGCGGGACTTCGACGCCGCCGCTGGCCGCGGCGTACTCGTGCAGTGTCATGTTCGTGTGCCATACGATGGTCATTGGGCTACTGCCCCTTCTGCGCCCCTCCTTGCCCCGCCTCAAATCGAAGCAGGAGGGGTGCGTCGCGTTCAGATCTCAGAGCGCGATCCTCACTGCTCCGTCGACCCGTCCTCAAGTCAGTTGCCGAAGCTGACGCCGTCCCCAAAGACCCGCGCCGATGTGCCCACAGTCGTTCTCAGGTAGTCACGCCGGTAACAGGGAGGAAGTCTCGCGCCTTCGCGGATCTCTGAGTTCCAATGCCTGGTCGTAGGAGGCTGTTGCGTGAACCACCGCAGGATCGAGGGATGAGGCGGGAAGTCCGGGGTTCCGCGGTGCGATCTGGCGCGGGCCGGGGCGGTCCGACGCCGCAAACATTCAGGTCCCTGAC
>PLIM01000180.1:270-3597 GCA_003139355.1 Acidimicrobiaceae bacterium | reverse complement strand
CCGCCCGTACCGCCACGCCCGCGGGGAACGGAGGCGGAGCGGGTTCGACCGGCTCGTCCATCTGGTCCTGGGTGTGGTGGCTTGGCAGCCCACAAGGCCCCGGACCCTACACAGGCGGTGCCGCAGGTGGTCTAGGTCTGTGCGTCTGGCACGACGTCGGCTCCTCGATGAGCAACCTCAACAGCGCTCTGGCCAATGCCGGACTTCCGGCCAGCTTCTGGTCGGCACCGCGTGGCGGCGGCTATCCCGGCATCTGGACAGTTGACCTCTGGGGCGCCGCGCTCTTGAGACGGGCCGAATCTTCGGATCACTTCGACGTTGTGGCCTGCCCGACACCCGACCAGGTGCCCCCAGGCGGAGGTGGGGTCGAGTCCGACCTGCCGTCCGCCAGGACGCCCACTGGCAAGGTGATGTACCTGTGGATCTTCTGGGACACCGTGCCGGACCCGTCTGCCTCGAATCTTCCACCGTTGATCAACGCGGCCCTCGCCAGAGCGAAGCTGCCTTCGCCGATCATCTCCACATCTCCCTCGTCCATCGACGAATTCACGGACGCGACGATCGTGAACTTCCCGACATGGTTGTGGATCCACGCGCAGGACTGGACGATGGTCAAGGCGACCGCAACCGGCGGCGGGCTCGTTGCCACTGTGTGGGCGACGCCGATGAGCGTGACCTGGCGGTCGGGGTGGAGCTTCCCGGATCCCAGCGACGACCCCGAGCGCGGAGTCACCTTTGTGCCCGAGAGCCTCGACCTCGTATGTCCCGGGCCCGGTTCGTCATATGACGGGTCGCTCCCCCCAGCGGCGCAGGCCACGGCGTGCGAGTCGATCTTCACCCAGTCCACGTTCGGCACCTATCAGGGGCTCGAGGCATCGATCTCCTGGCAGGTCAACTGGGCGTTGTCCGATGACGCCGGCGTTGTCGGAGGTGAAGGACTCCTTGCCAACTCCGTGACCAGCGCCACGAGGCCACTTCGTGTGCTGCAGGTCGAGTCGGTCATCACGCAGGGCCAAGCCCAATACCCATGAGTCACGATGGAGCGACGACTCGCACAGCTTCGGCGGCCAATCGTGACGGGCGGAGTCAGGAACGGTGGGCGGGGCGGCTTACGCCGTACGTCGGGCACGGGCCGAAGCTGGCCCTGTTGTCATGCCCTTCGCGGTGTAGACTCCTCTTGTAGTTCTCAGCAGGGACGCTCCGTTCGGCTAGGACGACCGCTTAGGTTGCTGCCCGGGTGCAGGCTTGACGCCTCTTCTGATCATGCGGAAGAGGAGTGCCATGTCCCCAGATGACCAGGCCATGCTTGGTTATCGTCGCCGTGTCCGCACCATTGCTTTCGCTGAGGGCGTCCTGCGTGGCACATGGGGAACACGACCCGACGGAACTTGGAGAGATGAATGGATCAGGACATGACACTCGGTGACAAGCGTGGCCGTGCACGCGTGCCCAGCCGCGGTGCCCGTCGCGCCGATGCGGAGGACCCTCGGCCCCTTCCCATGACCGTGGCGTGGCGACAGCACGGCCGGATGAGCGGCGACGGGGGTGGGGCATCAGCGTCGCCCGAGTCTTCCAGCAAGGGTGTGCCGTTTGTGGCCAACATGATCATGCCTACGCCAATAGTGGCGTTGGTGGGCACTTACCCGCCGACCGTCTGCGGGCTGGCCACTTTCATGAGCAACTTGTCGGCGGCGATCGCCGCGCCCGAGTCGGGTTGGAGCACTGTGGTCGTCCGGGTAGTCGACCGACCCGAAGCCGACGCACATCGGGAGGTTGTCGCCCAGTGGATCGTCGGCGACAGCGCCTCCCTTTCTCGGGCGGTCGCGGCCATCGAGTCGTCGGATGCCGTGGTGCTCCAGCACGAGTATGGAGTGTTCGGCGGCCCTGATGGGCAGGACGTGCTCGAGTTGATCGAGGCCGTGCAAGTGCCCCTCATAGCGGTGCTGCACACGGTGCTGCCTGATCCGACGCGCCACCAGCGCGACATTCTCGACCAGGTGATGACGGCAGCATCGTTGACCGTCGTTCAGAGCGAGGCCGCACGCCGTCGTCTGATCGCGGTCCATAACGCCGACGCCGAACAGATCGTGGTCGTACCTCACGGCGCGGCCGCCAACTTTGCGGGACCGGTGCTGCCCGACATCGAACGACCGGCTGTCCTGACCTGGGGCCTCCTGGGTCCGGGCAAGGGGATCGAGCACGGGATCTCCGCTATCGCGCTCCTGCAGCAACGTTCGCCCGCACCGGTGTACATCGTTGCCGGGCAGACTCATCCCAAAGTCCTCGCCACACAGGGTGAGCGCTACCGCTACCAGTTGCGAGACCAGAGTCGCGCCCTGGGCGTGGCCGACCGCGTGCGTTTCGACGACAGCTACCGGGACTGGGAGTCCCTGCGCGCGTTGATCCGCAGCGTCGATGTCGTGCTCTTGCCCTACGACTCTCGCGACCAGGTCAGCTCGGGCGTCCTCGTCGAAGCCGTCGCATCGGGTAAGCCGGTCGTTGCGACGCGGTTCCCGCACGCCGAAGAGCTACTTTCCCGGGGCGCTGGGCTGACGGTGCCCCAGGGCGACTTCCAGGCCATGGCAGCCGCTCTCGACCGTGTGCTGCACGAGCCCGGCTTGGCGGCAAGGATGGCCACTGCCTCACGGCGGGAGGGGGCCGCCCTGCTCTGGCCGGTGGTCGGCGCGACCTACCGTTCGCTCATCGCGGAGGTCTTGCCAGCGAGGGCAGTGGCGTGATCGAGACGGTGGCACCGTTGCCGACTCTGCGCCACTTGGTCCGATTATCCGATGAGGTTGGGATCTTCGAACACGCCAAGCTGGACTGTCCACGGCGGGAATGTGGTTACTGCACCGACGACGCCGGGCGGCTGCTCGCCATCGCATCCCGGCTGGCCCCGGACCCTGACGCGCCCCTCCTGGCAGAGGTGGCCCTCGGCTTCCTCGAGCGGGCTCATCTTGGCGGGGGCTGGTTTCGCTTGCGACAGGGCCTAGACGGCACTTGGACCGATGATCCACACAGCGACGACGCGGCCGGCCGCGCCCTGCTGGGTCTCGGGACGGCGGCAGCGCGGGCGCCGTGGCCGGACCTGCGCGGCCGAGCTCTCGTGCTCTTTGGTGAGGCCGCGGACTTCCGCTCCGAATACCCTCGCGCCGTTGCCTACGCCGCCCTCGGCGCGGTCGAGCTCTTGCAGGCAGTACCCAACCATGCCGCTGCGCGCCGCTTGGTAAGTGACGCCGCGGACAGCCTGCCAAGCCCTGGCACAAGCGACGCGTGGCCGTGGCCGGAGCCCCGTCTGAGCTATGCCAACGCGCTACTGCCGGACGC
>PLIM01000180.1:0-245 GCA_003139355.1 Acidimicrobiaceae bacterium | reverse complement strand
TGGGCGATGACGGAAGCATGCGCGAGAGCCTTCGCCTACACGGGAGATCGCCGGTGGGCAGAAGCGGCGCGCCATTCGGGTGCGTGGTTCCTCGGAGACAACGACGTGGGGGTGGCGGTCTTCGATCCCGCGACCGGCGGCGGCTTCGACGGTCTGGAGCCAGATGGCGTGAACCGCAACGAGGGGGCGGAGTCGACCCTGGCGTTCGTGGGCACGATGCTCGAGTTGCAAGAGCTGTCGTCGGC
>PLIM01000167.1 GCA_003139355.1 Acidimicrobiaceae bacterium | reverse complement strand
TTGCTCATGAAGAAGCTCGCCGACAAGCCCGACTACCAGGCGGCCGCCTGAGGTCGCATCGATACGTGATCGAAATTACGGTCCAGAGCACTTAGTGATCGCCGGCCTTCCGGCCCGGTTCTGGGCTGTCGGGGCGTTCGACCGGATAACCTCAGCGCGATGGACGACTTGAGCTCCGCGGTCGTGGAGCTGTGGACGCGCCGCACTCAGCTTTCGCCCGCCGACACAGGCGCGCTCGAGGTGGTCGACGAGGCGATCGGCCTCCTCGACCGCGGCGAGGTCCGAGTTGCCGAGATCGATTCGAAGACCGACGAGGTGGTCGTTCACGAATGGCTGAGGCAGGCCATCTTGCTGCTATTCCTCCTCTCGGGGCTGCAGACCGTCGAGTACGGGCCATTCGAGTACACCGACAAGCTGCCGTTGAAGCACGGTCTGCAAGCCGCCGGGGTGCGGGTCGTTCCGGGTGCTTCCGCGCGGCGCGGCGCGTTCGTGGGGCGCGGCGCGGTGTTGATGCCGAGCTATGTGAACATCGGTGCGCACGTGGGGGCCGCAACGATGGTCGACACGTGGGCCACCGTCGGGTCGTGCGCGCAGATCGGCGAGCGGGTTCACCTCTCAGGGGGCGTCGGGATCGGCGGAGTCCTCGAGCCCCCCAACGTCCGTCCAGTCGTCATCGAGGACGATGTGCTCATTGGAAGCCGGTCGATGGTCACCCAGGGCGCGCGCGTCGGGCAGGGGGCTGTGCTGGGCGAGGGGACGATCCTCAACCCGTCGATCCCGGTGTTCGACTCATGGTCGGGTGATGAGCTCGGACGAGGCTATGTGCCGCCTTGGAGTGTCGCCGTTGGCGCGATGCGGCGCAGACAGTATCCTGCCGGCGAGTTCTTCCTGCCGTGCGTGCTGGTCGTGCGTCACCTCACGCCCGGCGAGCGCCACGACAAGGCCACGCTGAACGACATCCTCCGCGAGCACGGGGCGTCGGCGTGAGCTCCCCGGGTGCAGGCCTGCTTGAGCTGACGGCAGAGCTCGTCGACATCCCGTCGGTCAGCCATGACGAGGGCGGAGCCGCCGCCTTTGTGGCCGCGACGCTGAGCGGCGCCGACCACCTCGAGATCACCCGGATCGGTCACAACGTCGTCTCGCGTACCTCGCTCGGTCGCCCCCACCGACTCCTGATAGCAGGACACCTCGACACCGTGCCGCCGAACGGCAACGAGCATGCGGTCATCGACGGCGACCGGTGCTCGGGGCTGGGAGCCGCGGACATGAAGGGTGGGATCGCGGTGATGCTCGAGCTCGCCAGGCGTGTCGTCGAGCCCGCGGTCGACATGACCTACGTCTGGTACGCCTGTGAGGAGGTCGAGCAGCGTTACTCCGGCCTTATCGAAATCGCAGGGGTCAACCCGGATCTCCTCGCGGCCGACGCGGCGGTGTTCGCCGAGCCCACCTCTGCCCTCGTCGAGGCGGGCTGTCAAGGCGTGCTGCGTGTTGCCGTGCGCCTCGGTGGGCAAAGGGCGCACACGGCGAGGTCCTGGATGGGCGTTAACGCAATTCACCGGCTCGGTTTGCTGCTCGAGCTCGTCGACGGCTTCGTCGAGCGCAGACCGGTGCTCGACGGCTGTGAATATCGCGAGGCCCTGCAGGCGGTTCGGATCGATGGTGGCATTGCGAACAACGTCGTGCCGGATGAGGTGCGACTGGTCCTGAACCATCGTTACGCCCCTGATCGCACCAGGGACCAGGCCTTCGAGGCGCTTTGCGAGCTCTTGGCCCCGGCGATCGACGTGCGACTGGGAGACCAGGTCGATCTCGAGGACTTTTCGCCGGCGGCGGCACCCCACCTCGACCATCCACTGCTTGCCGCGCTGGTGGCTGCCAGCGGGAGCGCGCCGCGGGCGAAGCTCGGCTGGACCGACGTGAGCTTTCTCAGCGCCCGGGGTGTGCCTGCGGCAAACTTCGGTCCCGGCAGTCCGTTCCTCGCCCACACTGCCGGAGAGTGGGTCGGCCGGGACGAGCTCGAGCTTGCCCTGGCGAGCCTCGAGAAGCTGGTCTCCGGTCGGGCCTGAGCGCCAGTGCGGCACCTTTGTGCAGCGTCGCGGCTCTCAGGCGGTCGCCGAGGTCACAGGCGCCGCAGCACGGTGACGACCTTGCCGTAGATCACGACCTGATCGGCGGCCAGCTCCATCTCGGAGTAGGCGGGGTTCGCCGGCACGAGCACGACCTTCGCGCGCCGCTTGCGGAGGGTCTTGACGGTCGCCTCGTCTTCCCCGATGCCGGCGACGACGATGTCGCCCGATTCCGCGTCAGGCTGGCGGCGCACCACTACGAAGTCGCCGTCGAAGATGCCGGCGCCGATCATCGAGTCGCCGCGAACCTTCAACATGAAGAGGTCGCCGGAGCCGGTGAAGTCCCGCGGTATAGGTAGAAGCTCCTCGACTGATTCCTCCGCCAGCACTCCGGTGCCTGCTGCGACATGTCCGATCAGTGGGACGTGAGCCACCGGGCGCACGCGGATCGCGGCACCGGAGGACGGCTCCCAGCTCACGATGATCGCCCTCGGCTTGGTCGGGTCCCGCTGGAGGTAGCCCTCGCGCTCGAGCACCTGCAGATGAGCGTGGACCGTGGACGGCGACGTCAGGCCCACCGCCTCGCCGATCTCGCGTACCGAAGGGGGATAGCCCCGCTCGCGGATCTGCTCCGCGATGAACTCGAGGATCCTGCGCCGCTTTCCCGCCAGGGTCGCCTCGGACATTCGTGCTCCTCCCGTTCAGACCGCCGTTGCGGTTTCCACGGTATAAGGCTAAGCCGTGCTGGGGCCCAATGCAAACACCCGTTCGTGAAACAGGCGTTCGCTCGAGAGTTGACAACGAACACGCGTTCGTGATCTGATAGCAGTGCCGAACATACGTGCGAGGTCAGGAGTCGCCCGAGGCGACAGGGCCGACCGGATCCCGGTCGGTTCCTCGTGAGGATCGAGGAGGGGCAGTGGGAGCACTGGCAGACACGGACCGGGGAGCCCCAAGATGGCTCGCCGGGACCGAGCCGGGTCGGCTCAAGCCGACACCGGCACGCCAGAGACGACCGACCGCGCGGCGCCAGACGAACTGGAACGTGCTCGCGCAGGAGCTCGTTGCGTTTCCCCCGGTTGCCGAGCTGTCCGTGGGCCACCCGGGACAGCGCGCTTCGCGGCACACCGAGCCGGCCAAGGCCACTCGCGCCTTCCCCAAAGTCCCAGCCCCATCTCCGCTCACGGGCCGCACTGCCGCGGCCGTCCAAGGCGAACCGGCTTCGAGGCGAACCGCCGCTCACGCCTCGCCCGCGACGCCGTCAGCGGCCCGTGTGGCGGACCGTGCGAGCTCCGCGAGATCCCGGCAAGTTGCCTCCCGGTCGCGAGGGTTGCCGCGCCTCCTCCCCGGCGCCGCCACCCTCGCGGTCTTGGTGGGCGTCTGGTTCGGCGCCGGGGCACTGTCGGGCATGAACCGCGCCGCGCTGACGGTGCCGGCTGCGGCCGTGAAGATCTCCGGGGGTTACCTGTACATCGCTCGTCCTGGCGACACGTTGTGGTCGATCGCCTCCAAGCTCCAGCCCGGCGGAGACCCGAGGCCGCTTGTTGCCGAATTCGAGCAGCAGTTGCACGGTGCCGGGCTGGTCGCGGGTGACCGGCTCAAGCTGCCCTGAACCTGAACCCGAGCCGGAATGGGCGGTGCACAACATGTCCTGCGCGGATCGCCGCACACCGTGGCCTGGAGGGCCTGGCCCGAGCGAAGGAGTCTCGAGGGAGGAGCGCGCCGCTGAGCGGTCGATCGGCGCTACGGTCAGTTTGTGCGCTGCCCGTGGTGTGGGGCGACCGAGGACCGGGTCGTCGACTCACGCGAGATGGAACAAGGTGAGGGGATCCGCCGGCGCCGCGAGTGCATTTCATGCACGCGTCGGTTCACGACCGTCGAGAGGGTGAGCCAGGCAGTGCTGTGGGTCGTCAAACGGTCGGCCCACCGTGAGCCCTTTGACCGGCGCAAGGTGATCGCCGGCGCCCGTGCAGCCTGCAAGAACCGGCCGGTCGAGCCGGAGCAGCTCGAGGCGCTGGCTGCGGCGGTCGAACAGACGGCCTGGTCGCTAGGGCCTGAAGTGCAAAGCGAGCAGGTCGGACTTGCCGTGCTCGAAAGCCTGAGACAGCTTGACGACGTGGCGGCGGTACGTTTTGCCAGTGTTTACAAGGGTTTTGAGCAGGTCGATGACTTCGCGCGCGAGCTGGGGCTCTTGAACAAGGAGGCGACGCCGGATGCCGGCCCGAGCGCGGGAGAGCCTCACCGCGCCGAGCGCGGACCGGCAGGCCGCGCGAAACCATGAGCGAGGCCTTGCTCGACGAGGTGCCGGCCAGAATACTCGCGATCTACGCCCATCCCGACGACCCGTTCATCTCCTGCGGAGGCACGCTCGCCCGCTGGACGGCCGCCGGGAGCACGGTCCATGTCGTCATCTGCACCGCGGGCGACAAGGGTGCGACCGATCCGGACACGGACCCTGAGGCTCTCACGGCGGCGCGGGTCGTCGAGGCGAAGCGTTCTGCCGAGGTTCTCGCGGTGAACGGCCTTCATCTTCTCGGCCATCTGGACGGTGAGCTCGAGAACGACAGCGTACTGCGGCGCGAGTTGGTGCAGATCATTCGGGACATGCGGCCGGAGGCGGTCATCAGCCCCGATCCGCTTGCGGTGTTCTTCGGCGAGCACCACTACAACCATCGGGACCATCGAGTCGTCGGGTGGGCGGCGCTTGATGCTGCAGCGCCGGCCGCGGCGTCGCCTCTGTACTTCAGGGGTGCAGGGGCAGCTCACCAGGTCGCGGCAGCATACCTGTCAGGATCTTTGAAACCTAATGTCTGGGTGGACGTGAGCTCGACCATCGACCGGAAGATCGAAGCGGTGTCCTGCCACATCTCACAGCTTGCCGATGCCGGCGATTGGATCGCCAGCGCGCTTCGCGATGGCGCCGAACAGGCCGGTCGAGAAGCCGGAGTGGGCTATGCGGAGCCGTTCCGGCGGATCTGGCTGGCGCCGTGACCGCAACACTCGACATTCTGCACGTCGACATGGACGCCTTCTTCGCGGCCGTCGAGGTCCTCGATGACCCGAAGCTCCTAGGGCTCCCGGTGATCGTCGGTGGGACCGGGTCGCGGGGGGTCGTGGCTTCGTGCTCCTACGAGGCAAGAGCCACGGGCGTCCGGTCCGCAATGTCGATGGTCGAGGCGCGGCACCGGTGTCCTCAGGCCACGGTGCTGCCGGGCAGGCATGGTCGCTACGGAGAAGTGAGCCGCCTGCTGCACCAGGTCTTCGAAGTGTTCACACCGCTCATCGAACCGATCGCCTTGGACGAGGCGTTCCTCGATGTATCGGGGGGCCATCGGTTGTTCGGCTCGAGCTTGGAGATCGCCGAAGCCATTCGTACACGCGTCATGGCGGACCTGAAGCTGTCCTGCTCGGTTGGGATTGCCCGCTGCAAGTTGCTGGCCAAGCTGGCTTCGAGAGCCGCCAAGCCGATCGCGTCCGCGAGCGGGACGGTTGCCGGGCCCGGCGTTGTCGTCGTTCTTCCCGAACACGAGCTGGAGTTCCTTCATCCTCGCCCGGTCTCCGACCTTTGGGGCGTGGGGCCCCGGACGGCCGAGCGCCTCGCCCGCTACGGGATCGCCACTGTTGGAGATCTCGCCAAGGTCGACCCGGCGCACCTCGCCCGGCTCGTCGGCCGCGCGGCAGGAGCGCAGCTCCACGAGCTGGCGTGGGCCCGGGACGACCGACCAGTCGTCCCGGGCCGACCGGTCAAGTCCGTGGGCCACGAGGAGACGTTCGCGATCGATGTGCACGATCCCGAGCAACTCCGTCTCGAGGTCGTCCGCATGGCCGACGCCGTGAACAGGAGGCTTCGCGCATCCGGCCTTCAGGGCCGGACGGTGACGGTGAAGCTGCGATACGGCGACTTCACCACGATCACGCGATCGCATTCGCTGCGCCGCCCGGTGGCCTCCTCGGCCGAGCTGGTGAAGACAGCCGAGGCGCTGTTGTCGGGCACCGAGGTCCATTCAGGTGTGCGCCTGCTGGGTGTCAGCGTCTCGTCGCTCGAAGCACGAGCGAACGGGGCCGGGGAACAGCTCGCGCTCTGGGACCTCGCAGAGCCTGCCGATGGCCAGGTGCATGCAGCCCCGGCTGCCCGCGCGGATCTCGACGCGGTCGTCGACGCGATCCGGGAGCGCTACGGCACTGTTTCGGTGGGCCCCGCCGCCCTGGTCGGCGGGTCCGGGCTGCGAGTCAAGCAGCTCGGTGACTCCCAGTGGGGGCCTTCGGAGTGATAAGTCGGCCAGCGGTTGGCAGTCACATCGCAGCGCGTGTGTTCGGCATGAAGCAGGCTGAAACTGCCAGCAGGCTCGTGCTCGCGCCGTTGTCGCGCCTTTGCCCGTGTGGGATGATTGAACCGGCGCAGCAAGAGTCGCTGTCCGAGAGGGGGTGACGATGCCGCTTTCCGAGGAAGAGCAGAGAATCCTCCACGAGATGGAGGAGAAGCTGTATGAGCATGATCGAGCCTTTGCCGATCGCGTCAGCACCAAGTCGCCACGTCACCCACACGGTCACGCCGGTCGGGGATGGGTCGTGGCCTTCATTGCCGGCTTCGTGCTCCTGCTCGTCGCCTTCGGCTCATCGGTGCTCCTCGGCAGTCTCGGGTTCCTGATCATGCTCATTGCCACATTGGCCTTCGTCCACCAGGTCAGACAGTCGGACTCGCCGGGTTTCGGCGCCCTCAGCGGCGCGTCGCGACGAGCGGGAGTGGGCGAGGAGTGGTCCGAAATGCGGCGCCGCCTGCGGTCCCGCTTCGGGAACCGCAGCTGACCTTCTTCTCCGGCTCTTGAGCGGTGCTCCCACGCCCGGCCGCCACCCCGGTGGTCACAGCGGAGGCGGAGGATCGTCTCATGGCTTGACCGGTGCCGGGCGTCACGCTGCCGCACCGAGTTGCGGTAGCCTCCGGCCTGATGTCTCGCCCGGGACTCCAAGAAGGCTGAGATGATCGGCCGCGCGCTCGTCCTGAACGCGTCCTTCGAACCGCTCTCGGTCGTCGCCTCGCGGCGGGCTCTCGTCCTGGTGCTGGCCGACAAGGCGGTGCTCGTTCACGGCACTGGCCACGATCTCCACTCCGCCAGGGCGAGGTTCCCCGAACCGTCCATCGTCCGGCTGGTCAACTATGTCCGGGTGCCACATCAGGCCCGCGTCGCGGTCACCCGCCGTTCGGTGTTCGTCCGTGATGGTCACCGTTGCCAGTACTGCGGCGCGCAGGCGGAGAACATCGATCACGTCGTTCCGAGGAGTCGGGGCGGGACGCACAGTTGGGACAACGTCGTGGCGTGTTGCCGGCGCTGCAACAGCCGCAAAGAGGACAGGCTGCCCGACGAGGCGGGCTTCCGGCTCACGAGGATGCCGCGAGCGCCTCGCTCCCGCCTGTGGTTGCTCGCCGCAAGTGGTGAGGTCCGTGACGAATGGGCTCCCTACGTCGAGCCCGTGCTCGGCCGCGCCGTCGGCCTCTGAGCACGCGAGTCGCTTCCGGCCGCCCTCGGGCCTGGCGCGTCCTGGAACGCCACGACAGGCCTGCGGTCCTCCACGGCAACCTGCCCGATCCGCTCGGCGCACGTCTTGCCTGCGTCTGCGTCTCTCTCGGTCAGGCCGTCGTCATAGGGAGCGCGCAACCAGCGTCCGACTTCGACGGTGAGAGGCTTGCTGCCGCTGGGATCGACCTTGTTCGCCGCCGGAGCGGAGGCGGCGCCGTTCTCGTCGCACCTGGGCGGCAGGTGTGGCTGGACGTTTTTGTGCCGAACGAGGACGTGTTGGCGGAATCAGACGTCGGGAAGTCCTTCCACTGGCTGGGCGACGTCTTTGCCGAGGCGATCGCGACGGTGCTCGGCACTTTCGCCGCGGACGCGCGCATCGAGGTGAATCGCGGGCCGGTACAGGCCACGCCCTGGTCCACATCCCTGTGTTACGCGGGACTTGGTGCTGGCGAGGTGACCGTCGCGGGCCGCAAGGTCGTCGGGATGTCGCAGCGGAGGGAGCGCTCGGGCGCGTGGATCCACTCGATGGCGCTCCTCAGCCATCGAACGGGGGACTTGGCCGATCTGTTGGCCGGCTCAGCCGAACGCCGTTCGGCCGCGCGTGCCGCGCTCGAGAATGCCGGGCTCCGCGACGCCGAACATCTCGTCGATCCTCTGACCGAGGCCCTCTTGGGCCGCCTGCCCTAGGACCCGACTCCTTCGCCGAGCCGGGCCTTGGTCGAGCTTCGACTGGTCGCGCTCCGGCGTCGAGCTCCGACGCGGCGCGACCCCGACGCGGCGCGACCCCGACGCGACGCGACCTCGGTCAGGTGAGAGCAAACGGAGATTGTTGACGAGTGGGGGTTGCGACCCATAGAGTGGCGTGAAGTGGGGGCCCGGGGAGGGCGTGCCCCGTGATAGTGGGAACGAAGGCAGCTGTGACGCCAAGCTTCAAGTTCGTCGGGAACTTCCCCCGCTCGCTCGATGCCAAGGGTCGGGTGATCCTGCCGTCGCGCATGCGTGCCCACTTTCAAGAGCACGGGTACCTGACACCGGGCGCGGACGGTTGCCTGGCGCTGTGGCCTGAGGAGGAGTTCGAGCTCGAGGCCGAGCGGCAGCATGAAAAGGATGCCCGGGGCGCCGAGGCGCGCAACGACTTGCGCGACTGGGCAGCGCTGGTGACCAGGGTCGAGTTCGATCGGCAGAACCGGATGCCCGTACCGTCCGAGCTCCGCGCCCTGGCCAAGCTGGAACAGGAAGTCCTGTTCGTCGGGGTGCTGGACCGGGTCGAGCTCTGGTCGCCCGCAAGGTGGTCGGCACGCCGTGCAGAGCCGGTAGGTGCGCCTGTCGCCGGGAAGGTCGGGCCGTGAGCCATGGCCGGCTTGTCGCAGTGGCACGGGCCCGGCGCCGTCGATCCTCAACCTGTCGCTCCTGGGTTGCCCGCAGCCCCTCGGCCGAAGTGCCGGATGGCATTCCAACCCTCTCCGCCCTGTCTCATCCCCACTTCGAGGCAAGCCCTTTCCTCGATCTGGTCGGGGGGTTGCGGATGACCCAGGAGTTCAACCACACGCCGGTCATGGTCCGGGAGGTCGTGTCGATGCTCGAGCCCGTTCCCGCGGGCGTGCTGGTGGACGCGACCGTCGGTGGGGGTGGTCATGCGGCGGCACTGCTGACCGGTTTGCCGGAACACGACCTGATCGGGCTCGACGCGGACGCCGACGCCGTGGCCGAGTCCGTGGCGTGCCTGAGCAGGTTCGGCGCTCGGGCACGGGTGGTCAAAGCCCGCTTCGACGAATTGGCCGTCGTCGTGCACACCTGGGCACCAGGGCGACCCGTCGCGGGCGTCCTGTTCGATCTCGGCGTGAGCTCACCGCAATTGGACCGGCCCGAGCGAGGCTTCTCCTACCGCTTCGACGGTCCCTTGGACATGCGGATGGACCGATGCCGCGGAGCCACCGCTGCCGACCTGGTGAACAGACTCAGCGTCGAAGAGCTGACGAGGCTGTTCGTCGACAACGGCGAAGGCCGTTTCGCCCGCCGCCTCGCCGAGGGCATCGTCGTCCACCGGCCGATCGGGACGACCTCCAGACTTGTCGAGGTCATCGACCGCGCTCTTCCCGGTGTCGCCCGAAAGCGGGTGGGCCACCCGGCCAAGCGGGTGTTCCAGGCGTTGCGCATCGAGGTCAACAATGAGCTCGACGTGCTGGCTGCGGGGCTCGAGAGCGCGCTCGAGCTGTTGACGCCCGGGGGCCGTTGCGTCGTGTTGTCGTACCACTCGGGAGAGGACCGGCTCGTGAAGCAATGCTTCATGCGTGCCGCGAGCGGCGGCTGTGTCTGCCCTCCGGGCCTTCCGTGCGTCTGTGGCGCGGTGGGCACCGTCCGTGTCCTCACGCGCGGCGCCCGACTCCCGAGCGCCGCCGAGACGGCTCGAAACCCGCGTGCGGCAAGTGCCAGGCTGCGGGCCGCGGAGCGCCTCCCGGGCGGAGCGGGCTGATGGCTAGCGCCGCGCGTGCGGTCTCGACAGCTGCCCGGGGGCTACCTGCTCGCGAGCCGGCGTCGCGGCCCGATCACCCGGGCGCGGCCCGTCCCAGGCTCGACGTCGTCGACCGCCGCCTCGCCGCGTCGCGATCGAGCCGTCGCCGGGCGAACCTGCTGCGAGGTCTCGGTGTCCTGTTGGTCGTCGGCGCCCTCGTGGTGACCGCTGCCGCGCACACTTTGGTCGCATCCGATCAGGAACGAGTCGACACCTTGCAGGCCCAGCTCACCCAGACCCTTGCCGAGCAACAAGACCTGCAGCTCTCGCGTGCCGAGCTCGCGTCCCCCGTGCGAGTGCTGGACATCGCCGAGCGGCAGCTCGGCATGGTCTCACCGGGGTCGGTCTCATACCTGTCGCCGGTGGATCCTGGGCCTTCGGTGCTGCAGGCGGGAGCGGAAGCGGTCAGAGCCGGCTCGGGTGCAGCCGCCACGGCGCGAAGCGCCGGCCTCTCCAAGTCCGCCAAGTCCTCCAAGTCCGCCAGGAGCGATGACCTCGGCGCCAGGACGCCAAAGAGGTCCTCATACGCCGGGTCCCGATCGCCCACGATCACCTCGCCGGCCGGGTGAACGAATTGGCCCCGTCCGGCCGGAAAGCACCGGCCCGCCCGAGCAGGGTCGCTCGAGGCCCAGGTCCGCCAAGTCCGGTCCGGCTGCGGAGACGCCTTGTCGCCATGGTGGCAATCGCCGCGTTGGCGTTGTCCGGTCTGGCGGCCCGACTGGTCCAGATCCAGGGCGTCGACGCCGTCCACTATGCCTCCTACGGGGCGCGGGAGGTCTACCAGCGTGTGGCTCTGCCCGCGCTGCGCGGGGCGGTCTACGACCGTAGCGGGAACCTGATCGCGGCCTCGTCGCCACGCGTCGACGTCGTCGCGGACGACTATCTCGTGACCGGCCCGAAGGCCGGTCTCAACCGGCTGGCCTCGATACTCGGGCTCTCGGTGCCGGCGCTGCGGGCCAAGCTCAGCCAGCACAGCGGATACGTGCCCCTCGCATATCAGGTGAGTGGCACGGTCGAGCAGAGAGTCGCGGACCTCGACCTGCCCTATCTGAGCTTTGCTCCTGACGTCGCACGGACCGATCCGGACGGCAACTTGTTCTCTCCCATCCTCGGCATCGTCGGCTTCAGCGGCAAGGGCCTCTCCGGGCTCGAGTACCTCAAGAACTCGCTGCTTGCCGGATCTCCCGGCTCAGAGGTCGTGCCGACCGGTCCCAACGGTCAGGGCCTCCCCGGCACCCCCACAGACGTCGTCGCAGCGCGCCAGGGCACGAGCCTCGTGCTCAGTCTGGACGAGCCGCTCCAGTTCGAGGTCACGACGGATCTTTCCCGGCAGATCAAAGCCACTGACGCCACCGGTGGCGTGGCGATCGTCGAGGACAGGCGAACGGGCGGGATCCTCGCCATGGTCGATCTCGTCACCGAGCCGGATGGCGACGTGGTTCCCTCGACTCAGAACCTGGCGGTCACCTCGGTCTACCAACCGGGCTCGGTCATGAAGCTCGTGACGATCTCGGGTGCTCTCCAAGAGGGACTGATCGCTCCGAGCTCGGTCTTCACCGTGCCAGATGAGATCACCCTCGGCGGCTGGACCTTCGACGACGCCGACTACCACCCGACCGAGCAGCTCACTGCGACGAAGATACTCGCCGAGTCCTCGAACATCGGGACGATCGAGATCGCCCACCTCCTAGGCGCGGACCGCCTCTCGCACTTCCTGCGGGACCTCGGCTTCGGCGAGCCGACCGGTCTGCAGTGGCCAGGCGAGACCGTCGGCATCGTGCCGAGCCCGAGCGAGCCGGGCACGTGGTCCGCCTCCTCGATGGGAGCCGTCCCGATCGGCACCGGAGAGGCGGTGAGCCCGCTCCAGATCCTGGACGCGTACAACGCGGTCGCGAACGGTGGTGAGTTCATACCACCTCGCCTGGTCGAGGCGACCGTCTCTGCCAATGGTGTCGAGCACGTCCTCCCGGTCCAGCACGAAAGGCGCGTGCTCTCACCCGAGACGGTCAGCGAGCTGTTGCCGATGCTCGAACAGGTGACAGAGGACGGGACCGCCACCGCGGCCCGCATCCCGGGCTACGTGGTGGCCGGCAAGACCGGGACGGCGCAGATCCCGAGCACGACCGGGCTCGGCTACCAGTCCGACGCCTGGAGCGCCACCTTCGTGGGATTCGCGCCAGCGGGCAATCCGGCTCTGACGACCTTGATCATGCTCAGCCACACCGACCTCATCTACGGAGGCCTGGCATCTGCGCCGGTCTTCTCCGCGATCATGCGCTACGCGCTGCGCCACTTCGACATCGCTCCCACGGGCGGCCAAGGGCTCTCCTCAGGCTCGTCGGCACTCGACGGCCCGTGAGCGGCTCTGCAGCCGTGCGTCCCGGCCCGGAGGTCTCCCTCGAGGAGGTCGTCGCGCGGCTGATGCCGGGAACGATCATCGGCGATGTGTCCGGCATCGTCGTCACTTCGGTGACCTACGACCACCGCAGCGTCGGTCCGGGTGCGTTGCACTGCTGCCTGCCCGGAGACCGCGTTGACGGGCATGACTTCGCTCCGGCGGCGAGCCGCGCGGGCGCGGTGGCGTTCGTGTGCGAGCACCCGCTCCAAGGCGAGGCCGCGGGAGCCGTCCAGCTGGTGGTCGGCGCAGCCGGCGCGCGCCCCGCGATGGCGCTTGCCGCGTGTGCCCTCTGGAACGACCCGGCGTCATCGCTGCGAACTGTCGGGGTGACCGGCACCAACGGCAAGACGACGACTACCTACTTCCTTCGCTCGGTGTTCGAGGAGCACGGCTGGCCGGCGTCTGTGATCGGCACGCTCGGGGGACCCCGCACAACTCCGGAGGCACCCGAGCTTCAGCGTGCGCTGGCGCACGCAAGGGACTCGAACCGGTCTGCCGTGGCGCTCGAAGTCAGCTCCCACGCGCTCGCGCAGCACCGGCTCGACGGCTACTGCCATGACGTAGCGGTGTTCACGAACCTGAGCCAGGACCACCTCGACTACCACGGGAGCATGGAGTCCTACTTCGCGGCCAAAGCCCGGCTCTTCACACCGGAGCACGCGAGCCGGGCCGTGGTGAATGCAGACGACCCGTACGGCCGGCGGCTGCTCGAGACCGCTCGCATCCCGGTACGCGTCTTCTCGCTTGCACAGGCCGAGGAGCTCCAGGTCGGCCTGGAGGAGAGCCACTTCCGTCTCGACGGGGCGCCGGTCCGGGTCCGGCCGGGCGGCGAGATCAACGTCCGCAACGCGCTCGCTGCTGCGGGCGCCGCCCGGGCACTCGGCGTGCCCGAGGCCACGATCGCCGCCGGCCTCTCGGTCGCGGAGGGCCCTTCCGGCCGGCTGGAGGTCGTGCCCAACGGCCTCGGCGCCACGGTCGTGGTGGACTACGCCCACACCCCTGCCGGGCTCGCGGAGGTCCTCCACGTGGCGCGTGTCGAGGCCGAGTCTCGTGGTGGAACGGTGATCGTGGTCTTCGGCTGTGGCGGAGACCGAGACCGGGCCAAGCGCCCCCTCATGGGCTCGATCGCCACCCGCCTCGCAGATGTCGCGGTGCTCACGTCCGACAATCCCCGGAGCGAGGACCCGGTCGCGATCATCGACGAGGTGCGGGCGGGGTGCGACGGAAGTGCTCGACTGGTCATCGAGCCGGACCGGCGACGCGCGATCGCGGCCGGGATCAGGTCGGCAGGAGCAGGTGATGTCGTCATCGTCGCCGGGAGGGGTCACGAGTCGGTCCAGCAGACAGGGGACCAGTCGATCGAGTTCAACGACCGTGCCGTCATCGTCGAGGAGCTCGCAGGTCTGAGCGCGGAGGGAGCGGACGCATGATCCCTCTGCTGTCAGCGGGCGCAGTGTCGATCCTGGTGGCCGGCTTCGGGACGCCGATACTGCTGCGCTGGCTCGTCCGCTGGCGGATCGGCCAGCAGATCCGCGTCGACGGGCCGGCCCACCACACATTGAAGGCCGGCACCCCGACGATGGGCGGCATCGCCATCCTTGTCGCGGTGGTGGCCGGCTACTTCCTGGGCCACGTCGGCACCTCCGCTCCGTTCACCCGGCCGGCATTGCTCGTGCTGGGCACAATCGTCGTCGCGGGCGCCGTCGGCGCCACCGACGACTGGATCAAGGTGAGCAGGCGTCGCTCGCTCGGGCTCAACAAACGCTGGAAGACCATGGGGCTCGTCCTGGTCGCCGTCCTGTTCTGCGTCGCGGAGGTCCACTGGGGCGGGGTCCACACCACGCTCTCGTTCACCCGCTACGACCTTCCGGGAGTCGAGCTCGGCGCGGTCGTCTGGGTGATCTGGGGCACCTTGATCATCTTCGGGACGGCCAACTCGGTGAACCTGACCGATGGCCTCGACGGGCTCGCGGCAGGCTCCGCGGCCTTCGTGTGCGAGTTCCTCGCCCTGGTCGGCTTCGTGCAGTACCGGCACCCGGGCATCTACGCGGTGCACAGCGCGCTCGACCTCGCCCTGGTTGCGATGTCGATGGGCGGTGCGTGTGTCGGCTTTCTGTGGTGGAACGCCGCGCCGGCCCGGATCATCATGGGTGACACGGGCTCGCTGGCCATAGGGACCGGCCTCGCCTGTCTCGCGCTCTCGATGAACGTGCAGCTGCTCCTGCCGATCATCGGCGGCCTGTTCGTCATCGTGACGATGTCGGTGGTGATCCAGGTGATCAGCTTCAGGGTCTTTAACCGGCGTGTGTTCCTCATGGCACCGTTGCACCACCACTTCGAGCTGAAGGGGTGGCCGGAGACGACCGTCACGGTCCGCTTCTGGATCTTCTCGGGTCTCTGCGTGGCTCTCGGTGTGGGCCTGTTCTACGCGGACTTCCTCTCGACGGGGTCGCTCAAGTGACCCGGCCGGCTGAGGCTCGTGCCGCAACCGCGCCCAGTCGCACCGGCGCTGGTGGGCGCAGGCTCGAGGCAGGCGAGAAGCGCGGTGACATGAAGCTGGTCAAAGGTGGCGCCCGCCCGGCGCGTGCGCGAAGAACCGTCCATCTCGGCCTCGAGGCAAAAGTGCTGCTCGCCTCGGTGACCGGTCTCTGCCTCCTCGGTCTTCCGATCGTATTGTCCGCCTCGGCCCCGGGAGCGATCCTGGCGGGGGGCTCACCGTGGTCGTACGTGGTCCGCCAGTCCATCTACATGGCTATCGGCGTGACCGCCGCTGTGGTCGTGAGTCGCGTGCCTGTCGGCATCGTGAGGAAACTTCGCTTTGTGCTTCCTCTGCTCGCGTTCGCGCTCCTGGTCGTCGTGTTCGTACCCGGGATCGGCCACCTCGCCGGGGGCTCGAGCCGGTGGATCGGGATCGGCCCGATCCAGCTCCAGCCCTCCGAGCTGATGAAGCTGGCCATGGTCGTCTTCGCTGCCGACCTGCTCGCGCGTCGCGCCAAGCGCCGGGACCAGTGGAACGCCATGGTTCGGCCGCTGTTGGTGTTCATGGCCGTGGCAGCCGTTCTCATCGTCAAGCAGCCGGACCTCGGCACGGCCGTCGTGCTCTGCTGCATCACCTTCTCGGTGCTCTTTGCAGCCGGCGTCCGGCTCCCGGTCCTGGCGGCGTCGGGAGCCTCGGTCTGTGCGATGGGCGCCGTGCTGGCGTTCTCGGCCACTTACCGGCGCGACCGCCTGCTGTCGTTCGTCAACCCGTTCGCCCATGCTTCGACCAGCGGCTACCAGGTTGTGCAGTCGCTTGCCACGCTCGGGCTCGGCGGTGTCACGGGAAGCGGCGTCGGGGGCTCGGTCACGCCCTGGGGGTTCCTACCGAATGCGCACACCGACTTCGTCTTCGCTGTCATTGCCGGCAACCTCGGTCTCGTGGGAGCCCTCATCGTCCTCGCGGGCTTCGCCGGCTTCGGCTGGGCCGGCTTCCGGATCGCCGCGCGCGAGCGGGACCCGTTCGCACGTTTCGTCGCGATCGGGGTCACCTGTTGGGTGCTGGCGCAGGCGGTGATCAACATCGGCGGCGTCGTCGACGCGCTGCCGGTGACAGGCATTCCCCTCCCGTTCATCTCCTACGGTGGCTCCTCCCTGGTTCTCGTCCTGATCGCAGTCGGGCTGCTGTTCGGGATCGCGCGGCGCCAGCCGGCAGCAGTGCCGCGACGATCGGCACCTGGAGCGAGGCTCCTGCCGGTTGCGGTATCCACGTACCCGGACCGGACCGGGCCGCCTTCGCGGCGCCGGTCGCGGGCAGAGCCTGCGTAAGTATGGGTGCGTGACGATGCTGTCCCGGCATGGCACGCCACGCGCTTTCGCGCTCGTCACCGGTGGCGGAACTGCCGGACACGTGCAGCCCGCGCTGGCGATCGGCGAGGCGCTTGTGGCGCGTGGCCACGAGCTGGCCACGATCCTGTACGTCGGCTCGCGGCGCGGCATGGAAGGCCGGCTTGTGCCCGAGGCGGGCTTCGAAGTGGCTCTTCTGCCCGGCAGAGGCATCCAACGGCGCCTCACACCCGAGAACATCGGCGCTGTGGTGGGGCTGTTGGTTGCGTGCGCGCTCGCGTTGGTGATCGTCGTGCGACGACGGCCGCGCGTCGTGGTCACCGTCGGGGGTTACGCGGGCCTTCCCTGTGCCGTCGCTGCGATCGTGTTGCGGGTGCCACTTGTCGTCGTGAGCTGCGACGCCGTTGCCGGCGCCTCGAATCGGCTGGTTGCGCGGTTCGCCCGCAAGTGTGCGGTCGCGTTCGAGGGGACCTCACTCCCGAATCAAGTCGTGACCGGGGCACCCCTGCGCAGCGCGGTCCTCATCACGGACCGCACCCGGCAAGGGCGCGAAACTGCCCGTGCTGTCCTCGGGGTGCCCGCCGGACGTTTCCTCCTCGCCGTCGAGGGCGGTTCACTGGGCGCTCGCCGCCTCAACGACGCAGCACTCGGGCTCGCGAGGGTCTGGGCGTCGCGCGACGATGTCACGATCTACCACGTGACCGGCGAGCGGAACTTTGCGGGCATCGAGCGCGAGGCCGTTGAGCTGGGCCTCGGCCCGCAGGCCTCGCCGGAGACAGGTCTTGACTATCGCCTCGTCGGCTATGAGCGGCAGATGCCGGCCCTGCTTGCTGCCTGCGACTTCGCTGTCTGCAGGGCAGGGGCCTCGACCGTGGCCGAGCTGGCGGCGATCGGGACGCCCAGCGCTCTGGTCCCGTTGCCCGGCGCGCCGAACGACCACCAGACACGCAACGCCGAGGCGCTCACCCGGGTCGGAGCGGCCACGTTGCTCCCCGACGCCGACTGCTCAGCAGAGCGGTTGGGGGAGATCGTCGAGTCGCTGCTCTGTGATCCGCAACGCCTTGCGGCCATGGGCTCAGCTGCCGCCGCGGCTGGTCATCGGGACGCTTCGGAGAAAGTGGCCGCGCTTGTCGAGTCGGCGACGGAGGTGTCGGCGTGAGCACGTCTGGCGGACTGGAGATCGACCTCAGCGTGCCCCTTCGTATTCATGTTGTCGGGGCAGGCGGCGCAGGCATGAGCGCGATCGCAGCGGTGCTCGCAGCAATGGGCCACCACACGACCGGCAGCGACATCAAGGCTTCGCGCTCGCTGGAGCGCCTGCGCGCTCGCGGCGTCGAGGTCCGGATCGGCCATCGGCCGGAGAATGTCGTCGGGGCCGACGCGCTGACGTACTCGACGGCGGTGTCCGAGCGCAACGTCGAGATCGCACAAGCCCGGCGCCTCGGGATCCCGGTGCTGTCACGTGCTGCGATGCTGGAGGCGATCGTGGCGCTGCGCAGGACGGTCGCGATCGCGGGCACCCACGGCAAGACCACGACATCGTCGATGCTCGCCCTGGTGCTCGTCGAAGCCGGCTTGCACCCGAGCTTCATCATCGGCGGCGAGGTGAACGAGATCGGGACGAACGCGGCCTGGGACGTGGGCGAGCTTCTCGTCGTCGAAGCCGACGAGAGCGACGGGACATTCCTGCACATGGCGCCGGAGCTGGGAATCGTGACCAGCGTGGAACCCGACCACCTCGAGCACTACGGTTCCTTCGAGGAGCTGAAAGCGGCGTTCAGGGTCTTCTTCGGGCAGGTTGGCTCGGCGATCGTCTGTGCCGACGACCCGGTAGCGGCGAGCCTGGCACCGGCGTCGGCGGTCACCTACGGCTGCTCGGCGGGCGCAAAGGTGCGGATAGTGGGAGTCGAGTCCGGGCGCAACCACCTCCGTTTCGAGCTTCTCGGTTCCGGCGAGAGCATCGGCCTCTTCGAGTTGCCCGTGCCCGGTGTCCACAACGCGCGCAACGCGGCCGCCGCCGTGGCGGCTGCTCTCGAGCTCGGGGTCGACCCGGAACATGCCCGGCGGGCGCTCGCCCGCTTTGCCGGTGTCGCACGGCGCTTTGAGTTCCGAGGCGACATCGGCGGTGTCACCTTCGTCGACGACTACGCCCATCTGCCCGGCGAGGTGCGCGCCGCGCTGGACGCTGCCCGGGGTGGCGGCTTCGGGCGGATCGTATGCGTCTTCCAGCCTCATCGCTACTCGCGGGTCGCGATGTTGGCGCCTGAGTTCGCGGACGCCTTCGAGGGCGCGGACCTCGTCGTTGTGACGGAGGTCTACGCAGCGGGCGAGCTGCCGCGCCCGGGCGTGTCGGGCAGGCTTGTGCTGGATGCAATAGTCCGGGCTCACCCTCGAGCTCGGGCGGTGTACGTGCCCAGACGCGATGAGGTTGTCGCCTACCTGCGCGCGAACCTGCGCCCGGGCGATCTCTGCCTCACGCTCGCGGCGGGCGATCTGACGAATCTCGCCGCCGAGCTCGGCGAGAGCCGTCGCCAATGAGCGAGGTCTCCCGCGACCAGGCCTGGTCCGCGATCGCAAGCGCCGCCGAGCTGCTCGGCCCGCTGGCTGAACGCGACCGCCCGATCGGCGAGCTGACCACCTACCGTGTCGGCGGCCCGGCAGCGCTGTTCTCCGAACCGGCCACCGTCGCGGACCTCGAGCGTCTGGCCGCGGCCGTCAGCGCGACCGGGATCGCGGTCCTGGTGCTCGGGAAGGGGTCGAACGTACTCGTCGCCGATGGCGGCTTCGCCGGCTTGTGTGTGCGGCTCACCGACGGCTTCGCCAGGATCGAGCTCGAGGCCGATGTCGTCAGGGCGGGCGGCGCGGCCGCCTATCCGGTTCTGGCGCGACGAACCGCCGCCGCCGGTCTCACGGGATTGGAGTGGGCGGTCGGGATACCGGGATCGGTCGGAGGCGCGGTCAGGATGAACGCAGGCGGGCATGGCGCACAGACCTCGGACCGCCTGGTCGCGTGCCGGATCGTCAGCCTTCAGGGAGGAGCCGAGCGGCTTGTCGCGGCAAGTGCGCTGGATCTCTCCTACCGGCACTCGTCGATCGGCCCCTACGACGTCGTCACCGAGGCGTCGTACCACCTCGAGCACGGTGACGCCGCCTTGTCAACCGCCCGGATCGACGAGATCGTGCGCTGGCGGCGGGAACACCAGCCCGGAGGCCAGAACGCAGGCTCGGTGTTCACCAACCCGCCGGGTGACGCGGCCGGACGCCTGGTCGAGGAGGCCGGACTGAAGGGCTTTCGTATCGGTTCTGCCGCGGTGTCCGACCGGCACGCCAACTTCATCCAAGCCGATCCCGGCGGATCGGCCGACGACGTGAGACGGGTCATCGACGAGGTGCGCGCGCTTGTTGCAGGGCGACTGGGAGTCGAACTGAGGACCGAGCTGCGTCTCGTCGGATTCGAGGAGGGGTCATGACCGATCCGAGGATTCATGCCAGGCGGGTGCTGGTGGAGCGCCAGCGCGGCCACCGCCGTCTCAGCGTCTTGCTCGGGGTGCTCCTCGCCGCGGGCCTCTCGGCCGGCGCGGTGACCCTCTTGCACTCGTCGATGTTCAGTGCACGGACAGTCGTGATCGCCGGAGCTGTCCACACCACCAGAGGCGAGATCCTGGGCGTCACCGGTCTCGACCGGGCGCCTCCTCTCATCGACGTCAACACCGCGGCCATGGTGCGCCGCGTGGAACAGCTCCCATGGGTGGCCACGGCGTGGGTGCACCTCGACTGGCCGTCGACGGTCGCAGTCGCCGTCGTCGAACGGATACCGGTCGCGACGGCTGTTCTCCCGACGGGAGGCTATGCACTCCTCGACTCGACCGGCCGCGTCCTGAAAGACCAAGTGTCGCGGCCTTTGACACTTCCCCTCGTCGCCGCGCCAGGAGTCTCCGGGTTGCCGGGCAGCTCGCTCGGAGCTTCGGCTCGACCGTTGCTCGCCGCCGCCGCCGAGCTTCCCGTGTCGCTCTTGCCCCGGTTGCAGGAGATCGTCGCTTCGGGCGCCGACGGTGTCGTCCTGCACCTCGATGGCGGTTTGAAGGCGATCGTGGGCGACGACGAGGCGCTCGCCCAGAAGTTCGTTTCTCTCGCGACGGTGCTCCGCCGGGTCGATCTGACCGGTATCGGCGGGATCGACCTGCGGGTCGCAGCCGCCCCGGTCTTGACCCCCCTGGTCAGCCCCTCTAACGTTCATGGTAAGGGTGATGGCTGAGATTGCCCGCGACGAGACCGGTGCTGAAGGGGTGGTCGAGGTCGCCGGGGTAGTGTGCGACGCTGACCAGCGGTAACCGCGAGTCGGCGGAGCTGCTCTCCGGTTGGAAAGGCGAAGAGCAAGTGGTCGTGACCGCTCGAAGCCACTCCGAAGCCAACCAGGATCGCCTAACTGCCACTCGGGGATCACCCAACTGGTACTCAGGAGAGGATGGAGCGCGGATGAGCACGCCAGGCCAGAGCTTCATCGCCGTGATCAAGGTCGTTGGCGTCGGAGGCGCCGGGGTCAACGCCGTCAACCGCATGATCGACGCCGGCCTGCAAGGGGTCGAGTTCGTGGCGGTCAACACCGATGCGCAGGCCCTCTTGATGAGCGAAGCCGACATCAAGCTCGACATCGGGCGCAGCTTGACGCGCGGACTAGGCGCCGGCAGCGACCCGGAGATCGGGCGTCTGGCGGCCGAGGAGCACCTCGAGGAGATCGAGGAAGTCCTGAAGGGCGCCGACATGGTCTTCATCACAGCCGGCAAGGGCGGAGGCACGGGCACCGGTGCGGCCCCGGTGATCGCGGAATGCGCCAAGGGGCTCGGCGCGCTCACCATCGGTGTCGTGACCCGGCCGTTCGCCTTCGAAGGCAGGCGCCGTTCGAGCCAGGCCGATGAGGGCATCCAACGTCTGCGCGAGAAGGTGGACACCCTCATCGTCATCCCGAACGAGCGCCTACTGTCGATCTCGAACGAGCGCACGTCGATGGTCGAGGCGTTCTCGATGGCCGACGAGGTGTTGCTCCACGGGGTCTCGGGCATCACCGACCTCATCAATGTGCCCGGCATCATCAACACCGACTTCGCCGACGTGAGAATGGTGATGAGCAACGCGGGCTCCGCGATCATGGGAATCGGCACCGGCTCTGGTGAGGGGCGCGCGGTCAACGCAGCCCGTCACGCCATCACGAGCCCCCTCTTGGAGGCGTCGATCGAGGGCGCCCGAGGGATCCTGCTCAATATCGCCGGGGGCAGTGATCTCACCTTGTTCGAGGTGAATGAAGCCGCCGCGATCATCCATGACGTGGCTCATCCCGACGCCAACATCATCTTCGGCAACGTCATCGACGACGCGTTGGGCGACACGGTGAGGGTGACGGTCATCGCTGCCGGTTTCGACCGCTTCGACGCGGCGGAGGAGCCACGCAAGCCTTCTGTGAGCACCTCACGGACGACCCCAGACCTGCCGTCTCCACGGCCTTCCTCGCGTCCGCAAGGCGGCGCCCCGGGCGAAAGGGACCTGACCGGCCCAGTCCTGGACCGCGGTGCCCAGCGCGGACGCGATGTCTTCGACGTTGGCGACGACGATCTCGACCTCGACGACGACTTCGACGTCCCGTCCTTTCTCCGCTAGGCGGATCGCGATCGCGGGCACGCCTGCGATCGTCGTGCTGAGCGGCGCCTTCGACGGTGACGTGGGCCCGGGCTCGGGCTCTCCGGTCAAAGTGCTCGAGGCACGGCGCCAGTCCCTCGCGTCCGGCCGCTGGCGCTGGTTGAAACAGGCGCACGGTGCAGGGGTGGTGGTCCTGAGCCCGGAGGAGCCCTGCTGCGGGTTGGAGGGTGACGCGCTGGTGACCACGCTGCCCGGCGCCCCCGTGGCGGTCTTCTCCGGCGATTGTGCCCTCGTTGGCCTCGCGAGTCCCCAGGGCGTAGTCGCAGCGGCGCACGTGGGCTGGCGCGGCTTGCTGGCGGGCGTGCTCGAGCGAACAGCTACGGCGATGTGCTCCGAGGGAGCGACAGACCTCGTGGCGGTTGTCGGAGCCTGCATCGGGCCTGAGTGTTACGAGTTCAGCGAGAACGACCTCGGCCCGCTCGAGGCGCGCTACGGACCCTCTGTCCGCTCCAAGACCCCGGCAGGCCGCCCGGCGCTCGACTTGCGTGCCGGAGTGCACAGGGCGCTCGAGGCGCGTTCGGTCTCGATCTCAACCGATCATGCGCAGTGCACGGCGTGTGATCCGGGCTGGTTCTCGTGGCGCGCCCGGAACGACATGGGACGGCATGCGCTTGTCATCACGGGGGCCCGGTGAGTCCCGGTCCCGAGCTCGGGAGCGTCGATGGCGCGCTCGTCCAGAAGATCGCCGCACGGACAGCTGCGGCGCGCGACCGGATCGCGCACGCCGGAGGCGATCCGGGACTGGTCAGGATCGTGGCCGTGACGAAGGGCTTCGGGCCTGAGGAGGTCGCTGCCGCGTTCGCAGCAGGCCTGACCGACTTCGGCGAGAACTATGCGGACGAGCTGGTCTCCAAGTGGGGGACGGTCGGCCACGCGGCGACCTGGCACTTTCTTGGCACTGTGCAGCGCAACAAAGTTGGCCGTCTTGCCCGGTTCGTGGACTGCTGGCAGGCAGTGGCGAGAGTTGTCGAAGGTGAGGCGATCCAGCGGCACCGAGCCGAGGTGTCGCGGGGCACAGCCGGCCTCGTCCTCGAGCCCGCGTCGCTGCTGGTGGAGGTCGACATGACCGGTCTGGCGGGCCGGGGCGGCTGCGCGCCTGGAAAGGTGACCGGCGTGGTCGCGGGCCTGCGGGAACTCGGCTGCCGCGTCGACGGCCTGATGACGGTGGCGCCTCCCGGCGACGCAAGCATGGCGACGGAGGCGTTCGACCGGCTGGCTCGCCTGGGCGAGGATCTCGGTCTTCGCGAGCTCTCGATGGGCATGTCGGCTGATCTCGAGCAGGCCGTCGCCGCTGGCGCGACGATGGTTCGCCTCGGGACTGCCCTGTTCGGTCCTCGCCCGCAACGTCGCAGGCTGTAACAATAGGGTTCTCGGAGGAGGGCTGGCGATGGCTTCGTTTGTGCAAAGAGCGCTGATGTACCTCGGCTTGAAAGACATCGATGACGAGGAGGACTACGACGGCGACGACGAGGAGGTCCCGGAGGCTGCCGCGAGCCGGGTGCGGCAGAGCTCCTATCCCGAACCTGCGCCGCCGCGGACAACGGTCGCCACGGTGCGGCCGATCGCGCGCGACGACGGGCGAGAGCCACAGACTATGGTGCCTCGCGGTGCTGTCGTGCGTCCGTTCGTGACACAACGCCATTCCAAGCCCCAGGTCGTGGCCCCGGCCCGCTTCTCGGACGCACAGGAGATCGGCGACATGGTCAAAGCGAGCTCGCCGGTGATCGTCAATCTGCAGGCGAGCGAGAGGGATCTGGCCCGGCGCATGATCGACTTCTGCTCGGGTCTGACCTATGCAGTCGGGGGCTCGATGGAGAAGGTCGCCGAATCGGTGTTCCTGCTCACACCGTCAAACGTCGAGGTCTCCCCCGAAGAGCGCCAGCGCCTTCAGGAGAACGGACTGTTCCGGTCCTGAACCTAACGGCACTCACCCGAGACCGTGGGCCAGATCGACAGGGGCGCTGAGCCTTGACCTTCGTCGTCGATATCCTCAACCTCCTCCTGTTCGTGATCCTGGTACGCGTGGTTCTCTCCTATGTCCCGCCTTCGCCGGGATCGGCACTGGTGCCGATCACCCGGTTCTTCGAAGCGATCACCGAGCCGGTCCTGCGGCCGGTGCGCCGTGTCGTGCCGCCGATGCGGGTGGGCGGCACCACGGTGGATCTCTCACCGATCATCGTGTGGATTCTCATCCTGATCGTCAGTCGGCTGCTATAGCTCGCAAGACGAGCAGCATCCACCATCTTGCAGGGGGCGGCCGATACCATCCGAGCATGGATCTGTCCGCCAAAGTCCTGCGAGAGGTCGAGTTTCAAAGTCGTCTCCGCGGGTATGACACCGATGAAGTCGACGAGTTCCTCGAGAAGATCGCCGTCGCGGTCGACGAGATGCAAGAGAAGATGCGCCAGCTCGCCTACCGGGCCGAACGCGCAGAACGATCGATCTCCGAGAGGGCGGCCGACGAGAACGACGACAGCATCCGGCGGACTCTCGTGCTCGCGCAGCGAACCGCAGATCTCGCCGTTCGTGAGGCCGAGGAGCAGGCTGCAGAGATCATGGACACTGCCCGGAGCGAGTCCGGGAAGCTACTGACCGACGCGCGGGAGAACGCGCAGCGCCTCACCTCCGAGGCCGAGCGCAGCCACAAAGACGACATTGCCAGGCTCGAGGGCCAGCGGGACCAGGTCGGCGACGAGCTCAGGAAACTGTCGAATCTGCTCGATACGGAGCGTGAGAGGTTGGCAGGGTCGCTTCGCGCGGCGCTTTCCGTCGTCGAGCAGACTCTGTCGCCTCCGATGGAGATCTCGGAGCTTGGTCTGGCGCCGGCCTCTTCGCAAGCGGGCGTCCCGGACGACATCGAGGCTCAGATCAACGAGGACGCCGCGGCAGCGGCACCGTCGATCCCGCCTGCCGACGCAAGTCCGGACGACTACGACAGCGCCGCGGAGGACGAAGGCGGGCGGGCGAACCTCGCTGCAGTTCCGCCGCTCGAAGACTCAGGGCCGAACGCGCAGGCGCGCCAAGCCGAGCACATGGTGGTCTCGGGCCGGAGCGATGACAACTTTGGCGGAGCGACAGCTGACACAGGCTCGCACTACCTCGGGGGCATTGGATCCGACTGGATCGCCTGAGCTCTCGGTCGGCTGTCCCTGTCCGCCCGGCTGGAGCCTTCGCGGGGCCTCGGGTTCGATCGAGCAGGCCCGCGTGGCCGCCTGGCTCCAGTCGTGCTCAGCCGAGATGCTGGATGCGGACGACGATGACGTCGCCATTCGACAGCTCGCCCGCGGCCGTGAAGATGTCGTCGGTCGTGGCGGTCTGTGCCTCGCCGTCGGCCAAAGCCGCGATCTCGATTCCGATCGCGAGCACCTGGGACGCGATGTGAGCCTTCCACTGCTCGGCAACTGCGGCTGAAGAGGTCGGCAGCCCGATCCACAGTCGGATCCGGTCGGTGACCTTCAGTCCTGCGTCGCGCCGAGCGCGCTGCACGAAACGGATGACGTCCCGGGCCAGGCCCTCGGCCTCCAGCTCGGGGGTGGTCTCGAGGTCGAGGGCGACGATCCCGACCTCGCCGGGCAGCGTCCGGCTGGAACCCGGGTCGGAGGGCCGCAGGCGCAGCTCGAATTCGCCGGGCTCGAGACGTACGCCGTCGACCTCTACCGTGCCGTCGGCGAGTCGCGTCCATTCGCCCCTGCGTGTTGCGGCGATGACGTGCTGTGTGCGTTCCCCGAGCCTGGGACCGAGCGCGGCGGGGATGACGTTGAGAACGGTCTTCGCCAGGTCGCCGACCGTCTCGACGAGCTTGACCTGCTGCACGTTCACCTCGTCGGCGATCAGGTCTGCGTAGGCCAACAGGCGACTGGCACCGGGCGCCGCCACTGTCAATGACGACAGAGGCAGGCGCGCCCGGCGCCCGGCCGCCTTGCGGATCGAGTGGCCGGCCGAGCACACCTCTCGGGCAAGGTCCATGGCCTCGACGAGGTCGGGGTCGGAAGGCAGCTCATCGGCGCCCGGCCAAGAGCTGAGGTGCACGCTGCGTTCCGCGGTCAGCCCGCGATAGACGGCCTCGCCGAGAAATGGGAGGAAAGGTGCCACGACTCGGCAGAGCACCTCGAGAACCGTGTGCAGCGTGTCGTAGGCGTCCTGCTTGTCGTCGGGCCGGGCTCCGCGAACCTCCGGGGCCAGGGGTGCGGCCGCAGCGTCTACGGGGCGCCAGAAACGGTCCCGGCTGCGTCGCACGTACCAGTTGGTCAAGGCGTCGAGGAACAACGAGATGTGGCCGCAGGCGCCCGCGAGGTCGTAGCTGTCCATGGCGGCGGTGACGTCCTCGACCAGTCGGCGCGTCTTGGCGAGGATGTAGCGGTCGAGCACACCGCTCTGGTCGGTGCGGACGCGTCCGGCGAGGCCGTCGGCGTTGGCGTACATGGACAGGAAGTACCACGTGTTCCAGATCGGGTTGCAGACCAGCCGGAGGGGCTCGGCCAGTCCTTTCTCCTCGATGACGACGTCGTGACCGCGCAGCACGGGCGAGCTGAGCAGGTACCACCGCATCGCGTCGGCCCCGTAGGAGGCGAACACCTCCTCGGGATCGGGGAAGTTGCGCAGCCGTTTGGAGAGCTTCCGGCCGTCGTCGCCGAGCACGATGCCATGCGCGATGCATGCCTTGAAGGGCGGCCGGTCGAACAACGCCGTCGCCAGCACGTGCAAGGTGTAGAACCAGCCACGGGTCTGGCCCACGTACTCGACGATGAAGTCGGCGGGAAAGTGCTCCTCGAACCTCTTGGTGTGCTCGAAGGGGTAATGCAGCTGTGCGAAGGGCATGGACCCCGAATCGAACCAGCAGTCGAGGACGTCGGGGATCCGGCGCATCGTCGAGGCACCTGTGGGGTCGTCTGGGTTCGGCCGGGTCAGCTCGTCGATGAACGGGCGGTGCAGGTCGTCCGGCCTCACGCCGAAGTCCGCTGCGAGCTCGTCGAGGCTGCCGTAGACGTCGACGCGGGGATAACGCGGATCGTCGCTCTTCCACACCGGGATCGGCGTTCCCCAGAAACGGTTCCGGCTGATCGACCAGTCCCGCGCCCCCTCCAGCCACTTGCCGAAGGCGCCGTCGCGCACGTGCTCGGGAGTCCAGGCGATCTGCTGGTTGAGCTCGATCATGCGGTCCTTGATGGCTGTCACGCGCACGAACCACGAGCTCATGGCCCGATAGATCAGGGGCGTGTCGGTCCGCCAGCAGTGCGGGTAGCTGTGGGTGTAGTCCTCGGCCTTCAAGAGAGCCCCCGCGGCACCGAGCCGCTCGATGATCATGGCGTTGGCCTCGAAGACGTGCACTCCGGCGAGATCGCCTACCTCGGCAGTGAACCGCCCCCGATCGTCTACGGGGCAGATCACGGGGATCCCGACCGCTTCACAAGCGTGCTGGTCATCCTCACCGAACCCGGGCGCCATCTGGACGATCCCGGTGCCCTCGTCCATCGCGACGAAGTCTTCGCCGAGCACCACGAAGGCGCCGGGCGTGCCGGCGAAGTAGGGGAGCAGCGGGCGGAAACGGCGCCCGACGAGGTCCGCGCCCGTCACCGTGCCGAGGACCTCGGCCCCGCCGAGGGCGTCCTCGTAGGCTTGAAGGCACCTGTCACCGATGATGACGCGCCGGTCGCCCCATTGCAGCACCGCGTAGCGGAGGTCCGGTCCGACAGCGAGCGCCAGGTTCGACGGCAAGGTCCACGGAGTCGTCGTCCACGCGAGCATCCCGAGCGGTCCCCGCAACAGATCAGGCCCGTCGTCGACCGGTTCCAGGTCGAAGCGCACCGTGACCGCCGGGTCGGTGCGGTCCCGATAGGAGTCGTCCTGGCGGGTCTCGAAGTTCGACAGCGGCGTCTCGCACTCCCAGCAGTAGGGAAGGACGCGGAAGCCCTCGTAGGTGAGGCCCTTTTCGTACAGTCGCTTGAAGGCCCACAGCACGCTCTCCATGAAGGAGAGGTCCATCGTCTTGTAGGTGTCCTCGAAGTCCACCCAGCGTGCCTGGCGGGTCACGTACCGCTCCCAGGCGTCGGTGGTCCGCTGTACCAGCTGGCGGCAGTAGGCGTTGAAGTTGTCGATGCCGAAGGCGATCACCGCCTGGCGGCCGGACAGCTCGAGCTCCTGCTCGGCGGCCATCTCGGCCGGGAGACCGTGGCAGTCCCAGCCGAAGCGACGCTCGACGCGATGGCCGCGCATCGTCTGGAAGCGTGGTACGGCATCCTTCACGAAGCCGGTCAGGAGGTGGCCGTAGTGGGGCAGGCCGTTCGCGAAGGGGGGCCCGTCGTAGAAGACGTACTCGGTCTCGGGTCCATGCAGGGCAACCGAGGCCTGAAAAGTGCGGTCCTCCTGCCAAAAGGCGAGGATCTGCTCCTCGAGGGAGGGATAGCGCGGCTGCGCGGGGACCTGCGGGTAAGGGCTCGCGCCCGATGCCTCGGCCATGGCCATACAGTAGGCGGACATGGCAGATGACTTGTTCGACATCGAGTCGCCCGAAGGTGGACCTGTTGGCATCGTGTTGCGGGTCCGCGTCCAACCTGGCGCCGGCCGCTCATCGGTCACGGGACGTCACGGCGACGCGCTCGCCGTTCGAGTCGCCGCTCCGCCCATCGGCGGCCGCGCCAATTCCCAGTGTCTCGAGCTTGTTGCCGATCTGCTCGGCGTTCGCAAGTCCCAAGTCGAGCTCGTCTCGGGGGAGCGAAGCCGGCTCAAGCGAGTTCGCATTGCCGGCATCGAACCTGGCAGGGCGCGCGACGCGATCGCGCAGGAGCTCCGCTCGGCAACTAGCCAGCCCGGACCACACGACCACACGGAGCGGCCGGGTCGATCGAGACCGTGAGACTCGCAAGGTGCTCTTGGCGGGTGGCAACCAGTACGGCTATCGTCGGTCACCCTCGCCGCGACAGGAGGGACCGATGGTGTCGAGAACCATGGTGGCGGCCGATGCGAAGAAGGGATCCGTCGTGAAGGCGAACGCCTCGAAGGCTGCGGCCCCCAAGACGGCAAGTGAGTCGTCGAAGAAGACGGCTCCCGCGGTCGGGTCAAAGGCGTCCGCAAAGGCGGCGCCCGCTCCCGTCCAGAAGCCCTCCAAGCCGGGCGGAGCCAAGTCTCCAAGAGCAGTGGTGGCCAAGGCGGCTCCCGCGGTGCCAACGGTGGCCAAGCCGGCCAAGGCGGCTCCCGCGGTGCCAACGGTGGCCAAACCGGCCAAGGCGGCTCCCGCGG
>PLIM01000130.1 GCA_003139355.1 Acidimicrobiaceae bacterium | reverse complement strand
CTACTTCAGCAAACTCCTAGGCCTGCGGTAGCGTCGAGTCGTGGCTGAAGAACGCCCCGTCTACGAGACGCTGCTCGACTGCCTCCTCTACGCGCCGCTGGGTGCGGCGGTCGTTTTCGTCGAGGAAGTGCCCCGGCTCGCAGAACGCGGCCGCGAGCGTATTGCCGTCGCTCGGCTGGTCGGCAGGTTCGCCGCGGAGGAAGCTTGCCGGCGCTTGAGAGCACCCTCGTCCGGTCCGTCGCGCGAGCAAGCCCATCAGTCAAAGGAAGGCTCGCGGTCCGGTTTCTTCACGCCCAACGGCGCCGCGTCGACAACGACGCCAGCGACGGCGTCGGGCTCTCCTGGGATTTCGGACCACGACGCTGAGGAGGTCCAAGAGCGCGCGCAGGAACATGGCGACTCGCGTCCAGCTGGAGCGGCGGCTCCTGGAGCCCGCGCTGTGCGGCGACCGGCCGCGTCTGTGAGCGGGCGCTCGCTATCGAAATCATCACGCCCCACGGCCGCTGGGAAGAAAGGGCCCCCCGAATCGTCGGGCTTCGCGGCAAGCACCATTGGTCCGGAACTTCCGATTCCGGCTTACGACACCCTCGCCGCATCACAGGTCGTTGAGAGGCTGGCCTCACTCACGGCGGCTGAGCTCGAGACCGTGCGAAAGCACGAATCGGCTGGTCGTCAACGCCGCACCGTATTGCACCGGATCGCACAGCTGAGTTCCGAACGCGACGGCGCCACGACCTGAGCCGGCGATGCACGAAGAGGACAACGACAGCATGCATGCGGGGGCCCGCATTGGCACCGAACGCGATGTGGGGACGCTCGTGGAGCTCTACCGAGCGTCCCGGGAAACCCTCACCTGCGAGCGAGGTGGCAGCATGTACCTGTTGAAGGAGGCCTTCGGCGAGCCTCTCGAACCGCACTTCGCAGCCATCGTCCACGATGACCAGTGGCTGGTCCTGCTCGGGACGTTCGACGATGTGCCGGTTGGCCTCGCTGTTGCTCGACTCGATGAGATGCCGGACTCGTCGTTCCTCGCGACCGTCGAGGTCGTCTACGTCGATCCGGCCGCGCGCGAAGTGGGGATCAAAGAGAAGCTTCTCAAGGCAGCCGTCGACTGGGCCGCTCGGCGCGGCGCCACCGGTATCGACGTGGAAGTGCTCCCTGGGATGAGGGCATCGAAGAATTTCCTCGAGCGCTCGGGCTTTGTCGCGCGCCTTCTCGTCATGCACCAACGCCTGAATAGGTGACAAGCAATAGCGGGCCCACGAGGCAGATGAACCGGGGCAGCGGCCAGCACCGCCCGTCAGCCTTGCAAGTCGGCTGAAGGCGAGGGAACGTCAGCGGGAGCCTCGACCGCCATCACGTCAGCGGGAGCCTCCGCCACCACGTCAGCGGGAGCCTCGACCGGCAGGGCGTCAGCGAGAGCCTCGACCGGCATCACGTCAGCGGGAGCCTCCGCCACCACGTCAGCGGGGGCCTCGACCGGCAGGGCGTCAGCGGGAGTCTCCGCCACCTCGTCAGCGGGGGCCTCGACCGGGAGGGCGTCAGCGGGGGCCTCCGCCATCTCGTCAGCGGGAGCCTCGACCGGCAGGGCATCAGCGGGAGCCTCGACGCTCATCGTCGCTCCGGCCAGAACGGCTGGTTGCGGGGCACGCGCCGTCGAGCGGGGCGGACGCGCTGGACGAGGGGGTCGAGTCGGTCGAAGCGGCTTGGGTGGTGGCGGCATGGACAGGCCCAACATCGGTGCGAGCGCCGGGAGGCTGCCCGCCGCGACTCGGGCCTTGCGCACTACCTCCCCGGAGGCATCCTCAGGCAGGCCTGCGGGATGGATCTGTCGCCGGATCGGGGAGGTGACAGCAGCATCGAGAATGGCCAGCCAGCGTTCAACGGGCGTGCTCGCGCTCATTGCCGCGCCTGCACTGTTCGCGAGGCTCTCCACAAGGGCCGCCGGGAACCGTGCAGTCGGCTCCGGGGGCTGGGCCGAAAAGCGCAACGCCTGAAGAACGCGGCCCTCTTCGAGGGCATGGGTAATCTGCTCTTCCCAGTTGGAACGGAGCTTCTTCACCCGGCGGTCGAGTTCCTCTCGAAGCGTGCGGTCCAGCTCTCTCGTTGTCTCGTCACGCGGCGCTGCCGCCGCGACCGTCGTTCGCAGGTCTCGAAGGGAGATCTGATCAAGTTGCGCGACTGCCGCCTCTGCCCGGTCGAGCCAGGTCGCTTGCTTGACTGATGGGGCGAGTTGCTCTGCTAGGGCGAGGATCGCCTCACCGGTGGCCTCGGGCCTGCCTTCAGCGCGAGCCCGTTCCCGCTCTACGGCAATCGCTCGGCGAACTGCCGGTATGCCTCCGGCAGCGAGACGTTCCGCGATGGGTCGTTGCTCAGGCGCCAGACTTGCAATCAAGAGATCGCGATGCTCTGTTCCCGGTTCGAAGCGCGGGATGGTTCGGCGGGGTGCGGCTTGTGGTTGGGCGGAGCGCGAGGCTGCGAGTTGCCGAGTGTCGGTGCGGCTTTGGTCTCCGCCAAGCGTTCCTGGATGACGAGCGCCGGTGCCCACCGTCCGAGGACGCCGCTCGCCGGCCGCTTCCAGAGCGCCGGCAGCCGGTTGCGGTCGACGAGCATCTGGGCGCTCTCCGCCACGTGCCGGACGATCCCGCGAGCCAGTTCGACCGCCGCGGCGCGGACTGTCGAGGAGATCGCGGCGATCGCCGCCGCGACCCCCCTCGGAGAGAAGGACAGTCGTCACCGCTGGAACCGACTTGGACGAGGCGAGCAACTCGATCCGTCCCGAAGGCGTCGCCTTCTCTTTCGGCGGCAAAACAGCCAGGATCGTGATCCCATCGATCTCGACCTCGGCCTCGACGCGCAGGACATCTCCAACCTTGGCGTTGTCGGCGAGGATCTTGGAATCGATGACGCCCTTCGGCTGCCGTGCCCCAGCGGCGCGCCAGGTGTAGCTGCCGTCACCCCGCACGCTGGTCAGTTCGATATCGAGACGGTTAGGCATGCTCCGGTCAAACTACAGGCTGGAGCCGGGTTTGCGAAGTGGCGGTCGCTGAGAGGCGCGCGAACGGTCACGCGCCACGCCCTGCCTCCCGACGCGCTACAACCTCAACCGTGGAACGCGACGCCGGTGAAGGGCAACCCCCAGATGACCTCAGGGCCACCGGGACCCCTCGTCCACTACCTCGACCGAATCCCGCTGCGGAGCCGGTATTCCCTTCTGCTACTTGGCCTTCAGCTGGCGTTTCGACCGAAGGACCCCAATCCGGCAACACGCGCCGGGGCTGGATTGGAGTCGTGCTCATCGCCGCATTGGTCGGTGCCGCGGCTGGCATTGGCGTGGGTGCAGGAGTCGCCGCGTCGATCCACGCCCACGACACCACGACCATCAAGTTCTCGCCGAACACGAGCGTGTTCAGGCGCATGAACAACGTCCAGGCAGTTCTCGCACGGGTCCTGCCTTCTGTGGTGGCAATCCAAGCGTTCGGACCTAGCTGCACATCGGGATCTCTCAGCGGGGCGACCCAGTTCGAAAAGGGAACCGGGATGATCCTCACGCGTAGCGGCGCGATCCTGACCAACGATCACGTCATAGCGAACGCAACTCAAATCAGAGTCACGCTCTACGGCCAGAAGACGGCTTACCCGGCAACCCTTGTCGGCACGGACCCCACCTACGACGTCGCACTGCTTCAGGTGCACGGGCCGACGACCCTTCGAGCGGTCTCGTTGGGTGATTCCTCGCCGATCCGGGTCGGAGACGATGTTCTCGCGATCGGGAACGCGCTCGCTCTTTCGCAGAGCACGCCCTCGGTCACCGAGGGCATCATCTCTGCTGAAGGGAGGTCCATCAAAGCCGGTGGGGACGATTGTGCCGGAACCGAGTCGCTGAACGGGCTCTTGCAGACCCAGGCGGCAATCAACTCGGGGAACTCGGGCGGTCCGCTGGTCAACAGCGCTGGTCAAGTCATCGGCATGAACACAGCGGCTGCTACGAGTACGGCGGGAAACGCGCCCACGCAAAACGTCGGATTCGCGATCCCGATCGGTACCATCAAGTCGCTCCTCTCCGGACTGACGAAAGGGGGTGAGACCGGGGCGCCCAAGGCCTTCTTGGGTGTGGAAGTGGTTTCGGTCACGCCAGCTGAGCGCGCAAGCTGGGGGCTCACCGCGACAAGTGGCGCACTGGTCGTGGGCGTCTTCCCAGGCGCCCCAGCCACGCTGGCCGGAATCGGCGTTGGCGACGTCATCATCAGCTTCGCTGGCCACGCAATAACGACCGACGTGTCTCTCACCGTGGCCGTACGCACGGCCCATCCCGGCGAACGAGTGACGGTCGAGCTGTACCGACGTCGAACGCTCATGACAATCTCTCTCGTGCTCGGCGCCAAGCCGGCGCCGGAAGCAGGCACGAGCTGAGCACGTCAGAGCAGGGCGCTGGCCTCTCGGATCCCAACGGTGGACTACCTGAAGTCGTCTGCTGAGAGCCCGCTCAGCTGGCGCGCAACTCCACGGCCTCGAGGCCCTTCGGCCCTGGGCGAAAGAGGAATTCGACGCGGGCACCCTCGGCGGGCACTTGATCAGCCCCGTTCAGCGCGGAACGGTGCACGAACACGTCACGACCGCCGGCGTCCGGGACAATGAAGCCGAACCCTCTGGTGGGGTCGTACCATTTCAGCGTCCCGGTTGCCGGACGAAGCGATCGAGGACTGCGCATGCCTGCCTTCGAGGCGTCGAGGTGCCCGGCACGAACCGGACGAGCATCGCGCCCAGGTCGCTTGCCATGCTCTGACCGCTTTGGCACGACCGGCGCGTGCGGCGAAGGCTTCGGGCGAACCAGGACGGGGTGGGGCGACATGTGCGTCGTGCGCTGTGGGACCGACGGCAGGTCGACTGGTTGGTCGAGGCTCTGTCGAAACCCGAGCACGCGCTGCATGATGCGGGCCGAACTTGCTTGGTCAGGTGTGACGAGTGAGATGACCGTGCCGTCTGCGCCTGCCCGGCCCGTGCGACCTGAGCGATGCACGTAGTCCTTGTGGTCACTCGGCGGGTCGAAGTGAAGTATGCAGGCAACTTTCTCGACGTGGATCCCGCGCGCCGCGACATCCGTGGCGACGAGCACGCGGGCCGCTCCCGAGTGGAAGGCCTGCAAGGCTCGGTCGCGTTGGACTTGGGTGCGACTCCCGTGCAACGCGACCGCATGCACACCGGCGTTGACGAGTTGGCGTGAGAGTCGGTCGGCGCCGTGCCGGGTTCGGCAGAAGATGATCGAGGTCTCGTGGCCGGCCACCACCTTCACCGCGAGCTGCACACGGTCTGCACGGTCGACTCTCCAGAACATGTGGCGCACTTCACCGGAGGAGGCCTCTGCCAGCTCGACCTCGTGACGTACAGGGTTCTTCTGGTACCGGCGGACCAGGACGTCGACCTCACCGTCAAGCGTCGCAGAGAACAAGAGGACTTGGCGGTCGACCGCGGCCTGGTCGAGGATCCGTCGCACGGCCGGCAGGAACCCCATGTCCGCCATCCGATCCGCCTCGTCGACAACGGCGATGCTCACGTCCCCGAGGTTCACGTCGCGCCTGTCGATGAGGTCCTCGAGTCGGCCGGGACAGGCCACCAGGATGTCGACCGCCTCGCGCAAGGCACGAAGCTGGGGGCCATAGCCCGCACCGCCATAGACGGCGACGACCGTGAGGCCTCGGGCCTTGGCAAGAGGGCCGAGGACGGCGCAGACCTGGGCGGCGAGTTCCCGGGTTGGCACGAGCACGAGACCTCGAGGGCGGCGGGCCTTGGAACCAGAGGCGCCGGTGAGCGCCTCCACGATGGCGATCGCGAAGGCGAGGGTCTTGCCAGAGCCCGTCGGTGCCCGACCAGATACGTCGCGGCCGGCGAGCGCGTCGGGAAGAGTCGCTTCCTGGATCGGGAACGGGGCTGTGATGCCATCGCGTTCAAGCAGCGCGATGACGTCAGCAGGCACACCGAGATCGGCAAAGGTGGAGGACAAAGAGACTCCAGTCAGCTCAAGAAACAAGGCCAACCAGAACTATCGTCTCGAGGCCTCACCGGCGACAGCCGGAAACCGGTCAACCGACCGGACCTCCGAAGTGTAGCAGCTGTGTGTCGGTATCTGCTCGCGATCGCGAGCGCGCGCTAGCCAATCACACCATGTCTCCTCGACTTCGGGCACTGGATGTTCATCAACCGAGACCTCACGATCCACCTGAGCCGCCTGCCGATGGGGGAGTGGGCTGGTCTCGAATCGCACACCTCCGGTGAGTCGCAGGGGATAGCGATCTCGGGAGCAGGCTCCGGACCGAGCACGGGCCGGCGGCGCGTTGTGCTCGGTCGCTTCTGATCGACCGGCTCGCACTCGACTGATCCAGCTCCTGGAGCTGGTCGGGGACCGAAGAGAGCCGGAGGCCATGCCATTGCCCGCTACCGTGGCGAAGACCTTGAACCCCCTCGTGGCCTCGGAGGAATGATGACGGACTTCAACGACTGGAACCAGAAAACCATCGAAGAGTTCCGCTCCGCCGGCGGCAAGGTGGGCGGCCAGTTCGCGGGAGCACCGATCCTGCTCCTCACCAGCACAGGCGCAAGGACCGGTCAGGCGCGCACGACACCGATGATGTATCTCGCCGACGGTGGCAGATTCGTCGTGTTCGCGTCCAAGGCTGGTGCTCCGACCAGCCCGGACTGGTACCACAACCTTGTCGCTCATCCACGGGCGAGTGTTGAGGTCGGGACCGAGACTTTCGAGGTTGACGCCGAGGTTGCAAGCCGAGAGGAGCGGGATCGTCTCTACGCGATCCAGTCCGAGCGCTACCCGGGCTTCGCTGAGTACCAGGAGAAGACGACGCGTGTGATCCCCGTGGTCATCTTGAAAAGCGTCGAGGCGTGAGCAGTTCACCTGATCCGGCAAAGGTGCTGGTCGTAACGGCGCATCCCGACGACGTCGACTTCGGCGTGGCGGGCTCGGTCGCGATCTGGACCGAGGAGAAGATCGCGGTCTCGTACTGCATCGTCACCGATGGCTCGGCCGGAAGCACCGACCCGTCCATCGAGCCCGGCGCCCTCACAGCCATCCGCCGAGACGAGCAGCGCAAGGCGGCGGCCGAGGTGGGCGTCACTGACGTGCACTTCCTCGGCTACCCCGACGGCTCCCTCGAAGTCTCGCAGGAGCTTCGCCGGGACATCGCCCGCGTGATCCGGATCGTCCGGCCCGACAGGGTGGTCTGCCAGTCGCCGGAGCGCAATTGGGACCGCATCCGCGCGAGTCACCCGGATCACCTCGCCGCAGGCGAGGCAACGCTTCAGGCGGTGTACCCGGATGCGAGGAACCCGTACTCCCATCCCGAGCTTCTCGCTGCGGGACTCGAGCCTCACGTGGTCGGAGAGGTATGGCTCATGGCCTCACCGCGCTCGGCGCACGGCGTGGACATCACGGCGACCATCGAACGCAAGCTCGCCGCCCTGCGTTGCCATCGCAGCCAGATGGCTGACACCGACCACCTCGAGGAGATGATCCGCTCGTGGGGGGCGGCGACTGCGGCGTCTCTGGGTCTGCCCGAAGGGCGGCTGGCCGAGGGCTTTCAGGTCGTCGATACAACGTAACGGCAGGGCCTCGTCGACCACGTCCCGCCCATAGGGCAGTTCTGCAGTGGCAGTCTCGTGCTGCAACACCGTGGCACCAGGGCACTCATCGGGATTGCACATGTTTGACACTGCCCATGAGGGTAAGACGATGGCGACAAGGCCGCTCTTTGTGAAGGTCGAAGACCGCGGCGCCCAGGAACATGCGCCTGCCAGTGATTCAGCGACCCGTTAGGGTCCGGTCCACCAACTGGGTGCCGGAGCCGGTTTCAGAGGCTCTGAGCGCATCCGAGGGGTTCCGGTCGAAGGCGCCATGTCAACCCGGTGTTCGCCGGTTTCGGATTTGGCAGCGAGGTCGCATGGGAAGACGGGGTGCAACACTCGCGGGGTCCCGCACGCCGATTCGGCCTCCACGGGTAAGGGTGGGGGAGGGGGTCTGACGCTCTCGTGTCAGCAGCCATCTACGCAACACGGCTAGAAACGCGTAGACGTCGCTAGATATCCCTGGAAAGAGCAACGGCGAGATAGCCCTGCAGTCACAAGGACTTCGCGGCTGTGGCCTCGGGAGGCTCGATGACGGCGACCAGCTCCACGTGCTCGGTCATCGGGAACAGGTCGAACGCCTTCAGCGAATGGAGGGCCCAGCTCGCATCGAGCAGGACACGGAGGTCGCGCGCGAACGACGCCGGGTCGCACGCGACATAGACGATCCGGCGGAGATCAGGTTCGAGGGCGGCTAGCGAAGCCATGACCGCGCGGCCAGCGCCCTCGCGAGACGGGTCGAGCACCACCAGGTCCACACTGCCGAGTCGCTCGGTCACCAGAGCCGGCGTGACGCCAGCCTTGAGCACCTCGACGTGGGTTTGCTCGGCCGTGTTCCTCGCAGCGTCAGCGCAAGCCCACCTGTCTCGCTCCACAGCGAGCACCGATCCGCTCGGGCCCACGACATCCCCGACCAGCCCGGCAAACAGGCCGGCTCCCGCATACAGATCGGCCACGCGATCTCCGGGCTGGGCAGCGAGCCCGTCCAGCACGGCTCGACCGAGAACCTGAGCGGCGCCGGGATGCACCTGCCAAAAGACCCCCGCGCTCACCTCGTAGTGACGCTTCAGGACCTCGAAGCCCAATCGTTCGGGCCCACGGGCGACGCGCCCGTTCACGACCAGGCCGGCCTCGAGGGCCGGCAGGTGCCCGAGCCGCCGCCCGCGGGCGGTGAGCGACACGACGCATTCGCCGCTTTCGTCCGACGCGAACACCTCGAGATCTTCCACCTCGGGCCACTCGCGGCCTTCGACCCCCAGTGCCTCGACCGCGGCCGAAGCGATGAGACAGCGGTCGAGCAGCTGTAGCTCGTGCGAGCGATGCTTGTGGAGGCCCACATGACCAGCGTCGTCGACCGCGAAACGGACACGGGTCCTCCAGCCGAGCCCCTCAGGAGCACCGGCGACCTCCTCGACCTGGACGACCCGCTCGATGCCGGCGAGGCGCCGAAGCTGCTCTGCCACGAGGTCTGCCTTGAGGCTCCGCTGGGCCGTAAGCGCGACATGCTGCCAGTCACAGCCCCCGCACAGCCCTGGGCCTGCGTAGGGGCACGCAGGCGGCAGGCGCTCGGGGGAGGAGTGGATGATCTCTAGCGCGTCTGCCCGCAGGTACGACTTCGTCTCCTCGGTGATCGCCGCGCCTACGCGCTCGCCGGGCAGACAGTGGCGCACGAAGACGACACGGCCGTCGTCGGCTCTCGCGACGCAGCCACCGCCAGCCGCGATCGGACCAATTTCGAGCTCCAGCAGCGGGGGAGCGGTCACGTGCCGACCACTTCGCCATGTCTCTGTGCATCGAGCCACGCACTCATGGTTTCGCCAGTTGACTGTGATTTCCAGCCGGCTGCAAGTGCCAGCGAGGTATGACCTGAAGTTGTGGATCACCCACTCGCTCGGAGGCGCGACGTACCTTCCCCGTTGAACGAATTTCGACGAGT
>PLIM01000186.1 GCA_003139355.1 Acidimicrobiaceae bacterium | reverse complement strand
CCGTCTATGACCAGGCCGGCACTCCGATCGGCCCGTCTGCGACAGAGCTCGACGCAATAACCTCCGAAGGCTTCACCACGACCGGCCCGAACCCCTACACCTCGAACTGCACGAATCTCGACGCCCTCTGGTTCAAGCCGGTCGGCATCGTGCACGCCGACGCACAGTTCGACATCACCTTCGACGTGCCCGCCTCAGGTCCGCCGACCGGGACGAAACCGTGGTCGCAGATCACCCCGGCGGTTGACGTGCCGTCCGCGTTCACCCCGGCGTCGAGCTGCACACCGGTATCGACGACACCACGGACGGTTGCGACCTATTTCGCCCTCAGTTCCCAGACCAGCCCGGTCTTCACGTACTACAGCTATGTCGGCACGACGCTGACGCCGCTCTCGATTCAGAACCCCGTCCCGGCATGCGCGCTCAACGAGATCGCGGCCATCGGCATCCACGTCACGTTCCTCGCAGGACCCCAGATCCCGACCGAGGGCTACGCCGCCGACGAGCCGACGACCCTGGACACGATTGTCTACCTGCGTGGCTCGTCGACAGCCGCGACCTCCACGACCACGACCACCTCGACGCTCGTGGCGTGCCCGGAGTGAGGAGATGACGCCGATGCCTGCACCAACCAAAAACGGCGGCCCATTGGGGAGGCTTCGGGGAGTGGTGACAACCGGAGTCGCGCGGCGTCTCGAGCGCACCAGGGACGAGTCCGGACAGGCACTCGTCATCGCGCTCCTCCTCGTGCTGCTCGTCTCGATCCTCGTCCCGGTCCTCGCCTCACAGATCAGAGCCGAGATGGCCGCGACCAACATGTCCACCTCGAGCGAGGCGGCCCTGGCGGCGGCTGAAGCGGGCGTGCAGGAGTACCGCAACTACCTCGACAACGTGCCCGCCTACTACACGCACAACTACGGCTCTCCGGCCGGCGACGCAGCGCTGACCGGGTGGAAGCAGATCGGTGCCACCGACGAATGGTTCCACTACGTGCCCGATCCGAGCCGCCTGACGGTGTCGTCGGGTGGTAGCGCAGGCCAGATGCTTCTCGAGGTGACCGGTCGGGCCGGCGCACCGGGTGCCTATGCGTACCGGACGATGCTCACGAGCTTCAAGCTGTCGGGCATCCTCACCGACTCGTACTACTCCGAGTACGAACTCGCCGACCCGAACGAGCCGGGTGTGCTTCCCCCCAACGTCACCGTCACGCCCGCTTCGGGTTCGCCGACGACCCTGCCGATGAACCAGGTGCAGGTGGAGTACACCTACACCAACCAGCTCGGCGTCTCCACGACCTACGGGCCGATGGCACTGAGCGATGCGGTGTGCAAGTACCACACCTATGACGAGAACACTTTCATCGACTCGCTCAGTCCGCCGGTCGTCAACCCTTGGGCGGGCGACGGAAGCACGATGGCCAGCGCCTCCAATCCGTACTACGGGCCCTACTACGACACCTCGTCGACCCCGATCACCTTCACCGTGCCGGACAATGCGGGCTGGCCGAACGAGGGCGCGAAGATCTCGATCCCGAGAAGCGCTCGCCCGTGCTCGCAATACGGCGTCGGCATCTACGACGGCTCGGTCACCTTCAACGGCGTCGCGTACACGAACGACCAATTCTGGTTGTGCGGCAACCCGCAGTTCAACGGCTCGCCGCCCCTGGAGTCGGGCGCTCCGGCTTCGCCCTGGTCGTACCGGGACAGCTGGAAAGGGGCGCTGAAGTACACCTCACCGAGCGGCGTCACGTCCTACATTCCTCAGGGCTGGGTCGACGATTTCTACGACAACTGTGGTGGCACACCCAATTGGGGCCCACACGTAGTACCCGGCGCGGAACTCGGGCAGACGCAGCACCTTCCCACGACGACGGCCGGCCTCATCTCCTATGTCGACGGCACCAAGATGAACGGCTGCCTCTACACCGGCCCGACGATGATCGAGTTCGTACAGGGCGGCACGATGAACGTCTGGAGCCCCCTCAGCCAGAACACGGAGCCGAACTACAGCTCGGGAACGCGGGCCAGCTGCGGCACCTTCACTCCCGCGTCGCCCTGGCAGACGGGCATCGCGGTTCCTGCCAGCACCCCCATGCTCAACCAGAGCGGTGTCATCTACGTCCAGTCGGAGCAGTCCTCGGGTGCGAACTCCGGCTACCCGACACCGGCGGTGAGCGCGATCGGCGACGCGAACCTCGCCCTCCCAGCCGGTGCGACCTGCATCAACCCCTACTACTCCAGCCTTGCCCCCACCTCGAGCCAGTGCACCGAGGGTGACGCCATAATCGAGGGCGAGCTGCGCGGCGAGGTGACGCTCGCCACCTCCGCCGACATCATCGTCTCGCGCGACCTCACCTACCAGTGCGCCGACGGGGCAGGCGGCGCGACGACCACCGATCCTTCGTCGGTGACCGCCTGCAACGCCGACGGCACCAGCGACGTCATCGGCCTGTTGGCGAACGAGGACCTGCTGATCGCCCACCCGATGAACGGCAGCAGCAATGACCCGACTTGCACCGACGACGGGACCGAGACGAGCTCTACGGTTACGATATCCAACGTCGTGCCATGGTCGTGCGACATCTACAATGCCACCATCGACGGCGCGGTCGTGACTTTGAACGGGTCGACGTACGTGCCGAACTTCAACCAGGGCGCCTACCTCGGCGGGCTGTACGAGGAAGGCACGAACATCAACTACTACCCGGGGTTCAACGGTGTCTCAGGCAACTCGGCCGGTTACAACCAACAGCTGTCCTACGACACGCGGCTCTCGTACCTGAACCCTCCGCACCTGCTGCAGGCGACCGACACCGTGTGGGACATCGTCGGCTTCGTCGTGTGCGGCACGATCAACAGCGCCAACTTCCCGGTCGTCTCGGGCGCCCAGTCGGTCAGCTGCCCGTCGATCCCTTGATGTAGGCCGGGCAGGTCGCGTGCCGCCGTGCCCCGGCGTGCGGCCCCGGTGTCCGCCACGAGAGCCTCGAGCCGCGTTGCATCACGGGCGCCGGCGGGCGACGCTGTCGGGATGCGCATCGCGACCTGGAACGTCAACTCGCTGAAGGCACGTCTCGCAAAGCTCGAGGAATGGGTCTCCTACGCCGAGCCCGACGTCGTCTGCCTGCAGGAGACGAAGATGTCCGACGAGGCTTTCCCCACAGCGGCGTTCGCTGCACTCGGCTATGAGTCCGCCCATCATGGCAACGGCCGTTGGAACGGAGTTGCCATCCTGTCGCGGGTAGGGCTCGACCAGGCGCGGGCCGGCTTTCTGGGGGAGCCTCCCGGAGCGATCGAGCAGTGCCGCATCCTCACGGCGAGCTGCGGGGGAGTCCGGGTGGCGAGCGTCTACGTGCCGAACGGGCGCGCCGTGGGCAGCGAGCAGTACGACTTCAAGCTTGCGTGGCTCCGCCGCCTTCGTGACGACCTCGCCGCGACCACGACGCCTGACGACGCGGTGGTCGTGTGCGGCGACTTCAACGTGGCGCCGGAGGACCGCGACGTGTGGGACATCTCGCAGTTCCTCGGTGCGACACATGTGAGCGAGCCCGAGAGGGCTGCGCTGCGCGAGCTCGAGGTGTGGGGGCTCGTCGACGCCTTCCGCGCCGTGTATCCCGACGCCGACAGGCTCTACACGTGGTGGGACTACCGCGCGGGCGACTTTCACAACGGGCGCGGGATGCGCATCGACCTCGTGCTCGTCTCCCGGGCACTAGCCGGCGGGGTCCGCTATGCGCTCGTCGATCGAGAGGCAAGAAAAGGGATGGGGAGCGACAAGCCGCCGTCGGATCACGCGCCGCTCTTCGTGGACATCGACCTGTAAGCGCCTCAGCCCACGTGAGCCGTCACCTCGGTGAGCCGCCGGGCGCGAGAGCGGCCCAACCGCCCGGCCAGGGGGCGCCGTCAGTGGACTGGGAGCCCCCAGAGGGGGAACCAGCGCTCGAGGTCGGGCTCCATCGAGAGGTCCTGAGCCAGCGTCACCTTCAGCAGGCGCTCGCGGTCTGAGTCGCGTTTCTCCGCGACCGGGAGTGGCACGAACGGGTAGAAGGTGCCCCGCTTGTACAGGTAGACGAGGTAGGTGCCTGCCACTGTCGGCGCGCCTGTCGCGGCGGCGGGATCGGCAGCTCCGCCGGGGATCGGGGCAAAGCCGAAGACCGAGCAGAGGAGCTGTGGTCCCCAGCCGTGGTCCTGCAGCGTCGTGTTGACGACGTGGACCTCGTTGATGAGATCGCCGAAGTCGTCGTCTGTGATCACGGCCCAGCGGTACCCGTAGGAATCGGATTCGTCGTGGATCTTCGTGTTCTCACCGAGGTCGAGCAGCTGCTCGACCTCGGTGGCAGTCTGCGCGAACTGCTGTCCTGTCGCCGGCTTGAAGCAGACTCCTGCCTGGCCGGTGGGGCGCAGGCCGAGCGATGCCTCGAGGGTGATCTGAGCGCCCGGGAGCCCGAAGAGATGGTCGAGGTTGGGCTGGGCAGGCTTGGTCCGGCCCAGGAGCACGTCGAACAGCTTCACGCAGCGCGCCCCATCTGGGCCTCGAGCTCGGTCAGCTGCTGCAGGCGGCGCTCGAGGGTGGGGTGGGTCGAGAACAGCGTCGAGAGGCTGACGCCCTTGGCGAACGCGGGAGCGAAGAAGAAGGCGTTGAAGTGCTCCGCGGCCCGGAGATCGCGCGTCGGCACCCGCGACATCTCTCCTGTCACTTTGACCAGCGCCTGAGCGAGCAGGCGCGGCTGGCCGATGAGGATCGCCCCTGACCGGTCCGCCGCCAGCTCCCGATAACGAGAGAGGGTCCGGATGAGGAGGAAGCTGATCGCGTAGATCAGCGCGGAGAAGAGAAGCATTCCGAGCTCGAGAATGGCCAGCTGGCCGCCCGCGGCCCCGCCTCCGCCGCCGCGACCCCTGTTTCCTCCTCCGCCGAAGCCGCCGAACAGCCCTGCGTAGAGGAGCACACGGGTGAGCAGGCCGGCCAAGATCCCGAGAAAGCTGGCGATGGTCATCACAGCGACGTCACGGTGCGCGACGTGCGACAGCTCATGGGCGAGCACGGCCTCGAGCTCGGGCTCGTCCAAGCGGCGCAGGATGCCCGTGGTTACACAGACCACGGCGTGCTTCTGGTCGCGACCGGTGGCGAACGCGTTCGGCATGTCGACATCGGCGATCGCCACCTGGGGCTTGGGCATGTCGGCCATCGCGCACAAGCGGTCGACCACCCCGTGAAGCTGGGGGGCCTGCTCGCGGGTGACGATCTTGCCCTTCATCGAGTACAACGCGATCCGGTCCGAGTAGAAGTACTGCACGAAGAGCAGAACGAACGCGATGACGAGGATGAAGACGAGCTTGACCCCGACAAAGAAGAGCACCGTGACGAAGACGGCGTACAGGAGCCCCAGTAGGAAGACAGTCGACATCATGCGGGCCGTGAGACCACGGTCTGCGGGAAAGCGCGTGCGGGTTGACAAGCGACTCAGGACTCCCTGACGTCCTCGGACGCCAAGAGCTCGCGGAGCTCGGCAAGGGACGCGCCCTCGTGTGGCAGCGTCAGATCGGACGGCACGAAACGATCTGCCGCGACAGGCTTTCCCTCCGTGCGCACNNGCCGCCACAAGTTCCTGGTCGAGCACATCAAGCGAAGCGGCCTGGCTGGTTTCGAGCTCGAACTGGCCTTCTCCGAGGATGCGCACGATCATGACGCACTTCCCGCGTCGTCAAGTGTGAACGGGTCCGCAGGCGCTGCCGGCGCTCCCACGGCCGGCCTCGCAGCCGGCGGCTGGTCCGGCACGACCTCACCATCGACCGGCTCATCTGAGGCGGCCGACGGGCCCGCGTTGCCGGCGCCGAGTTCACCGCTCGGCGCGGCCGCCGGTGGATTGAGCTCGGCCTTCAGCTGAGCGAGCTGAAGCTCCACCTGCCCGGAGGAGGCCGTCTTGTCGAGCTCTGCCTGGAGGGGATCAGACGAGCCGGACAGGTCCGTGAGGGTCCCCGAGGCGAGGAGCTCGTCGACTGCGCCTGCTCTCGCCTGCATCTGGGCGATCTTGTCCTGGGCCCGCTGCATGGCGAGGCCTGTGTCGCTCATCGACTCCGAGATGCCAGATACGGCCTCGCCGATCCTCGTCTGAGCCTGGGCGGCCGTGTAGGAAGCCTTCAGGGTCTCCTTCTGGGTACGGAAGGCCTCGACGCGCGCCTGGAGCTGTTGGGTGGTCGCCTCGAGCCGCGCCTGCTGCTGTGCCAGCTGATCGTGCTGGGTCTTCAGACCTTCGAGCTGCGAGGCGATCCCCGATCGTCGGGTGAGCGCCTCGGTGGCCAGGTCCTCGCGGTTTTGCGCGAGTGCCTGGCGTGCCTGGTTCTGCAGCTTGGCGGCTGCCTGCTGCAGCTGCACGGCCTGGAGCTCGATGCGCTTCTTAGCTGTCGCGACATCGGCTAGTCCCCGCTTGACTTGTTGGAGTTGCTCGATCTGCTTCTCGTAGGAGAGGTCGAGCGTCTCGCGAGGATCTTCGGCCTTGTCGAGAACCTTGTTTGCCTTGGCCTGGACGATGTTCGTCAGGCGCTTCATCACACCCATTTGTGCTCCCTTGCCGTCTTGGGGCCAATCATAAGCGGGTTGGAACCCTCAAGCCTTGCCGCCCCGTTAGGGTGGCCAGCCATGGACGATCAGCCCTGCATCCTGAGCGTGCACGCGCATCCCGACGACGAGGCCTCCAAGGGTGCCGGGACCATCGCGAAATACCATGCCGCAGGTGTCCGCACCGTCCTGGTGACCTGCACCGGTGGTGAGGAAGGCGACATCCTCAACCCCGTCATGGACACCCCGGAGGTTCGCGCCGACATCACCGGGGTCCGTCGCCGCGAGCTGGACCGGGCCGCCGAGATCATCGGCTACGACGAGGTCGTCCTGCTCGGCTACCGCGACTCGGGCATGCCGGGCTCGAAGGCGAACTCCGATCCGCGTGCATTCGCCGCCCGCCCGCTCGAGGAGACCATCGAGCGCCTCGTGGCCGAGATCCGCCGCGTACGCCCGCAGGTGGTCATCACCTATGGCGACGACCAGGAGCGCTATCCCCACCCTGACCACATCAGGGTGCACGAGATCTCGGTGGCGGCCTTTGACGCCTCAGGCGACGCGGGTGCCTTCCCGCGGGCACACAAGGAGTACCAGCCTTCGAAGATGTACTACTCGGTCTGGTCGCGGGCACGGGTGGTGGCCACGCACGCGAAGTTTCTCGAGCTCGGCCTGGAGTCGCCCTTCGACGAGAGCTGGCTGGAGCGCCCGGGCGACGACGACAAGATCACGACATCGATCGACCTGACAGGTTTCGAGGACGTTCGCCGGTTGGCTCTGCTCGCGCACGCGACGCAGGTCGATCCGACCTCGAAGTACTGGTTCGGGCTGCCCCCGGAGATCCTGAGGACGATCCATCCGTACGACGACTACATCCTGGCGCGCAGCCTCGTCGACACCGATCCTCCCGAGGACGATCTGTTCGCCGGGGTGCGCCCCTCCTCGAGCCGATAGCATCCGCCCGCGGCGAGGATGTAGGCACGCGGTGCCGGGGGAGATACCACCGGCGCACTTAGGAGGGACGACATGGCCAAGTGGCTGACCCAGGAGTGGCTCGACGAGGGCAAGAAGCTCGCAGAGGGACAGCCGGAGCGCCCGGGAGCTTCCGCGAAACTCCAGTACGTCATCACCGGAGGACCCGACGGCGACATCCGCTACTACTGGCTGCTCGAGAACGGGAAGCTCCTCGACTCACAGCTCGGCGAGCTGCCCGACGCCGAGGTGACCCTGACCGAGAGCTACGAGGACGCCATGCGCATCCAGAAGGGCGAGCTCGACGCCAACGCCGCGTTCATGCAGGGACGGGTGAAAGTCACCGGCAACATGGCAAAGCTCATGGCGATGCTGCCGATCACGAATTCTGCGGAGTACAAGCAGCTCCAANNGCCTGTGATCAACCAGTGCGCATGAGCTCGCGAAGGGCCCGGTAGCCGACGAGCTTCACTCCGGCCGCGTCGACCGCCTCGGCCAGAGCCGCCTCGCCCGCGAGCAGCCCGCGGTCGGCGATGCGTTCCCGCCAGTCGGGCGCCGCCGCACGGAGCTCGAGGGTGTCAAGTGCCGGCCGTAAGCAGACCTCAGTGACCCCGGGCTCGAGCCTGGCGAGCAGCTCGGCCAATTGCGCCCTCACGTCCGAATCGTCGGCATCGGAGGCGACGCCGGCCGGGCCCGAGACGCCGGCCGCGCCTGAGACGCCGGCCAAGCGCCCGCCCAGCGCGCCCAGGGCGCCAAGGGCAACGCCGGCCTGGCCGCCGGCCAGGATGACGCGGTCTGGGGAGGCGACGCCGCGCTCGACGCCAAGCGCTCGAAACGGGAAGCCGGCGAGGCGCTCGGCCCGGGCGTCCGGCAAACGTAGGGGCAAGCGGAACTCGTCGGCGAGGTCCAGGAAGACATCGAAGAACTCAGGCTTGAGCTGGACGGCGTCGAGGTGAGCATCGAGGTGGCTCACGTCGAAACCCCAGTAGATGGCACGCTCGAGCTGGGCCCGGCACTCCCGGCGCACCTCGTCGAGGTCGGCGTGGTCCCACAGGTCGGCTGCCGTCCGCGGGAAGCCGCCATCACCGTCGAGCAAGGAAGGGGCCTGGGTGATCGGTCCCCAGCGGTACAGATCGTGCTCCGCGTTGAGCGTGAGGCTCACGCCGATGTCTTCTCCCCGGTACTGCGCCGCGGCTTCTCGTGCCCAGGGTGCCGGCACCATCAAGGTGGCTGTCGTGGCCGTGCCATTGCGCAGCGCCTGGTAGATGGCGACATTCCCGGCGTGGAACACTCCGAGATCGGCGCAGCTGAGCACGAGCACGCGGTCGTCCGGGCCATAACCGAGTTGTTCAACCAGTGTCGTCACCGGATCGACGGTAGCCGGAGTGAGCAAGGCTGCCAACCGTTGCCCACCTCCGTTTGCACAGTCACCGCGCGAGGCGCCCCGCCTGCTCACGGCGAAGAGGAACGTGGCACACTGACGCGATGGTGCTATCAGGAATTCTGGCCTCGGGCGACCTCGTAGGCGGGATCGTCGCAGGCGTGATCGTCCTAGCGATCGTCGTGACGATCGCACTTCGCTCGCTCATGACGGTGGTGACGGAGTACCAGCGGGCGGTGTTCTTCCGCTTCGGGCGGATTCGTACCGAGGCCAAGGGCCCGGGCCTGATCTTCCGCATTCCCGGGGTTGACCGGATCGTCAAGGTGAATCTCCGGGTCGAGGTCGTCGACATTCCCCCGCAGTCTGCGATCACGGCCGACAACGTCACCTTGCAGGTCGACGCCGTCGTCTACTTCCGTGTCGCCGACCCTGTCAGGGCCATCGTCGGAGTGGACAACTTCCGCCTCGCCAGCCAGCGCATCGCGATGACGAGCCTACGCTCGATAATCGGGCGCCACGAGCTCGACAATCTCCTCGCGCACAGAGAGGACATCAACAACGAGCTGAAGGCGCAGATCGCATTGTCGACCCAAGGCTTCGGTGTCGAGGTGCACGAGGTCCAGATCCGCGACATCTCGCTCCCGGCCGAGCTCGTGCGGGCGATGTCGCGCCAGGCGGAAGCCGAACGCGAGCGCCGGGCCAAGGTGATTGCCGCGACCGGCGAGCTCGAGGCGTCGAGAGAGCTGTCGGAGGCGGCGACGATGCTCGCTTCGTCTCCCGGTTCGATGCAGCTGCGGTCCTTGCAGACCCTCGCCGAAGTCGCGACCGAGCACAACTCCACACTGATCTTCCCCATCCCGATCGAGCTGCTCGAAATCCTGAGGCGCCCCGGTGCAGTCGATGACGCCACTCCGTTTGCCGTGCCACCTCCGAGCCGGCCGAGCTCGTCGCCCCCGACTCCAGCCGCGACTCCACCCCCGTCTTCGCCGGCGGCTGTCCCGCCTGTTCCCGGTGCCGTCGCTGCCATCGGCGCCACGGCGTTGGCCGAGGAAGAGCCTTAGGCCCCACCCCCGTCCGCCTGAATCAGGGCCGGCCCAGCCTTTCTCCAGGCGCCGCCGGCCGGCCGGTCAAGAGGAGCGATGCGTCTGCCTAGACGGCCGAGCATCACGCCTATCGCAATTCCGCCAACGACGTCCGAGGCATGGTGGATCTTGGTGTGGACGCGGCTGAGCGCCACCACTGTCGCGAGCGCGTAGTAAACGGGCGCCCGCTCCTGTCCCTCCGCGAGCAGCGACGCGGCGCAGAACGCGGCGGTCGCGTGGCCACTCGGAAAGCTTGAGGTGATCGGCTGGCGGAACGGCAGCGGGTGTGCCGCCATTGGCCTGGGACGTCTCCGCCTGAACAGCGACTTCACTCCGACATTGACGAGGACCGACTCGAGTCCGGTCGCGACGACTGCCCGCAGTCCCGCTCGGGTGTCGCCAGGGCGGCCGCGAAGTATCCGCACGAGGCCGAGCGCGAGCCAGAGCAAACCGAAATCGCCGAGTGCCGAAGCGGTGTAGAAGAGACGGTCCGCGATCGGCTTGCCACGCAACAGGGCGAAGAGGTCGTCGACCCGAGTGTCGAGGGCCTCGACCCAACTTCGTCGGGCATCAGAGTTGAGCCTGCCGAGCGGACGCATCAGGCGGGCGAGCTCCCCGAGGCGACGCCTGCGGCTTCCAACGCCGAAGCTGCCAGCGCCGGGTCGCCTCCGAAGGACGGGCAGTAAGCCTGGAAGGCGCAGAAGCGGCAGAGGCTCGACGGGTTGGGGCGGAAATCGTCCTGCCTGCAGGCCCGTTCGATGGCGGACCACACGCCGAGCGCTCGCTGGCGGGTGCCACGCATTGTCTGATCGGTCGGCGCCGCGGAAATGACGATCCGATCCCGGAGGTAGAGAAGGCGAACGACCGATGGCCGTCTTCCCAGCTCGGACTCGCACATCAGGGCGTACATCTGGACCCCGCTCAGGCGCGATCTCGACTGCTCGGTGCGCGGAGCCCGTCCCGTCTTGTAGTCGACGACCGCCAGGCTGCCGTCGTCCAGCTCGTCGAGGCGNNAGCCCGATCGCGCTGACACTGTCCGGGTCCTCGAGCTCCAGGTAGTGGTCCACGAGGACACGCGCATCGGAGATGAAGGCAGCCGTCTCGGCCTCGTCAAGTGTGAGCCCCTCGAGCTCTTCTCCGCCCTGCTGTTCTTGCCAGGCGGCATCCAGGCTCGCCTGCGCTGCAGGCCTGCTCCTCGAGCCGCGCGGGTATTCGGTGAACAACAGCTGGAGCGCCCGGTGGACGAGGGTGCCCTTCAACGCAGCCGGCGACGGCGGCTCGGGCAGGTGTTCGACGACCGAGAAACGAAACGCGAGCGGGCAGTTCGTAAAGGCCGTGATCTTCGAGGGCGAGAGGGTGCCCGGAAGAGGTAGGTCTGTCACCGGGAGAGCCACTGCGGCCAGGCTACGCCGGGGGTGGGTCAAGAGCCCGGATCACCGAGTCAGCCACGACGCCAGGCTGCTGGAGAGGTCCGAAATGCCCGAGCCCGGGAAGCACCTCAACACGCCCGTTCGCAAGGTGCTCCACCAGCAGCTCGAGGGTGGCCGGGCCGAAGTCGTCGCTCTCGCCGCCGCAGGCGAGCACCACTGGGCAGTCAACCGCGGCAAGCCGGGAGAAGGCCGGGTGGCGGAAGCCGCTCTCGTAGATCAGTGCCTCGTTCTGGCCCCTGCACCGGAGCCGGACCGTGCCGTCGGGCAGGTCTTCGAAGCCGAACTCGACGTAGGCGGCGAGAGCTTCGGGGTCCAAGTTGCACAGCGGCGGCTTCGACGCGTAGTTGGCAGAGGCCTCCTGGCGCGACGCGAAGATCTCCCTTCGCTGCCGGGCCCCCCGTGCGAGCGGGCCGGAGGGGTCCGGCGACGGTGGGCGGTCGAAGGGGAGAACCACGGGCTCGAAGCAGTAGAGGGCCGAGAAGGTGCCGGGTCGGGCCTCCTCGGCGAGCAACAGCGCGGCGCCTCCACAGGAATGGCCGATGCCGACGGGGCCCTCGAGGCCGAGCGCATCGACGGCCGTCAGGACATCGGTCCCAAAACCGACCCAGTCGAAATCCAGGTCCGCTGTCACTCCAGACTCGCCGTGCCCGCGGAGATCGAGTGCCAGGCAGTGGAGACGGCTCCCGAGACTTCGTGCAAGCGGACCGAGTGCCCGGCCGTGGAAGCCCGTCGCGTGGACGAGGAGAGCGGGCGGTCCGTCACCGCCAAGATCGTGCAGAGCCACGGTGACGCCGTCGGGGGTCGTGGCTCTGATCGGCGGCACTGTCGGGCCAGGCTAATGGCTGGTCTTGGGAGAGCGATGGCGCACAGGGCCGGTAGCAAGCTAGAAAGATCGGGTCGTGCAACACCTTCTCTCGTCCTGGGGCTATCTCGCGCTCGTTCTGCTGACCTTCGCGGAAGCGGCCTGCGTGCCGATCCCGTCCGAGGTGACGCTGGGTTACGCCGGGTACCTGGCTTCGACTGGCAGGCTGGATGTCGCGCTTGTGATCGTGATCGCCGTCATCGGAGAGCTCCTCGGCTCGTTCGTGGGCTGGTCGATCGGTCGCTTCGGCGGCCGTCCCCTTGTGACAAAGCTCGGTCGCTACGTTCTGCTGACAGGCTCCGACCTGGACAGAGCCGAGCGGTGGTTCCGCAAACGGGGCGAGCCGGCGGTGTTCTTCGGGCGCATCTTGCCGGTGGTCCGCACTTTCATATCCATTCCCGCCGGCTTCGCGGAGATGAGCCTCGTGCGTTTCGGCGTGGCCACGTTCGCCGGAAGTGCCATCTGGTGCACGGCGATCGCCCTCGTCGGCTACGAGCTCGGGGGAGAGTGGACCAAGATCACCAAGGGATTCAGTGCCGCGGGTTACGTCCTGGTAGCCGTCGCTGTCGTCGTCATCGGCGTCTTCATCCTCCACCGCCTCTCGGCGGTGCGCCGGGAGCGGGACGCCGGCCTGCACTAGAGCGGGCTCCCCCGCGCCCGCGCCCCGTCCGCCGCGCGAGAGCCGGCTCCGCCGCGCCAGAGCCGGCCGGCCGAGGAAACTGCAGTCAACCCTTCGGGCAGTGAGCGGTCGAGGCCTGCCCGGAGTTTGCGCTGAGCTGGAGACACGACTCGTCGACCGCCACGAAGTCTCTCGCCGGGATCTGCTTCAACATGTCGACGAGGGTGATCGGCCACTGCGGGAAGGCGCTTCCCTGGAAGTACCAGTTGCTGCCGTTGTCGGCCAGCATCAGGCCGTAGTGCTGCATGGCGGTGATGATCACGGCCAGTTGAGCGCAGTACGGTGACCCGGCCTTGCAGATCTTCGAGGCTCTGAAGCCGGTGCTCAAGCGGAACCGTGCTCCCATCGGGGGATAGTCGGCGCCGCAGGACCCAGCCTCGTGACGCGCCGGCCAGATGTAGGCGTCATCGGTGCACTCGGCCGTGAAGCGGATCGCGTGGTCGACCTTGCCCGAGCGCACCTCTTGGTAGAGAAGGAGGCCCGGCAGGATCGGCAGGCCCGCCGCGTCGGCCGAGGTCCACCCTGGGGGCCGGAGCGCATTCGAATTCAGGCTCCAGATCGCGCCCGAGCCGGCCGTCGAAGCGGTCCTGGACACGTAGTGCGCGTCCCACAGCTCATACAGGACGCAAGTCGCCGGATCGACCATGAGGGCGTGCCGGTCTCCCGACGCGTTCGGGCCACCCTCGATGGGCGTGTTCGCGCCGAACGGGTAAGGTCCCTTGTTGCTCTCGTCCGCATACTCGAAACGCAGATGGATGAAGGCCTGCGTCCTCGGGTTGATGACCGTCCACGGGATCCCGTACGGGTAGCCGCCCTGGTTGGGCCCGAAGTCGGGATGCAGATTGGTCGTAGAGGCGCCCATGTGAGCCATCCAGGTCGCGCTGTGCTTGTTGACCGGAAGCTTGGAGATGTCGGTGTTCCAGACGTTGTTCGCAGGGAACATCTGGCAGTTCGGCGCGCCGGGCACAGGCGGCCCTTTGGGCGTCGCTGTCCGTGTGACCGCCGCCGCCGGGGCCAGGCTCGAGGCGACCGGAACGCTTGCAAGGATCAACGGGAGCCACGTGAAGCCGGCCACCGCTCTGACGCGAAGTCCCAAGCGCGATCTACGATCCCGGTCCATACTCGGAATATCGGCCCCCGCGATGGGGCCTTGAGCGATTCTTGCGGCGCCGCGGCGCCAAGCCCTACGGTCGCCTTGGAGGAGGGATCCTGCGATGGACGAATTCGAGAGACCAAGCCAAGTGGCGAGCGACCCCCTCGCCCAGCTCCTGGAGGAGGCCGTTGAACTGGCCCGCCAGGCGGGCGAGCTCACGCTCAGGTACTTCCGGTCCGCGGCTCTTGTCGTCGAGTGGAAGACCGATGGCACGCCGGTCACCAAGGCTGACCGGCAAGCCGAGCGCCTCATCCGCGAGCAGCTCGAGCTGCGGCACCCTGGCGATGGGATCCTTGGCGAAGAGGAGCCAGAGAAGCCGAGCGAGACCGGGCGCCGGTGGATACTGGACCCGATCGACGGGACGCTGGCATTCACTCACGGCGTCGGTTTGTATTCGAACCTGCTCGCCCTCGAGGACGAACATGGCATCGCGGTCGGGGTGATCAACGTGCCCGCTCTCGGCGAGTCGGTCTACGCGGCCAGAGGCCTGGGCTGTTTCTGCAACGGCGTACGTGCCCAGGTGAGCGAGCGCGCTGAGCTGGCGGAGAGCTACCTCAGCGCGAGCAGCTTTGGCGACTGGGACGAGACGGCACTGCTCGGGGCGAAACGAGCCGGCCTTCAACTTCGCACGTGGGGCGACGGCTACGGGTACTCCCTCGTGGCAACCGGGAGAGTGGACGCGATGGTCGATGTGCAGGCCGCGACCCACGATCTGGCTGCGATGCCTGTGATCATCTCGGAGGCAGGCGGCCGTTTCACGGACCTGGGTGGCGCGCCGGGGCCCGACGGTGGCTCCGGTGTGGCGAGCAACGGGCGCATCCACGACGCGCTGTTGAGGCTGTTGGTGCGGTCATGACCGCGGGCCCACGCGTCGTGCGGGCACCTCGAGGCACGCAACGCTCGTGCAAGGGCTGGCCGCAGGAAGCAGCGCTGCGCATGCTCATGAACAACCTCGACCCGGAGGTGGCCGAGCATCCCGACAGCCTGGTCGTCTACGGCGGCACCGGCCGCGCCGCCAGGTCGTGGGAGGCCTTCGAAGCGATCGTCTGTGAGCTCAGGGAGCTCGCCGACGATGAGACGCTGCTCGTGCAGTCCGGCAAGCCGGTCGGAGTCGTGCGGACCCACGAGTGGGCGCCGCGCGTCCTGATCGCGAACTCGAACCTCGTGCCGCAATGGGCGACGTGGGAGGAGTTCCGTCGGCTCGAGTCCCTGGGACTCACGATGTACGGCCAGATGACCGCGGGCTCGTGGATCTACATCGGGAGCCAAGGCATCCTCCAGGGAACCTATGAGACCTTTGCGGCCATCGCCCGCAAGCGATTCGGCGGTTCCCTGCTCGGGACCTTGACCCTCACCGCCGGACTTGGCGGGATGGGCGGGGCTCAGCCGCTCGCGGTCACGATGAACGGAGGCGTCGCTCTGTGCGTCGAGTGTGACGTTTCGCGCATCCGACGTCGTATCGAGACCCGATACCTGGACGTCATGGCGAACGACCTGGAGGACGCGGTACGTCGAGCGACCGAAGCCAAGGCCGCCCGGCGCCCCTTGTCGATCGGGCTGGAGGCCAACGCCGCCGAGGCCTTGCCGAGACTGCTCTCCATGGGGCTCGACGTCGATATCGTGACCGACCAGACATCGGCGCACGATCCCCTCGCGTACCTCCCGCTCGGCGTCTCGTTCGCAGACTGGGCCCACGAGCGCGAGAGCGACCCGCGAGGCTTTACCGAACGGGCCCGTGCCTCGATGGTCGCTCATGTCGAGGCGATGGTCGGCTTCCTCGACGGCGGCGCAGAGGTCTTCGACTACGGGAATTCCATACGTGGCGAGGCTCTGCTCGGCGGCTACGAGCGTGCCTTCGACTTCCCCGGTTTCGTCCCGGCCTATATCCGGCCGCTGTTCTGCGAAGGAAAGGGCCCATATCGCTGGGTGGCGCTCTCGGGAGATCCCCGGGACATCGAGGCGACGGACCGCGCGATGCTCCGGATGTTCCCCGAGAACGAGTCGATGTCGCGTTGGATCCGCATGGCGGCCGAGCGCGTGGCCTTCCAGGGACTGCCGGCCCGGATCTGCTGGCTCGGTCACGGCGAGCGCGACCGGGCGGGACTCGAGTTCAACGCCATGGTCGCCTCGGGCGAGCTCGCCGCACCGATCGTCATCGGCAGGGACCACCTCGACTCCGGTTCGGTCGCATCGCCCTACCGCGAGACCGAGGCGATGGCCGACGGGTCCGATGCCATCGCCGACTGGCCGCTGTTGAACGCGCTCGTCAACGCCTCGTCCGGGGCCTCGTGGGTGTCCATCCACCACGGTGGTGGCGTCGGGATCGGCCGGTCCATCCACGCCGGGCAGGTGAGCGTCGCGGACGGCAGCGTGCTCGCCGCGGCGAAGCTGGAGCGGGTCCTGTCGAACGACCCGCTGACGGGCGTGCTGCGCCATGTCGATGCCGGCTACGCCGAGGCGCGCCGGCACGCCGAGGCTCACGGGGTACCGATCCCGATGGCCGGGGCCGGGGCCGGCGCCGGCGAGTCGGCGTGACCGTCGTGGTCGTCGGCGGCCGCCGGGTCGTGGCGGGCGGGCGCCATCAGCTGACCGAGGATCCCGGCCGGGCGATGAAGGACGCGCCGGCAAGGCTTCGAGACCGCGCGGTAGTGCTGTGAGGCCGCCTCGCGGGTCACTTCTAGTCCGCGGCATCGGGTTGCTCGTCACCAATCGGCCCGAGCTCGGGGAGGGAGCCCTCGGCGTGTTGCGTGATGTCGACCTTGTCGTCGAAGACGGCACGGTGGCCTGGATCGGAGGAGCCAGAACCTCGCCGGCGGCCGACGAAATGCTGGACGCGGCCGGGCGATGCGTGGTTCCCGGATTCGTGGACTCGCACACGCACCTCGTCTTCGCCGGCGACCGTGTCGAGGAGTTCACGGCGAGAATGGCGGGAACGCGCTACGACACCGGGGGGATATCGGCGACCGTCGCAGCCACACGCTCCGCTCCCCAAGGTGTGCTCATGGAGTCGGCCGCCAAGCTGGCGCGAGAGGCCGAGGCTCAGGGCACGACGACGCTCGAGACCAAGTCGGGTTATGGCCTGACGGTCGCAGACGAGTCGCGATGCCTCGAGGTTGCCGGGACGATCGCCGAGGAGGTCACTTTTCTCGGCGCGCACGTCGTGGCGCCTGAGTACCGCGGTAGCGAGCAGGAGTACGTCGCGCTCGTCACCGGCCCGATGCTCGAAGCCTGCGCGCCGAAGGCCCGGTGGTGCGACGTCTTCTGTGAAGAGGGAGTTTTCGGCCCTGACGCAGCCAGGGAGATCCTGCAAGCGGGGCTCGACCACGGGCTCGGCCTTCGGGTGCACGCAAACCAGCTGTCTTGCGGCCCGGGGGTCCAGCTCGCCGTCGAGATGGGCGCCGCCTCCGCCGACCACTGCACTCATCTCGATGGGGCCGACGTCGACGCACTTGCCGGATCTGACACGGTGGCGACCCTCCTTCCCGGGGCCGAGTTCTCCACGCGGTCGCCGTACCCGGATGCGCGCCGTTTGCTCGACTCCGGTGTCACGGTCGCGCTCGCGACCGATTGCAATCCGGGAACGAGCTACACGACGAGCATGCCGTTCGTCATCGCCCTGGCTGTACGGGAAATGCACATGACGCCCGACGAGGCGCTCTTTGCTGCCACCGCCGGAGGTGCACGAGCTCTGAGGCGCGAGGAGATCGGCGCCCTCACCCCAGGCTCACGCGGCGACCTCGTCGTGTTGAACGCGCCGACGGCAGCGCATCTCGCCTACCGTCCCGGAGTCGCCCTCGTTGCCACCGTCGTACGTGCGGGCCGGGTGCTGGGTTAGAAAGGCGCCCGGCTGCCCGTCGGCCACCTCGGCGCAGACCACCGGCGCCATGCGGTCGTCGAGCTCGCGATCAGAGACTTGAAACAAGGATCGGGACTTTCGCACTGCCCCTCTGGGCGCTTTGGTGCCAATGGCGCCTGGGCGGTGTGCGCCACGATCGCCCACAACCTCATCCGCTGGCTCGCCACGCTCGGGCTCGAGATCCGCGGCCTGCTCGTAGCCAAGACGATCCGGCGACAGTTCTTGAGCCTTCCGGGTCGCATCACGCGCCGTGCACGACGGCGCCAGCTCCACTGCCGACGAACTGGCCGTGGGCCGCGCAATGGACTGCCTGCTTCGGGCGCCTCTGCGCGCTCCGGACCTGAGCCAGCTGCCACCGAGATCGCTTGTGGCGTGCCCGGCGACCTCCAGCACGAAGACCATCGGTGCTAGGCGGGACGAACACGCCCGCGCCTCGGAACGGGCCTTCCGGCAGTGGCAATGCCGCCAGAACTCTGCAGCTCAGGACACGACGGTCACCTCACCGGGGTCGGACGGTGGATCGTGACTTAAGCTGCGCAGACCGTGACCGATTCGGACGAGCCTCGAGTGCCAGCGCCACTGCCGACCACCAGCGTGCCTGTGCGAAAGGGGGCTTGGGGGCGTCAACTGCTCGAATGGTTGGTGATCGTCCTGTTCGCGATGCTCATCGCGGCAGGGCTGAGGGTGTTCGTAGTGCAGTCGTTTTTCGTGCCCACCGGCTCGATGGTGCCGACGCTGCAGATCGGCGATCGCATCATCGCTGTGAAGATCGGCTACACGATTCATCGAGGCGACATCATCGTGTTCCGTCGTACCCCGGGCGACACCACCACCACAGACTCCCACCTCGTCAAACGGGTCATTGGGCTGCCGGAAGAGACCATCTCCTCGCGCGGCGCTACGGTCCTCATCGACGGAAAGCCTCTCAAGGAGCCGTGGCTACCGGCCCTGACCTCATCGTGCGTGGAGTCCGCCGAGAACATCCCGACTACGAAGATCGCCCCTGGTCATTACTTCGTCATGGGTGATTGCCGCGGAAACTCTGTCGACAGCCGACGCTGGGGCACAGTGCCAGCCTCGTACGTCGTCGGCAGGGTCGTCGTCATCATGTGGCGGTTCGGCCATCCGTACTTTCACTGGTTCTGATGCCGTGTAGGAGCGTCTGACCGCTCTTGCTTCACCGCCTCGTTGACTGTTCGGCCGGCGCGCCGGGCAAACGGGACGGCCCGAGGTGGTCATCGAAGAAGAACAGCGACTCCTCGGGTTCGACGAAGACGCCCGACTAGTCTCGCCGCTGTCGGAGTAGCAGCACATCCTGGAGGTTCCGCGTGAACTGGTTCGAGTGCGTACCCAACTTCTCAGAAGGCCGGGACGAGACGAAGATCGCCCTCATCGTGGCCGAGGCGCAGGATAGACCAGGGGTGGCGCTGGTCGACGTCGAACAGAACGCCGACCACAACCGCTGTGTGGTCACGCTCGTCGGCGAGGGGCCGGCGCTCGTGGATGCGGTACTGCGCATGATGCGGGTGGCGACGACTCTCATCGACCTCACGAACCACCAGGGCGAGCATCCACGGATGGGCGCCACCGACGTGGTCCCCTTCGTGCCGCTGGGCGACGCCACCACCGAGCAGGCGATCGATCTCGCCGTCGGGCTCGGCACCCGGGTGTGGGAGGAGCTGCAAATCCCCGTCTACCTGTACGGCCAGGCCGCTCGGCTGCCGGAGCGCCAGGATCTTGCGAGGGTGCGTGCCGGGCAGTTCGAAGGCATCAGGGACGCCATCGGGACCGACCCCGCCCGGCACCCAGACATCGGCGAGCCGCGTGTGCATCCGACCGCAGGCGTCGTGGCCGTCGGCGCCCGGCCGGTGCTCATCGCGTACAACGCCTACCTGACCACCCCCGACGTCGCGGTGGCCAAGCGGGTGGCAAGCGCCGTCCGCGGCCGCGACGGCGGCCTGGCCGAGGTCAAGGCGCTGGGCTTCGACATCCGCGAGCGGCAGCGCGCCCAGGTCTCCATCAACCTGACCGACTACCGACGGACCCCGATCCACCGCGCCGTCGAGGCGGTGCGACGGGAGGCGGCCCGTTTCGGAGTGGGGGTGGAGGAGACCGAGATCGTAGGCCTGGTGCCCGAGGACGCTCTGTTCGATGCAGCTGAGTACTACCTGCAGCTCAACAGCTTCGACCGCAGCGCCGTCCTCGAGCGCAAGGTGCGGGGCGCGCAGCCGTCGGCGGAGTCCTTCTCCGATTTCACTGCCCGGCTTGCCGCGCGCGCACCCACGCCCGGTGGCGGGAGCGCGGCTGCCGCCACCGGCGCCCTGGGCGCCGCCCTCGGCGAGATGGTGACCGCCTACTTGGACGTCGCCGACGATCTGGTGCCGGCCGCGGCCTGGGAACGGCTCACAGCCGCCCGGAGCCGCTTTCTTGGCCTGGTCGAACAGGACGCGCAGGCCTACGCCGACACCGTCGTGGCGCGCCGGGCGGCGAAGAGCCAGCCCGGGCCGGAGGCGGAGCAGGCCTGGACGGCCGCCATCCGGTACGCCGCGGAGGTGCCGCTCGACACGGCGCGGCTCGCCTGGACCTGCGCCAGGGAGCTGCGGGAGTTGGCCGACCGGGTCCGGCCGTTCATGAAGAGCGACTGGACCACCGCGCTGGCCCTGTTGAACGCGGCGCGGGACGGCGCTCTCGCCAACGTGGTCATCAACGTCGACGACCTGCGGGAGCGGGGGGCCGACACCGCTGACCTGGAAGCCGCGGTCCGCGAGTTGGGCTAAGGGCGCTGTTGGACAGAGCCCCTTTCGGCTGATGCGGCCGTGGCGTAGCGTTGGCATCGGGTCCTCGGGGGTAAGCCCGCACCGAAGAGCCGGGGTTGAGGGTGTGAACCGGCCGCGCTGGTAGGTCTTTCGACCGCAGGTGTCGTTCCCTCCTTGGGACGCTCCCGGGGACCCACTACGTGCCGGCAAGCACCCAGGTGCCGTCGCGTCGTGTGAGCCCGAGCACGACGACCTCGCTGTCGTGCAGAACTCAAGGCGTTGGACGGCATCGGGCTTCAGCTCGTCCTCATCATCGAGGTACTACAGGAGCCGCACGTCGATCGAGTTCAGGAATGTGGCCGCAAGTCGTTCACAGGTCGATCGTGACCCGTCACCGCGGGCCGGGAGGTGCTCCTGCCAGTTGCAAGTCGTCGGCTTGGGATCGGGGCCGCGCCCATTCGAACGGCGCCCTCAAACAGTCGTTGCAGAGTGAGTATCCCCGCCACGCGGCCGCCCTGATCGTAATATCAGCCCGTGCGAACCCGACGGAAAGACTTGTTTGATCTTGGGGGATCCAGTCGTCCTGACCCCGGTTCGCTATATCCGGTGGAGCCCTTGACCCTTCGTGAAGTCCGTGCTCTCATCGCCTCCCTTGAGAGGTCGCAGGGCGCTTCACGACCTGTCGATTTGTTCGTTAAGGGAGTCTCCTCACCGACCAGCCCCAGCCCTTCGCCACGACCCTGATTCGGGCCTGGACCTCGAGGCGCGTGTAGATCCTTCCCATGTTCTCGTCGCAGCGCTCCGAGGATGTCAAGAAGAAAAAGAGGGGCGAGCCGAAGCCCGCCCCTCTTCGTGTTGGACAGCAGGATCACTTGGCGACAGTGAGCGTCTCCTTGGCCGAAGTCGAGCCCTTGAAGTTCGCACTGCCGCCGTAGGTGGCGACGAGGCTGTAGGCACCCACCGGAAGCTTCTTCGCCGACAGTGTGCACGAGCCCTTTGCTCCCGAGAGCGAGATCGCGCAAAGCGTCGTCGTGGATTCCTTGATCGTCACCGTCCCGGTCGGAGTCGAGCCGGCGAACTCGGGCGAGACGGTGACTGAGAGGATCAGGACCTGCTCGTGTCCGTAGGTGACCTTCGTCGCAGACAGCTTGAGAGCGGTCTTGGATGTTGCCTTCGCGACCGTGAGGGTCTTCTTCGCCGAAGTCGAGCCCTTGAAGTCCGCGCTCCCCCCATAGGTGGCGACGAGGCCGTAGGTACCCGCCGGAAGCTTTTCGGCCGACAGCGTGCACGATCCTTTGGCTGAGGAGAGCGTGATCACACACAACGTGGTCGTGGACTGCTTGACCGTCACCGTCCCCGTGGGCGGCGAGCCCGAGTAAGCAGACGAGACGGTAACCGACAGGTGCAAGACCTGCTCGTGTCCGTAGGTCACCTTGGTGGCCGATGGGTTGAGGGCAGTCTTGGAGGTGGCCGGTAGTGGGTAGGTGAACGCATATCCCTGGAAGTCCACCGCGGCGCAGAAGCTCGCCGTCGGGCACGAGACGGACTGCAGGCCGCCCTCGTTGCGGTCGATGCTCTCAGGCGACGACCATGAGCTGCCGCCGTAGGTGAGGACGTTGCCTCTGCCGTCCACCGCTACACAGAAGCTGCTCGTCGGGCACGAGACGGAGTACAGACCTCTCCCTGCGTCGATGCTCTTGGGCGACGACCACGAGCTGCCGTTGTAGGTGAGGACGTTGCCGCTGGCGTCCACCGCTGCACAGAAGCTCCTCGTCGGACAGGAGATGGACCGCGGACCTTTGGTGTCGATGCTCTTGGGCGACGACCACGAGCTGCCGTTGTAGGTGAGGACGTTGCCGCTGTAGTCCACTGCGGCGCAGAAGCTCGCGGTCGGGCAAGAGACGGTCAGGTCGAACGCGTTCGTGCCGATGCTCTTAGGCGACGACCACGAGCTGCCGTTGTAGGTGAGGACGTCGCCGCTGTCGTCCACTGCGGCGCAGAAGCTCGCCGACGCGCAGGAAACGGACTGCAACCCCCCCTGCTGGGGACCCGCTCGACCTATCTTCTTGGGTGACGACCACGAACTGCCGTTGTAGGCGAGGGCGTGGCCGCTGCCGTCCACCGCTACACAGAAGCTCCTCGTCGGGCAGGAGACGGACCGCAGGGCGTTCCCCGCGTCGATGTTCTTGGGCGACGACCACGAGCCGCCGTTCCAGGTGAGGACATCGCCGTAGCCGTCCACTGCAGCGCAGAAGCTCGTCGTCGGGCACGAGACGGACTCCAGGCTGCCCTCGTTGGGGTCGATGCTCTTGGGTGATGACCAGGAGCCCCCGTCGTAGGTGAGGGCGTAGCCGCTCTCGTCCACCGCGGCGCAGAAGCTCGCCGTCGGACACGAGACGGAGCTCAGCCAGTTCGCGTCGATGCTCTTGGGCGACGACCACGAGCTGCCGTCGTAGGTGAGGATGCGGCCGCTGCCGTCCACCACGGCGCAGAAGCTCGCCGTCGGGCACGAGACGGACTCCAGGCCGGTCCTGCCCTGGTCGATGCTCTTATGTGACGACCATGAGCTGCCGTTGTAGGTGAGGGCGTTGCCGCTGACGTCCACCGCGGTGCAGAATTTCGCCGACGGGCAGGAGACGGAGCGCAGGCCTTCCCCGCTTGGGTCGATGCTCTTGGGCGACGACCACGAGCTGCCGTTGTAGGTGAGGACGTCGCCGCTGATGTCCACCGTGGCGCAGAAGCTCGCCGTCGGGCACGAGACGGACTGCAGGCCGTCCCCGTTTGGGTCGATGCTTCTAGGCGACGACCATGAGCTGCCGTTGTAGGTGAGGACGTTCCCATTGACGTCCACCGCGGTGCACAATTTCGCCGACGGGCAGGAGATTGAAGTCGGCTGTCCCTGTAAGGCGTCGATCAGTGTCCCATGTGACCATCCGGCCGCGGCGTTGGAGTCCGGCGAAGCAGCCGCCGACGGAAGCTCGGCGGCGAACATCGCCGAGGTCACGGCAAACAGCAGCAGAGCGGCAGCGAACAGACGAACGGCAGCTGGTTTCAGCATCCCGCCTCCTCATGGTTCGGCACTTCGATGAACAAGAGCCAGGTGACCGCCGAACTCCCTGCGGCCACCGTGACGACTGGTGAAGTGCCAAGTTTGCTGACACATTCACATTAGTCCCCATGACCTGGCGGCCGCCCACGCCCGATGAAATGCTGGTGGTGGCCGTCGGGTATGGTCGCCCAGTTTCTCCTTGCAGCTGCGAGCGCGCCATTGGTCTGACGCAGGGACCGTGGAGGACCTCCGACTGTCGCCACGACCCGAAAGGGCCTCGGTGAGCTCGCGGTCTCTCTCTCCGATGCAGCGGTCACGACCGTGGCGATGGAGGCGACTGGCGTCTATTGGCGGTTGGCTATGTCACCTCGCCGATGTGGAGGAGCTCGCAGGTCGGCATAACTGTCGAAGCTGGTGAAGCTACGCGAGAGGTGCTTGCCGCTTTCGTCGAGCAACAAGAACTTCTCGATACCGCGCTGTTCCCGGTGCTGTGCCGGACCAACACCAAGGCGAGCCGATCAGCTTGAACAGTGAGCTTCGACCAGCTCGTCCAACATCCGATCGATCGCGCCCAGGCCGATCGAAAGATGACCCTCGCCCGGCTCGAGATGGACCGAGGCGTGAGGAAGCTGCGAGGAAAGCCACTGGCCATGGGCGAACGGCACCATCAAGTCGGCGCTCCCTTGCCAGATCATGGTCGGGATCGAAACCTCACCTAGAGCGAAGCCCCAGGGTTTGACGAATGCCAGGTCATCGTCGAGCCACCCGTCTACGCCGATCCGCATGGCCTCGTGGAAGGCGGAAGCCATGTCCTCCCCGAACTCGTCGGTCAGCACGGCTCTGTCCACCTCGGGCAGCACCGACCCGAGTGACGTCACGATGCCGGCTGCTGTGACTTCGTTCAGGTGTTCCCGCATTTGCCTAAGGTAGGGTCGCAACCGCCCCTCACCCTGGATCCCAGCCCCGAACTCGGTCAGGTTCTCCTCGCCCATGCCAGCCATCCAGTCGAGACCGTCGGCATCGCAGGGGGCAACACTGGCGATCAACAGCACTGCCGCGACCTCGTCGAGCCTCGCCGCGCACGCGAGCGCGTGAGGACCACCACCGGACCATCCACCGACCACGCATCGCTCGGCGCCGATCGCGGCGAGCACCGCCTTGGTGTCCGCCACGACATCGACGACGCTGCGGCCCGCTTGACGGCTCGAGTCCCCGTACCCAGGTCGCGAGGTCGTGACGAGGCGCAGCCTTCGCTCGTGAGCGACTCTTTCGATGGCTCGGATCGGTGTGGCGGCACCAGGTGTCCCGTGATGGTAGGTGAACGGTAGGCCATCTGGCGGCCCGCTCACGCGAACGTCGAGGCGTCTGGGAATTCAAGGACTTCGACGGTGGTCATGTGGTCATCTTGACATGTTCGCCCGGGCTGTCTTGCACGAGCGGATGCCGATGGCCAGGTGGGCCTGTGACCTCGGACCGCACCGGCACCCGAGAGACAACACTCCCCACCTCGACGCGAAGAGCCGGATCAGCACCACCTGAACGTGTCTGTTCGGGCGCCGGTCCCGCCGTCTTCTTGCATCCCGGACGTCGTTGTGCATGCAGCAACGCTCACGTCCGATACGCGAACCCGTCCAGTTCCCGCTTCGTGGGAGCATGACGGTAGTGAGACTGCGCGCTCTCGCGATAGTGGTTGTTGTGCTGACCCTCGCCGCGTGCACTAGCTCCGAAACGGGGCCTACAACCACCACGACGGCGCCAGCTTCGACCGAGCCGCTCCCAGCGGTCGACCTCTCGGCCACACCAGATGGATGGGTGCCGGTCGACTACGGCGATGCGCAGGTGTCGGTGCCGCCGACATGGTGGGTCAGTTACGGAGGGTCAGGCTGCGGAACGACCCCACCGGGGCTGCTCGTGGTTCAACCGCCCGAGGGTCCGGCATGGTGCGGTGCTGTCGGGTTCGAGACTCCGGCTCAACGGCCGGCGCCACCGAAGTCGATAGTGACCGTTGGTCCAGAACTGGGCACCTACCATCTGCCAGCCGGACCAAGCGTCGTGATCCACGGCATCGCCCTGTACGTGCTGAGTCGCGGCGCACGGGTCACGACTATTCGCTACCTCGCACAGGATCTCAGAGTGATCATCACGACGAGCGGGCCGCTCGGTCGCCGAGTTCTTGACACGCTGTCGCTTTCACCGAGGGCGGCGGTCTTGTCGGAAGGTGCTCTGCGGACTCCTAGGACATGGCGCTGGCACGCATTCGACGGAGTTCGCTTCGCCACGCCGGCGACCTGGCCGGTGCAGCGGACCGACATGTTCTCGTCTTGTAGGAGCTTTGTTGCCCTCGGCGGGCGACAGGTGGTCAGGTACTCCTCCCGGAACGTGGTCATCGAGCCGGACAGGCCGGTTGTCGACCTCGACACCGACCGGACTGCCTATACGGGCAGCTGCCCGCCCGGCCCGTTCCAGGAGTATGCCCCAGGCAACGGCGTTCAGGTCGATGCTGGCAGCGCTCAGGTGCCGACCCCGTCTCCCTCGCGCCTCGACACGGCGATCAGGCTCAACGGCGTTGTCGCCTACGTGAATGCCTCGCAGCCCTTCGACATCCTCGACCTGCTCGTCGTCGTTCCAGGCCGTGCAATGCCACTCGACGTAGAGATCGGGCTTGCCGGGCACGGCATGGTCACTCGGACGATCCTGTACTCGTTGCGGGCGGCATAACTGGCAGGGTCCGCCAACTCGTCGCCATGTTCGTCATGGCCGTGTTATTCGTGATCGGAATCGGCGCCGGGGCATTGGCTCAGGCCACCCGGGGGCAGCACCGACCACACGTTGTTTCAGGGAGTTGCGCTCAGCCTTGCCCTGGATCCACCGAACAATAAGGCCTTCGAGACTTGTCCTCGCCTGAGCATCCGCAAAGAGTGCCTTCCGACAAGGGAAAATGGTCGTTGACAGACCAGCCCCCGTCCCCGAGCGGAAGGCACCTGTTTGATGCGCTCATCTCCGCACGGCTTGGACCGGATCTGGCGACCTTCGACGACGACCACGCGGTGGCAAACGCCGGGCTGATCCGGCCGGCAATCCTCGCCGGGCATCTCGGGTTACGCGAGATGCCCGGCGAGTACGTCGACCTGGGGACGCACCGGGCCGTGCCAACGCGAGACCGAGGGCGATGACACTCGTGCAATCGCTCCTCGTCGTCGGAGGAGCGATCAGTAGTGATACTTGCCGGCGGTGACCTTCCGACTGGAGACCCCGGATGCGGACACCGTGACGTAGACGGTGCCCGAGCCGGGCGGCGCGATGACGACGATCTCAGATGAGGAGACGACACGGAACAGCTTGGCCGGCCTCGTCCCGAAGTGCACCGTCAATGTCCCGACAAAGCCACTTCCCCAGATCGTCACCTTCGTGCCGCCCTTGGTGGGCCCGACCGTCGGCGTGAGGTTGCTGATCGTCGGTGCAGCCACGAAGGTGTACCTGCCCGGGGCTGTTGTCCGACTGGAGACCCCGGCTGCGGACACCGTGACGTAGGCGGTGCCCGAACCAGGCGGCGCGATGACGACGATCT
>PLIM01000040.1:955-2846 GCA_003139355.1 Acidimicrobiaceae bacterium | reverse complement strand
GTGCTAGTGAGCATGAGTCTTTGCTCAGACGGAGCGGACAACGAGAACCGAACTCGCGTTCTCAGCGGGAAGCCCTCCGGCCGGCGTCGTCGACATGCACGTCAGGGGGCATGAGCGCAGCGTAGGCGGCCTTTCTGGCGCCCCACAAGTGACCGTCGATGACCGGGATTGCGCCCGATTGTCCACACGTTCGCGCACGGATCACGCACGGCACCAGGCTGGCGGCGGCCTGACCGAGGTGGACTGGGTGCCACATCTCTAACGATCTCTAAAGACTCTAAAGGACTCTAAAGGAGCCGGTATGATGGGCTCGTGCCCAACCCCTTCAAGCCGAGCTTCGGTGTCAGCCCGCCGCTGTTGGTCGGACGCGACGACCTGCTCGATGAATTCGCCGAGGCGCTCGAAGACGGCCCAGGCTCTGCGGCGCGAGCGACGATCTACACGGGGGCGAGGGGCTCCGGAAAGACGGTGATGCTGAACGCCGTGGAGGACCGTGCCCGTGAGCAAGGGTGGGTGGTCATCAGCGAGACGGCCTCGCCGGGGTTCGTCGATCGGATCGTCCGGCAGCATCTTCCCGGCCTGCTCAGGGACTTCGATCCCGGCGCCGTGCGACGTCGGCTGACTGGCATCACCGGACCGCTCGGCGCGGGCGGAGCGACCTGGAGTGCCGTCGAAGCGCATCTGGCCGACGCCGGCTTGCGCAACCAAGCGGCACTCCTCACCGACCTGCTCGCCGAGAACGGTGCCGGGCTCCTCATCACCCTCGACGAGATTCATCGGAACCAGATCGGCGAGCTCCGCGAGCTCGCCACGACGGTGCAGCACGCCTTCAGGGAAGAGCGCGAGCTCGCCTTCGTGGGTGCCGGCTTGGCCTTGGCCGTTAGCGACGTCGTGAACGACGAGGTGCTCACCTTCCTCCGGCGGGCGGAGCGCCACCACCTGGGTTCGGTCGGTCGCGAGGACGTGGCCCGCGCGATCCGGGAACCGGTCGAGGCGAACGGGCGTCAGCTCGCCGATGACGTGCTCGCTGAGATGGTCGAGGGAACTCGCGGCTACCCGTTCCTCATCCAGCTCGTCGGCGCGAGGGTGTGGCGCCGTCATCCGTCGGCGCCCGAGGTCTCGATGGACGACGCTCGCCTCGGCGTCACGGACGCGCTCCGACGGCTCGGCTCGCTTGTGCACGAGCCGGCGCTCGCCGACGCGTCTGACATCGACAAGTCCTTCCTGTTAGCGATGGCGAGGGATGACGGACCCTCGAAGATGGCGGACATCCAGCGACGCCTCGACGTCGACGTGAATTATGCGAGTCAGTATCGCCTCCGTCTCATTGCCGCCGAGCTCATCGAGCCCGTTCGTCGCGGCTACGTCGACTTCGCGCTGCCCTACCTGCGCGAGTACCTCCGCTCACACGCTGCTGCGGAGATGTGACCCGCCTGTAGTCGGAGAGCACGTTTTGGATCCTCGCCCGACTCTGTGACGTCCGCACGAGGGCCGAGCTGCGCTGCCGCTACGTGGAGACACCGCCCCAGTCCCGGCATTCCCGAGCGGTCCTGAATGTCCAGCCGCGACCGAACTCGCCCCGCGTCTCAAGACGGCGTGCGGCCCAATGGGAAAGAACCTCCTGGGCCCACGGTGCCACCGCCGCACCACCGCTTCACAAGGGCTTCTGCGCCCACAGCGGAAACGTGGGCAGAGGGAAAGGCAAGGACAGGACCCAAAGGACCCACTCCCTGCCAACTTCAGCTCTAGCGCACCGGTAGCTTGCGGCAAGACCCAGGGCCGTGCTGCACAATCTACGGTCGAGGCCGGGCCTACGGAGATGGGGGTCGAGAAATGCGTGTGTTGTTGTCAACGTATGGGGGGCGCGGGGACGTCGAACCGCTGGTGGGAC
>PLIM01000040.1:0-855 GCA_003139355.1 Acidimicrobiaceae bacterium | reverse complement strand
CCGAGAAGCTCGGCATCCGCCACGTCTACGCGGCCTACTGTCCGATCTTTCTGCCATCGCCGCATCACCCTCCGACGCCGTTTCCCGGTCGGCCGTTCCCACCGGAGGTGACCGACAACCGGGTGCTGTGGGACCTGAACGCCCAGGTCGCGAACGAGCTGTTCGGCGAGGCGCTCAACACCCGCCGGGCGTCGATCGGCCTGCCGCCGGTGGACAACGTCTACAACTTCGGCTTCACCGACCACCCCTGGCTGGCGGCGGACCCAACCCTGGGTCCGTGGCAGGAGCCGGCGGATCTCGAGGTCGTGCAAACGGGAACGTGGATCCTTCCGGACAAGCGCCCGCTCCCGGCCGAGTTGGTGGCGTTCCTGGACGCCGGCACACCACCGGTGTACGTGGGCTTCGGCAGCATGCGCGCCCCGACGGACATCGCCCGGGTGGCCATCGAGGCGATCCGGGCGCAGGGCCGTCGCGCGCTCGTTGCCCGCGGCTGGGCCGACCTGGCCCTGACGGACGACCGGGACGACTGCTTCGGTGTCGGCGAGGTCAACCAGCAGGCACTGTTTGCCCGGGTGGCCGCCGTCGTACACCACGGCGGCGCGGGGACGACGACGACAGCCGCCCGGGCCGGCGCGCCGCAGGTGGTGATACCCCAGATGGCGGACCAGCCATACTGGGCTGGCCGGGTGGCCGACCTGGGCATCGGCGCGGCACACGACGGCCCGGCTCCGACCACCGAGTCCCTGTCGGATGCGCTCAGGACGGCCCTGGCCCCCGAGACCCGCCAACGAGCAACCGCCGTGGCCGGCACGATCCGCACCGACGGAGCGACGGTGGCCGCGAAGCTGCTGCTCG
>PLIM01000026.1 GCA_003139355.1 Acidimicrobiaceae bacterium | reverse complement strand
GCACCTGGGGCCAGGCGTGGGTATCGGTCCCGTCGACCTGCCACTCGTCGTGCCCGACCGAAGTCCCGGGGAGGAACCCGACGGCGATGCGGGTGGGAAGCCCGTCGATGCGCGCGAGAGCGGCGAACGCGGTGGCGAACTGCTGGCAGTAACCAGTCCGCGACTTGAACAGGAAGCTCACCAGGCCGCCGTAACCGGGAGACGGCGTGACCAGGCCTGGTTTCGTCCTCTTGGGAAGGTGGTAATGGAACCTCGGAGAAGTCAGATAGGCGTCGAGGTCGAGCGCCTTTTGATAGGCCGTGCTCGCTCCCAGCACGAGACCGTTCGCTAGCCGGACGAGCCGTGATGGCACCGGCCTCGGCAGCTGCAGGTCCTGAAGGTTGGAGGTGTCCGGAGAGTCCGCCTCGAGCTCGGCAGGCGACGGATCGGCCACAATCGAGTCCACGGCGTACTTCGACCCCTGCTGGAGCGAGGTGTCCGAAACGACCGAGCCGCCCGGCCCGTCCCTTCGCACCTCGCCTGCGCCGGCGACCGCGAGCGGATGGCCCCACGTAGGAATGTTGGTACCCCCGAGCCCTGCCACCTCGAACACCTGGACCAACTGCTCGTGGCCGGGCCCGTCCGGTGTGGCCGGCGGCGGCTGGCTCTCGTCGGCGCTCAGCGGCGGCGAGAATGACCCCACCGGCGTCGACAGGCCCGATGTCGTCGTGCTCCAACTGCTGCCATTGAAGTCGTCCAGGCCCGCAACCATCTCCCGGGTGGGCGTGCTGCTGTGCACGGTGAACAGATCTACGGACGGATCGTCCACTTCCTCCTGGGCGACTTGCACGAGTGTGCTGACCTGGATGCCCTGCGGCAGGTTGCCCCCCGGAATGCCCGTAGTGGCGGTCTCGCCAGCGGCTCCACCCCTGCCGTGCCAAGCGACAAGCGCCACGCTGCGAGCACCGGGGAGGTTCGGGCCGATGACCGCTGCTGCAACGGCAGCCAGGACCGCCATTCGCAACACCACTGCCCCCGCCCTGTAGGACGCGGAGCGGCCCCCGAGACTGAGCCCCGTGTCCGGCCAAGCAATGAGGACCTCTTGCGCACGCTCGCGGTCGCGGACGACGGCGACGAGGTACCAGCACGCCGACCCGGCGATGGAGGCGAGACCGAGCACTCGCCAGCTGCCCGTGCCTAGGGCGGAGGCGAAGAGGTACAGCCCGAGGGCCGGCATGAGTGCGAAGACAGCCGGGACCCTCCGCTTGGACGAGATCAGCTCGGCAACTAGCCCAGCGGCGCCCGATGCCCACGCCACCGCCAGCACGAGGCCCGGCAGCTCGGGCACCGGAGCGACTTTGAAGGAAAAGACGGTCCAAGCGGCCCGGAGGTCCTTGAGCATGACGTGCCAGGTGGCATGACCGGGCACTGCCCAATAGAACGTGGACCCGAGCACGATCCCGATCGGCAGGAGCACGGCCGCGACTACGCCAAGTGCCCACCAGGCGTCCCGAAAGCGGAGCCGGCCCCGCTCGCCGGGACCCTGGCCCTGCTCGCCAGTTCCGCCAACCCTGCCGTCGTTCCCGCCGGGTCCGAGGTGGGCGGTCGTGCGGATGCCGGACGCTCCGCCTCGCGCCGCGAGCCCCGCAAGGTGAGCGAAGAGGAGGCTGACGAGCGCTGTGGTGAGCTCTCCCGGGCCGGTGAAGCAGCGCGCGAAAGTAGTAACGGCGATCACGTCGGTGAACACGAGGGCGAGCCACGCACTCATCCGGCTGCTTCCTTCGCTCCGCCCAGCGGGCCGGTGAAATCGTCGGCCAGGTCCGGTCCCTCGAGATCGAGGCTCCAGGCGGCAGCAAGCGACCTCCCGAGTGGAAGTGGCACCGTGAGCACCCCCGCTTTGGAGCTTCCGTCAAGGTGATGCGGTGAGTGGGCGCCGATCGCCAAGACGCCACGCGAGCCTGCACGCTCGGCGTCGGCCTGCCACTTGGCTTCAGGCTCGCCCCTCGTCCCCGAGGACTCGGCGCCCACAAGGACGAGCACGACCCCCGAGTACACCTGGGCGAGCTCCTCGAGAACGGCTGCATCCGGCGGGTGCTCCCCGAACGCGCCGACGATGACGAGCACCTCGTCGCGGTCGGGCCGGCCGAGCCGCCCGACGGCGGCGCTGAAGCGTTCACGCGCCGGTGTGGGCGCCGCGGCAATGTCGGCCAAGGCGACGAACGTGCTCTGGAGACTGTCGCGCCCCTGCTGAATGCCGGTGTCCAGATCGGTCGTGGTCAGAACGCGATAAGCGCCGGAGACTCCGGTGCGCAACTGGTCGGCTGCGGCCGACAACACGCTCGCGGCGACCTCGACAGCCCGGTCCATCTCGTCCGGCGACGTCGATTGGTCGCCCGCATCGAGCAGCACCGTCGTCGCGATCCGGTCCGGGTCGTCCCGATCCCCGCCGTCGCGAACCATGAGCTCGCCGACGCGCGCCGTCGTGCGCCAGTGAACGTGTCGAAGGTCGTCATCTTGCGCGTAACGGCGAAGCACCGAGCTCCCGTTGACGACCCTCTCCGCGGCCGAACGGGCGCTCTCGGCCCCCAGCCAGCCGAGCCGCTCCGGCACCACCGTCGCGAGCGGCTCGACGCCCGGGAGCACGATGCATCGAGCGGGCCGGCTAACGGAAAGACACCGCCGGGCCAGGCCGAGCGGATCGGAGATGACCGCTTCGTACGCTCCGGCATCGACGAGACCGCGCCGTTTGGTTGCAAGCGCAAAGCTCATCTGTACACAGTCGCCACGCCTGAGCCGCGGAACGATGATCTTCAACGGCTGGCCAGAGCCTGCGCCCTGCGAGTCCTCGCTGAGGAGAATGACCGGCGTCGAGAACGGTCCGGCGACACCGGACTCCTCGACTGTGAGCTCGAGCACAGCGGGCTCGCCTGCACTCACGATCGGAGGCATTGCACGTGCAGTGACGGAGACTGTGCCTTTGGCCATGTGGACACGGACGAGTGCCGCCAGCGCCACGACGACGATGGCGGTGGCCAGCCCGAAGAGCTCAGGGATGCCGAGAATTCGGCCGAAGACGCCCGCGATCAGCCCCAGTGTGATCGTCAGGCGACCTCGGGCGGTCAGCATGCCGCCCGCTAACTGTGGCTGATGGGCAAATCGGGCACGGGCACCTGGCCGAGCACCTCGTCGAGCACGGCCCTCACAGGGCTGCGACCGAGGCCGGCCGCCCCCCGCAGTCTCAGACGGTGACCGATGACCGAGGGCGCCATGGCCTTGACGTCGTCAGGCGCGACGAACTCCCGGCCCTCGAGCAGCGCCCACGCCCGCGCTGCCCGTTGCAGGGCGAGAGCTGCCCGCGGTGACATCCCCAGCGCGACCGCCGGGTGGACGCGGGTCGCGTTGGCGATCTGCACGATGTAGCGCTGCATCAGCGGCGAGATGTGGACTCGCCGCGCCCGAGCGGCGAGCGCTATCACGTCCTCGGGCGTGGCAACCGGCTGCAGCGTCTCGAGCGGCTCGCGCACGCCGTGTTTCTCGAGCATCTCGGCCTCGGACTCGACGTCGGGATAACCGATCTGGATCCTGAGGAGGAAGCGGTCGAGTTGGCTGAGCGGGAGCGGGAACGTCCCCTCGTGCTCAATCGGGTTCTGAGTGGCAATCACCATGAACGGATCGGGCAGCTTGTAGGTGTTCCCGTCGACGGTGACCTGCCGCTCCTCCATCGACTCGAGCAAGGCGGACTGCGTCTTCGGAGGCGTCCGGTTGATCTCGTCACCGAGGACGATGTTGGCGAAGATCGGCCCGGGTCGGAACTCGAAACTGGTCTTGGCGACGTCGAACACGCACGCTCCTGTCACGTCCGAAGGCAGCAGGTCGGAAGTGAACTGGATCCGGCGGTGACGGCAGGACACCGAGGCCGAGAGCGCCTTGCCCAGGCTCGTCTTGCCGACACCGGGCACGTCCTCGACAAGGAGGTGACCGCCGGCAACCAGGCAGGTCACCGAGAGGCGAATAGCCTCTTGGTTGCCCTGCAAGACCTTTGCGACGTTCTCGACGATCCGCCCGAAAAGGCGGGTCGCGCCGGACGCGTCGAGGAGGACCTGGTGTTCGCCAACCGTTGCGGCACCGTCCGGGTCGACCCCAACACGGGTACCGAGATCCATTCTCTCCACCTCATCTCCGGGCTCGAGAGACGCCGCCAGGCAAGATCATCCCATCAGCTGGACCATCTCGGTACGCGAGAGGTTGGCTTCGTGCTCGTCACGCTCGTGACCTCGCCAGCCTAACCAGCACCAAGGCACACGAAAGCGCCCGCTGCCAGCGCCTCCCGAGCCCCTTGGTCGCCGGAAGCGAGATCTCCGATCAGGAGTGCCTCGGGAAGCGCGCGTGCCTGGGCAATGGCCAGCGCCCGTGCCAAGCCGTGTCCACGCGCGAGCTGTTCGTGGAGGGCGATCATGATCGGGGTGACCCCGTCGTCCGGCACGGGCGCCGCGCTCGAGACGATGGCCCGCGTCCCGAGCGACAGCAGCGCTGCACTCGTCCCCATGAGCTCGTCGCCGGGATGGACCTCCGAACGTCCGGCATCACAGGCCGAGAGCACCATCCACTCGGGCGGTCGAGCTATGCGTTCGATGTCGTAGACAGTGAGCGGCCCGTCAGCCAGCTCGAGCGACGAGAACTGGGGGTTGTCGGCACGGAAGGTCCCATGAGCCGCCACGTGGGCAAGGCGGCGGCGTTCGAACGCGCGTGCGACGGCCCGGGTGGTCGCGGCCGGTCCTTCGAGCATCCGCGCCCGTGGGTAGAAAGCCGAGCGGATCCGGCTGATCTCCTCGGCTGCGTGGGCAACCCTGGGCCCGGCTACAAGGACGACGGCGCCAGCGCGCAAGGTGGCGGGCCGTTGCTCGGAGAGCTCCTCACACTGGCGGGAGTACCACAGCGATGCTGACGGTGCGACCGTCATGGTCCGGCCTCGCAGAGATGGGAGCAGCGCCCAGGCAAGGGCGTGGAGCTCACCTGTGGGAACCACGATGAGATCACGGCCGTCCAGCTGGCGTGTCAACGGATCGATGAGGAGGCCGCCCAAGCGACGGCAAGACCGCTCCAGGAGGGCCGCCGCAGCCTCGAGACTGGTCTGAGAGCTGCGGCGGAACGCGAGGCGACCGAGCGCGAACCGCAGCGTGGCGCGCTCGGTCGCCGCCTCCTGCGCGCTGCCCAGACACCGCAGGCTGAACCTTCTCCGGGTACCGATCACGGCATGGAGCCGGCCGTCGTGCTCGACGTATTCGACGAGGACCCGCTCGCCGATCGCCTCTCGCAGCTCGGCAGGATTCGGGAAACTTGGAGCTTCAGCGAAATCGCCCTCCGCGCCGCGGCTGCGCTGGCGGATCGCTGCCTCAATCCGCCGCTGCTTGTCAACCAGCGGCCTCACGTCATCGCCTTCGAGCGAAGCTCGTTCGAGACGAGCGACGGTATCGCGCAAGGTCGCGAGCATCCAAGCGAGCCCCTCGTCGGTCGGAGGGGTCGCTCGGGGAGTCCGCAATGCACCTGCACGCCACCGTTCCGACCAGCGCAGTACTTCCACCGCGCGTCTCGAGTCGAATGCGAGGTCCAGGCCGAGGTCGGCGAGCTCCGAAACCGTCGTGGCGGTTCGCACGCGCAACTCGGTCGCCCCCAGCGTCGCCCGGTGGTCCTCGGCGACCTTGAGCCCGGACCTGAGTGCCGAGAGGGCGCCCGAACGGTTGCCCGCTGCAAGGCGGCCCAACGCGTCGCCGTACCAGCCACGTACGCGTTGCGCGGCCGGTCCAGAGCGTGCACGCCCGTCGATACCGGCCACCAGTGATCTTGCGGTGTCCGCGTCCGATGTTCGCAACGCGGCGCGTGCACCTATCAAGCGGCACTCGAGGCTGGGCAACAGCCACCCTTCCTCGTGGAGGACCTCCGCGAGCGCGCCAGCCTCCGCCGGGATACGGGCTTGTGCCGTGCCCGCGGCCCACCTGGACTGGGCCGCGACGAATCGGGCCAGCGCCGCCCACCGGGACCGTCCCTGGCGCACGAACTGACGACGCGCCTTGCGGGCCGCCGAGCCGGAGACGACCAGATCTCCCTGGGCGAGAGCGATCTGGCTCAGCAGCAGTCTGGCCTCAGCCAGGTCGAGCGAGATCCCGTCCGCTTCCAACGTCGCGACGCCCATCTCGCTCTGCCGGCGAGCTTCGGGGAGCAACCTTGCCGACAGCAGCAGCTCGGCACGGTCGATCGACAGCGCCGGAGCGGCCAGCCCCCGCCGGGCAAATGGGCGCGCGGCTTGGTCGTAGCGCCGTAGGGCGGCAGGGACGTCGCCCCTCAGTGCGGAGACGTACCCGAGGTTGTGCAGCACCTGAGCCGCTGCGATCTCACCTTCGAGCAAGCGGTACAGATGCAACGCCTTGTTGAGGTCCGTCTCTGCAAGGGCGAGCTCGTTGCGGTAGGCATGAAGAATCCCGCGATTGGAGAGGAGCCTCGCCTCGTTCAAGCGGTCGCCGGCACGGCGGAGCAGCGGCAGGGCCCGACGGCTGTCGTCGAGCGCCTCTTCGAAGTGGCCGACGCGGATGTGGATGAGCGCACGCTGCACAAGGACTTGTCCGCGCAGTTCTCGGGGCGTCCGCTCGGCCGCGCGATCGAGCTCAGCCAGCGCCGCGTCCGGGTACCCGCCTTGCAACAGCACCAGAACCAGGCTCAGGCGCGCCTCGAACGCGCGAACATCCAACCTCCCGGCCTCGGCGATGGCAATCGCGCGACGCAGGCGGCGTCGCGCAGCGCTCAGTCGGCCGGTCTCGCGAGCCGCGAGGCCGACGGTGCGATTGGCCACCGACGCTGCCTCCGCCTCGACACCACGATCCGAGAGCACCGCCAACGCGGCTGCCTCGGCCCGGAGCGGGTCGTCAGCAACCGCCGCGAGGGCGCGTTCGGCCGCGTCGAGTGACGCGTCGACAATTGGGCGCGTCATCAGATCAGGCCCGAGGACAGGCCCCGGGCGAATCTCAGAGCGTGATCCAGCTCGTGGCGACCGAATGGGCGGCAGATCTCGTGGGGCGGCAACGGAAGCTCACAGGCCCATCCGGCATCGCCGGGACATGGAAACAGCCGAGCTCGTCGGTCGCCACCGGTGTCGTTCCACCTCGGTGGCGCAGCTCGACGAGGGCGGCCTGCGGTGGCACGACTTGTCCCACCAAGTGCCCGGCACCGGAAACCTCCACCTCGAGCACAAGGTCGCGCGCCTCGAAGGTCAGCTGCCGGACAGTCCGCCCGCCGGATCGCACGCTCGAAAGAAGGTCGTCGTCGATCATCGAGTCGTAGACGAGCGCAGCCAGCTCATCATCGATGGAGCGCATCCCGAAGCTCGACCTCGCGCTGACGAGCACGTCCGCCGGCATTGGGTCCTTCTCGAGCACCAACGAGTGGAGCCTCCTGAAGGTCGCCTCGCGAGCAGCCTCTGCGGCATCCGGCCAGTCAAGGTGGACCGCGGCGCCGTCTATGCGGGACGCCTTGGCCGCTGCCTGGTCGTCTGTCTTCACGAGACTCTCCCCTTGGCTGTGCTCGTAACGGCGCGACGGCCCTGAGAGTGGAGCGGGTGAAGCGCGGTTCGCCCACCTAGCCGATCGAGACAGTGAGCGCGCGTGGGCCCAATGCTGCCGATTGGCATCCCGAACACCTCGCTCAGCTCCGCGTAGCTCGGCGGCGGATCAGCCAACAGCACGCGGAGCAAGGCCTTGCAGTCCGGTTCCAAGGCTTCGAAAGCACTCCAGAGTGCAGCGTCCCGTCCCCGGTTCGCCAGGTCGTCGATCAATTCGAGCGCACAGTCTTCGCGCATCCAGTCGGCGCAATCTTCCACTGAGATACAACGCTCCTGGCGTCGCAACATGCGGAGACACTCGCGCCGGGCGGTCGAGGCGAGCCATGCCCCGAGCCGTTCGGGGTCCGTGATGAGGTTGAGACTTTCGGCGAGCCGTAGCCAGGTCGTTCGGCTGATCTCCGCGGCGTCTGCCTGATTGAGCCCGTGGCCACGCGCGACTGCCCAAACAAGGCCCGCAAGACGACCGACCAGCGCGTCCCAGGCTTGCTCGTCTCCCCCTGCAGCCTGGCGCAAGAGAGCGCCAAGGTCGACGGCATCCATTGGTAGTCAGGGGCGCG
>PLIM01000004.1 GCA_003139355.1 Acidimicrobiaceae bacterium | reverse complement strand
GCTCAACCAAGTGGAGATCTACTTCTCGGTGATCCAGCGCAAGGTTCTCACGCCCAACGACTTCGCCGATCTTGGAGAAGTGGAGGAGCGACTGCTCGCTTTCGAGCGACGCTACGAGCAGAGCGCCGCACCCTTCGAGTGGAAGTTCACGCGCAGCGACCTGGCCTTGCTCATGAAGAAGCTCGCCGACAAGCCCGACTACCAGGCGGCCGCCTGAGGTCGCATCGATACGTGATCGAAATTACGGTCCAGAGCACTTAGGCAACGAGGCCCGTCGGGAGACAGAGGCCGACTGGCAGAGGGCGAAACGCTACTTCGACGAGGCGCGACGAACCGAGCAGCAGTCGCTTCGCACCTACGAGCGAGCGCGCCATCGCCTCGAGACGCCGAGCGCGCCGCTCGCCAGCTCAGCGAGGCACGCACCGCACAGGAGCGTCGCCAGTCCTTCCTACGCGAGCACCCGGGCACAAGGCGCTGGATCGAGCAGCTCGAAGAGCGCGTGGCCGTGCGCGACTACGAGCTCGCCCCACCGAAGCCAGCGAGCGTCAGGTGCCTCGTGACGGACGCGCCGAGCAGACACCTGGACGCGCACGCTTGAAGCGGGCCAGGCTCGAGGCTTCACCCGCCGGCGACGCGGCCACCCGCGCCGTGCTCGCGCGCGCGTGGAGACACGATCCGGGGTATCGGCCGGCGCCGGTGCCGCCGCCGCGCCCGATGGGGCGGGAGGGGCCGAGCCACGAGCGGTAGGGCTGGAGTCTCCGGCCTCCCGCCGTCTACGCCAACCAGGCCACGGAGAACGCCAGCTCGGTTCGCTGGCAGCGCCTCACATGCGGCGCGGCCTTGGGTATGACGCCACGGCGCGGATCGGACCTTGGCTACAGGTCCGGACGGATTTGATGGTCGATCTCCAACAGCTCGACGGGCGCCCCCCGCACCTGGATAAAGGCAACCCGGACACCCGGGCTCGGGCTGTTGGGCTCGATGAGGACGTCCTGTCTGGCGATCGCGACGTCCAAGTCGTCCACTTCGAACCCGACGTGGGGAACAGTCTTGACGAGGTCGGGGACAGGAGCGTCCTCCCAATACCGCATCCACTGGATGCCGTACGGATTGTCTTGATGATCGCTCACGGTCACGTGGAGCTGCGGAAGGTCGATCTCGCCCTCGAAATGCTCGGTCGTCGGTATACCCAAGTGGTTGAACTTCATAAGACCTGCCTCCCAGTCACGCCCGCCACAGTCGGTGGCGGCCCTGCCTCGAATCGAGCATAGGCAACCGGAAGCCGCCTGAACGAGCGGTACAACGTGCTTCTCGACATGTGCGCATAACAGGGCATCCCGAGCGTCGGCGCGATCGGTCGTACGGAGGGCCGCGGCCGCCCGGATCGACGGTTCAGGAGCCTGCTCTGGGGCCGCGTTCGGACTGCCATGTACCGCCGGCTCAGCGCGTTGCCTGCCAGGCGGACGTGCCACTCCCGTGCCACAGCGAGTGGCACGGGAGGGTCAATCCCGGTATCGAGCCGTCAGTACCGGACACGCATAAATGGCGATCTACCTGCTCTGACGCGATGACCGTCAGGTAGTGGGCTCGGGCCGATCTGGTCTGAGCACGCCTGAAAAGCGCGAGGTCACCGGACCGATGCCGGTCCCGACCACCGCCGACAGTTGTTCAGGCCTCGCCCGCCAGCATCGCGAGGACCCGCCCGAACAGGTCATCGCTGACGAGGTCAGGGTCGACGTACTGTTCGATGGCCAGACCGTTTGAGAGGGCCAGCACCACGGTGACGACGTCGTCAACGGTGAGTCCGCCCACGACCGGAGCTCTGCCAAGGACCTGTTCAACACGGTCGGCTATCGCAGCGCGCAAGGCTCGTCGGTGAGCGACGAACTGGAGGCGCACCTCATCGTCTCGGACGGCGCGCCGCCAGAAGTCCAAGAGGACGAGCTCCCATTCCCGCTGTTCAGTGAACGCTTCGGTGAGAAGGCGCCCGATGTCGTGCAGAGCCTGGCGTCGGTTGGAGTCCACTGCGGTAACAGCCAGGAATGTCCGAATGGTCTCGAGCCGGTTCAAGGCCTGGTCTTTCATCATGGCGAAGAAGAGATCGTCCTTGCTTGCGAAATTGGAGTAGATCGCGCCCTTCGTAAGACCGGCGACGGCGGCGACTCGGTCCAGGCTCGCGCCGGCGAATCCACGCTCGGCGAAAACCTCCAAGGCCGCGTCCAGCAGTCGACGGCGCACTGTCTCACGCCTTGGCCGGCGGACCCGTGCGGCAGACGAACCGTTCGGGTTCGCAGCGCTCGGCGGCTTCGGAGCGGTCGTGCCGTTGACATCACCCACCGTAAGAAGCATACTGGCAAGTATTCAATACCACTCAGTATCGAAATCTGAAGCGCTGCGCACTCACCGTTGGGCCGCATTCGCTGTGGTGTGTGCCTCCGCCTTGATCATCAACGTGGACAACACCATCCTCAACGTGGCCCTGCCCACCCTCGTAAGGCAGCTGCACGCAACCTCGAGCGCGCTGCAATGGATCGTTGATTCATACGCCATGGTCTTCGCAGGACTGTTGCTCGTCGGTGGCAGCCTGGCCGATCGGTTCAGCCGCAAGAGATTCTTTCTCATCGGCCTCACCGTCTTCGCTGGAGCCTCGATCGGTGCCGCATTTGCGGGTTCGGTTCCTTTGCTGATCGCATGTCGGGCCGTCATGGGTGGCGGTGCGGCGCTGACGATCCCCTCATCGTTGTCGATCATCAACGACATCTTCCGCGACCCCGCAGAGCGGGCCCGAGCCATCGGCGGTTGGGCCGGAACCATCGGACTCGGCATCGCAGTCGGTCCGATCGCCGGCGGCTTGCTCCTCGCGAGGTTCTGGTGGGGTTCCATCTTCATTGTCAACGTCCCCATCGCGGTCGCCGGCTTCGTGGGAGCTCTCGCACTGGTACCCGATTCGAAGAAACCGGCCGCGGACCGACCGGATCCCGCAGGCGCGTTGCTTTCGATCGCTGGCTTGGGCTTGCTGCTCTGGGCGATCATCGAGGGTCCGACCGAAGGCTGGGCATCCGGAGACGTGATCGGCGTCGGCCTGGCCAGCTTCGCCGTCCTGGGCGTCTTCGTCGCTTGGGAGGCCCACAGTCGCCACCCGATGATGAAGCTCGGTCTCTTCTCTGATCGCCGGTTCTCCGTCGCCGTGTCGAGCGAGAGCCTTGGGACCTTCGGGCTCTTGGGGGGGCTGTTCCTCCAGACGCAGCTGCTGCAATTCGACCTCGGATACTCACCTCTCCAGGCTGGGCTGCGGATCCTCCCCATTGCCGCCGTGCTCGTCGTGAGCGCGCCGTTGTCGCCAATCCTCGCCCGCTTCATTGGCGTCAAGCTCACCGTTGCGGCCGGCATGGCGGCCATCGCGGGCGGCCTGTGGTGGAACTCGGCAGTGTCCGCGGCCGCCGCGACCTATATGGATTTCGTACCCGGCTTGCTGCTGATCGGTCTCGGGGCCGGCCTCCTGCTGCCGACGGCGACCAATTCCGTCCTGGGAGCGGTGCCCCGGGGCGACTCCGGGATCGGATCGGCCTCCAACGCCGTTGCGTTACAGATTGGAGGCGCGCTCGGTGTTGCCGTGATCGGAAGTGTGCTGTCGACGCGATACCAGGATCGCATGACCGCGGCGCTCGCTGGTCGGCACGTGCCGACCGCTGCGATGCACGCCATCCTCGGCTCTCTCGGCGGCGCACTCGCCGTGGCCGGCCGCGTCGGCGGCAACACGGGAACCGCGCTGGCGCGCGTTGCGCGCACGGCGTTCATGAGCGGCAACAAGCTGTCGCTGACGGTCGGCTCCGTCATCGCCCTCGGCGGCGCGCTCCTCGTGCTCGCTCTCCTGCCGACGCGGATTCCGCCACAGGCATCAGGTCCGGATACCGACACCACCAAGGCATCTGCAGCCGTTGGCGGAGGCGCCGCGTGAGGCTCACCCCGGGAGCGGCCGGGCGCCCGGCCAGCCGACGAGCTACGTGAGGAACCCGGCGTTCAGAAGACCCATACCTCTTCGCCGATCGGCGCGATGTTGGCCGCCCAGATCCAGTTGATCGCTTCGTTGCTCACGCGGACACAGCCGTGCGAGACGGGATAAGGCGGCACCCACGAGTCACCGTGGATTGCATATCCGCCGGTGCTGAAGAACCTCGGCCGCCACAGCGCTCCGAGGGAGTCGACGTCCAGTCCGTTGATCACCGAGAAGATATGGAACACGCCCGTCGGTGTGACGGCCACCGACGTCACGCCCTTGTCGGTGTAGGTGTAGCCACCACCCGTCGAGGTGTTGAGCGTGTAGGCGAGCTTGCCCCCTTGGATCACCATGATGAGGTCGTCCTCGAGATCCACTTCGATCAAGTTGCCGGACGCGGGTCGCGGCTTGGGAACGACCCCGTTTGCGAGCGCGGCCACCGTCTGAAGGCCGACGACACCGTCACGGGTAAGACCGGCAGCCTTCTGGAGCGCCCACACGGCCTGCTGGGTCGAGTCGCCAAAGGTGCCGTCCGGGGTTCCCAGCCAGTAGCCGAGCGAGGTGAGGCGCTCCTGGAGATCTAGGACCGAGCGACCGGAGTCGCCGAGTTGCGATCCGACACCCAGGTCGGTGTAGCTCTCCCAGATCGGCCGGTTGGCCGGCGAGTAGATGACCATGTTGCCGTCGTTCTTGAGAGCGAAGTAGTAGCCGCTGCTCATGCTGTGACCGCCGCTTCCCGAGCTCCAGAGCACACGGCGACCCCGGTAAATGACGAGGTTACCGTCGGCCTGCATTGCAGCGTGGTCCGGGGCGTCATGGTCTGTGCGGGATTGCCAGATGGCCTTGCCCTTCCAGTAGAGCACGAGGTTCCCGTCGCCCTGCATGGCGAGCCGGTACAGCCCGTTGACCGAGACGAGCAACGACCCGTCCTCGAGCATCCCTCCGGCCCGCAAACGGGACGGGTAAGTGACCTTCGCTGTGCGGGCACCCACGGCGTGATGGAGCGTCGTGGCATCACTGGCGGCAGGCAGACTGAGCACGGCGAGCGCGAGGCCACCGAGGGTCAGGACTCGAAACAAGGACCGCGGCCTCGGCATTCTTCCCCGCTCCGGTCGTTTCTTGATCATGAAACCAGTGCGCACACAACCCTCCGAACCCTCGACATCTCTCACGCACACGCACGCCAACACGGACGTGTTCATGAGATCGTAAACGCGTTCCGGGCTGTTCGTGTCGCCGCGCCGACCCATGAAGTGGACTGAGTCACCTGCAGGTGTCAGCGGACCGATGGCGGGGCGTCACCTGGGAGGCCGTCGGCTGAGATCGGGGCGTCGGAAACGGACGTCAGGGTGAGCTCGAGCTCTAGCTCGTCGTGAAGCTCGATGCCGTTCTCGGCGACGAGCGGGATCGACGCCTTGAGCACTCTGGCCCGGTCGACAGCGCCCCGGTGCACAGCAATGATCCGAAATCCTCGCCGCTGGTAGAAGCAGATCGCGCTCAGATTGTCATTCGTCGTGATCAGCCAGAGCCTCCTCGCGCCGGCGTCTTTTGCGATCTGGGTTGCGAAAGCCAACAGCGCCGTGCCGATGCCGGAGCGAGCCCGCAGCGCGTCGATCGTGACCACCTCGAGCCCCTCCCGGTCGACCCGGTAGGTCAGCAGCCCGACTCGCTCGAGCCCGTGCTCGGGGACCACCTCGACGGCGACGAGCGCTTCAAACGCGGCGGCATCACGCTGCTGGCCCCGGGTGACCATCACCGTCGAGCCCCATCGCTCGACGAGAGCGCTCGCGATCCAGTCGCGATCGGCTGCAACGGCCGGCCGGATCACCACTTCCTCACGATGCCACATCCGCCCCGCGACGAGTCCCATCCCGGGGGCTCCGCACGCCTTGTGCCTCCGGACTGCCAAGCGCCTTGCGCTCTCCCCTTGAATCCTGACTTGACTAGTCAGGTATTGCCCGCTACGGTCTCAGGACCAGAGCGAGGTCACCGACCCGTTGAGACCGACCCTGAGAAAAGGAGACCGCGGACATGGCCGACTGGGGTTTCGAGACCCGCCAGATCCATGCCGGAGCCGTAGCCGACCCGACAACCGGGGCTCGAGCGGTGCCGATCTACCAGACGACGAGCTACGTCTTCCGGGACACAGCGCACGCCGCCGCGCTCTTCGGGCTCTCCGAGCTCGGAAATATCTACACCCGGATAATGAACCCGACGCAGGCGGTCTTCGAGGACCGCATGGCGGCGCTCGACGGCGGGGTCGGCGCGCTCGCAGTCGCGAGCGGTCAGGCGGCCGAAACGATCGCGCTACTCAACCTGGCAGACAGCGGCGGCCACATCGTCTCCTCGGCCTCGCTCTACGGCGGCACCTACAACCTGCTCCACTACACCTTCCCCAAGCTCGGCGTCGAAGTGAGCTTCGTGGAAGATCCTGACGACCTGGACGCCTGGCGCGAGTCCATTCGGCCCAACACGAGGGCGTTCTATGCCGAGACGATCGGCAACCCGAAGGGGGACGTGCTCGACTTCGAGGGTGTCTCGGCGATCGCCCACGAACACGGCATCCCGCTCGTGGTCGACAACACCGTGGCCACGCCGTACCTGTGCCAGCCCTTCCTACACGGAGCGGACATCGCCGTGTACTCGGCGACGAAATTCATCGGCGGCCACGGCACCTCCATCGGCGGTGTGATCGTCGACGGTGGGAAGTTCGATTACGTCAAGAGCGGCCGCTTCGCCAGCTTCACAGAGCCTGACCCGAGCTACCACGGAGTCGTCTTCTCGGAGCTGCCCGAACCGCTCCGCCCGGCCCAGTACATCTTGAAGGCACGCCTGCAGTACCTGCGCGACATTGGCGCAGCGATCGCTCCGTTGAACTCGTTCCTCTTCCTCCAGGGTCTCGAGACGCTCAGCGTCCGGATGGAACGCCACGTGGCCAACGCTCTCGCGGTAGCGAAGTGGCTCGAGGCCCGCGACGAGGTCGAGTGGGTGAGCTACCCCGGGCTCGACTCGAGCGCCTGGCACGCACGACAGCTGAAGTACCTCCCGAACGGTGGCGGCGCGATCCTCACCTTCGGCATCAAGGGCGGCAAGGAGGCAGGCAGTCGCTTCATCGAAGGACTCGAGCTGTTCAGCCATCTCGCGAATGTCGGCGACGTCCGCAGCCTGGCGATCCACCCAGCGACGACCACGCACTCACAGCTGACCGAGGAGGAGCAGGCGACAGCCGGCGTCACTCCCGACCTGGTCCGGCTCTGCATCGGGCTCGAGACCCTCGCCGACATCCTCGCCGACCTGGCCTCCGGCTTCCGATCAGCCAAAGGCGCCTGAGCTGAGCACCGTCATGATCGACGCTCCGGTCACCGGGGCCTGGCGGCCGGGAGATCCTCCCGGCCGACGGAGTTTCGTGTCGCTGTTTCGTGGCGGGCGCGATCGGACGAGCGGCCTGGATCTGGAGGCAGGTGGCCACCTGAGCGAAGTCACGGTTGCCTACGAGACCTGGGGCAAGTTGAACGCGACCGCCTCGAACGCTGTCCTGGTCCTGCATGCCTTGAGCGGCGACTCCCACGTGAGCGGACCGGTCGAACCGGGGCACCCGAGCCCTGGCTGGTGGGGCCCCCTCGTCGGCCCGGATGCGCCAATCGACACTGACCGCTACTTCGTCGTCTGCCCGAACGTCCTCGGAGGCTGCCAGGGAACGACCGGCCCGAGCTCCTGGGCGGAGGACGGGAGGCCTTACGGGTCCCGTTTCCCTGTCGTGACCGTGAAGGATCAAGTCGCCGTCGAGCGCGCCCTCGCCTCCGAGCTCGGCATCGACAGGTGGTACGCCGTCGCTGGAGGCTCGATGGGCGGGATGCGAGCCATGCAGTGGGCAGTGGAGTTCCCCGCCAACATCGAGCGGGCGGTCGTGGTCGCGGCGGGCGTGGCGGCCAGCGCCGAGCAGATCGCTCTGTGTTGGCTTCAGAACCAGGTGATCCGCCTCGACCCGTGCTTTAGCGGAGGTGACTACTACGACGCGGATCACGGACCCTCAGCCGGTCTGGCGGTCGCCCGCGGGCTCGGCCACCTGAGCTACCGCAGTGCGGCGGAGCTGCAACAACGGTTCGCCAACAGCCCCCAAGATCACGAGTTGCCCCTGAGCGGGGGGCGTTACGCGGCCGAGTCCTACCTCGAGCACCACGGCGAGAAGATGATCGGCCGTTTCGACGCCAACAGCTACCTCGTCCTCAGCAAAGCGATGAACCATTACGACCTCGGCCGCGGCTACGGCGGAGCCCGAGCAGCTCTCTCCCGGGTCCGGGCGGAGGTCACCATCGCCGGGGTCTCCTCGGACCGCCTCTACCCTCTGCGGCTCCAGTGGGAGCTCGCAGAGCTGCTCGGACGTACGGACGAGGTTCAGGTCATCGACTCGATCGTCGGCCACGACGGGTTCCTCGTGGAGCACGACGCAGTGGGAAAGGTGATCCGGGGGGCACTCGGCTCATAGAGCTCAGGAGGGCGGCCCTGCTATCGGGCTGCAAGCGCCTGCGGGCAGGACGGTGGGCTGTCACTCTCCCTTGAGGTCCCGGTGAGCGAAGGCGGTAGCACCGGCGATGGCGGCCGTCGCTCCGAGGGCGAGAAGAGCCCCCCCGGTCGTCCAGTTCGGGCTCACGGCGGGGGCCGCTGACATCTGGTGGAACACCGAGGTGTCGAGCACCCAGTGGTTCAGTCCCACAATCCCGCCGACGAGCTCGACGAGGAATGACCAGACGAGCACGCCGTAGGTGGCGACGCCTGAGGCACGCGGCCACACGCCGAACACGAACGCTCCGATGCCGAGGATGCAGAGGGCCGGAGGAACGACGTTGAGCCCCGCGTCGAGCACACTCGCAAAACTCACTCCGGTGCCTTGGCTAGCCGCGCCGAGCCAGGTGAACACGCCGGCGGTCAATCCACCCGCAAGAACAACGATGGTTGCGACCACGAGCCTCCCGGCGAGCCACGAGGAGCGGGAGACCGGTCGGACGAGGATGTGGTCGAGCCGTCCCTCGGCCTCTTCAGCCCGAGTGGCGCTGATCTGCCCGGCAGCCACGAACGCCACCAGCACAGCCATCAGCAGGAACGCCACACCGAGATACGCGTCAGCGCCGATCGCGCCGAGGCGTGAGAACGCCCGCGTCAGACTCGACGAACTCAAGATCGCGCTCCCGGCCGACTTGGCGACGAGCCCGAGCACCAGCCCGTACGCGGCAATTCCCGTTCCCCAACCGGCGATGGTCGAGCGCATGAGGCGAATGTTCAAGCCCGAGGGTCCAAAGACGAGGCGCGTGTGAGCAACCGAGCTCGCACGGTCAGGAAATGTGCTGGCGCCCAGGTCCCGGGCTCCCGCCAGACGCACTGTGAAAAAGCCCAACACTGCAACGAGCCCGGCGATCGGCAAGAGCGCGAGTGGCTGAGGTGCCGTGAGGGGCTGGAGCTGCTCGATCCAACCGAGTGGTGATGCCCATCGGAGCCAGCCGAGGCCGGTGCCCGAGTCGGCCACCATGCGCAGGGCGTAGCTGACTCCGAGGGCCGCGCCGGCGTAGGCGGATGCTTGACGGCGGGTGGCCGCGAGTTGGCTGGCGAATGCTCCGACGGTGAGAAACATCGCCGCTGCCGCCACGACAGCCACAGCGAGGAACAGCGCGCCCCCGGCACTGATACCGACTTTCGACGAACGTCCAACCACGACGGTGATGACAGCAGTGACAGCCCACAGCGCCGCGACACCACAGGCCAGGCCGACAAGTGCCTGTGCTGTGGCGGACCTGCGAGTGGTCTGGCCGGCGAGCAGCAACTCCCAGCGCCCGGCGTCCTCCTCCCCGCGCAGCAGCCTGGTCCCGGTCAGCAATCCCCACGCGGCACCGACAACGGCCAGCACGGCGAGGCACTTCCACACGGTGAATCCAGCGACGGTCTGGAGCTCATGGGCAGGGCCGACCAGAGCACTTATCCCGGCATTCGACCCGAATTCCTTGGCCAGGCGAGCCCGCTGCGAGACGGTCTTGTAGCTCGACGCATAAGCGAGTGCCTGAGTTGCCAAGTACAGGCCGAAGACGCATCCCCACAGCACTCCGGAACGGACNNCGTACTGGGCGAGGAAGAGCTCTTCCAAGGACGGCTCCCGGCTCAACAACTCCTGGACGCCCGAAGCTGCCAGTACCCTCAGCAGTGGCTCGATCGTTCCTCGCACCTGGCACCGGACAACGTGCCCCTCCACTTCAACCGATCCCACCCCGGGGACCCGGGAGAGATCGGGGACCGGTCCCTCGAATGTGGCCTCGACCGTGAGCGCGGAGAGGTGGCGCATTTCGGCCAGCGTCCCCATCTCGACCAGCAGGCCTTCGCGCAAGATCCCGACCCGGTCGCACAACGCTTCGACTTCGCTCAGGATGTGCGAGGACAGAAAGACTGTCTGGCCTCGCTCGCGCGCCTCATGGACGCAGTGGCGAAAGGCCTGTTCCATGAGCGGGTCGAGCCCGCTCGTCGGTTCGTCGAGAACAAGAAGCTCGGGCCGGGTCATCAGCGCGGCGAGCAGGATCAGCTTCTGACGATTCCCTTTGGAGTAGGCGCGGACCTTCTTCGAGGGATCCAGATCGAAGCGTCCGATCAGCTCGTCCCGGTAGGTGACGTCCACTCTGCCCTGCACTCGGCCGAGCAGGTGGAGGGTCTCGGCACCGGTGAGCGATGGCCACAGGCTCGCCTCGCCTGCCACATAGGCCAAGCGCCGGTGAGCTTCGACGACCTGGCGCTGACAGTCGAGCCCGAAGATCTCCGCGCGTCCGGCCGTCGGCCGGATCAGCCCGAGCAGAAGGCGGATGGTGGTTGTCTTGCCTGCCCCGTTAGGGCCGAGGTAGCCCACCACCTCGCCTTCGGCCACCTCAAGATCGAGATCCTCGAGAGCGCGGACGCTGCCGTAGTACTTGGACAGACCTTCGGTTCGAATGGCCATCGCTCCCATTGGCGCGACCTCCTGGTCGTGTCACAACTTACCGAGAGCCCACAAGCGCCGTCTGGAACCGGACAGCTCCGTCTGAAGAAGGCGCCACTGCCGGTTCGCCTGAACGGGAACGCCCTCCGGTACGCTCAGCGCCGTGATCGACCTGCACCTGCACTCGACGTGCTCCGACGGCTCGGAGACTCCCGAAAGAGTCGTCGAGCTCGCCGCAGCCGCAGGCTGCACATCGATCGCGCTGACCGACCACGACGGTCTCGCCGGTGTGGCCCAGGCCAGAACCCGCGCCGAGAGCCTCGGCCTCGGGTTCGTTCCGGGCTGTGAGGTCTCGTGTGCGTTCTCGCCCGGGACCATGCACGTCCTCGCCTACTTCGTCGAGCCCGGCGAAGGGCCACTGCAGGCGGAGCTCGAACGGCTCCGGCTGGACCGGTCCAACCGCAACGCGCGACTCCTGCAGCGGCTGAGGGATCTCGGGTTGCCGGTCAGTTTCGACGAGGTCGAAGCAGCCGCTGGGAGCTCGGTCATCGGCAGGCCCCATTTCGCGTCCGTCCTCGTTGCCAACGGTGCAGCGGCTAACACTCAGGACGCCTTCGACCGGCTGCTCGCCAAGGGAGCTCCGGGTTACGTCCCAAAGGCGCGCATCGACGCCGCGACCTTCATCGCCACAGCGAAAGGCTCAGGAGCGGTCGCAGTGCTTGCCCACCCGCTGTCGCTCGGCCTCGGCGCGTCCGGGCTTGACCGCGTCCTCGAGGAACTGTCCGCGGCCGGGCTCGGCGGGACGGAGTGCTACTACGGCCGCTATTCGCCCGAGGAACGCGCCCGGCTCGCGGAGACGGCGAGGCGGCACCACCTCGTCGCGACCGGAGGTTCCGACTTCCACGGGAGTTTCAAGCCCGACCTCTCGATCGGCACAGGAACCGGGGACCTCGACGTGCCGGACGCGGCTCTCGCCGAGCTGCGGGCCCGCAAGCCCAGCACACGGCCATAGAACGGAGCATTGCGACATTGAGCTCGCTTGACCCGTTCCAGGTCTTCACGGCCCATTGCGACGCATGGCAGGTGCAAGGCCGACTGCGGGAACCCTATGGAGGTGGGGCCGCAGAGTTTGAGGGATGGAGACTGATGGCGAGCGGGCTCTCGTATGCGCACTTGAACGCAGCCTGCGTCACCGACCCGGCCCTCGCCGACATCGACCAAGCTCGGGAGTGGTACCGCTCCCGCGATCTTGCCTGGGGCGCCCTCCTACCCTCCGGCTCACCTTGGCCGCACGGGCGGCTGCGGCTGACACTGCGGCTGATGGCCGTCGAGCCCGCAAGGTTCTCGGCGACATCCGCGCCCTTCGGGCTTGCTCTCCGGAGAGCCGGCTCCAGCGACGTCGATGCCGTGGTCACGGTCGACACCGGTGCCTTCGGCTCCGGAGTGGCGGCGGCGCGCGCATGGTTGGAGCCTCTCTGCAGGTCCGACGAGGCCGTGATCGCGGTCGGAGAGCTCAATGGCGTGCCCGTCGCGACCGGCTACGCGCTTCAGTGCGATGGGGAGGCCGGGCCAAGCGTCTACCTCGGTGGGATCGGAGTGCTCCCAGCCGCTCGCCGACGGGGGGTCGCGGCCGCATTGTCGACATGGCTTCTAGCCCGCGGCTTCGCGGAGGGCGCCAGGTTCGGTCATCTGCAGACCGACTCAGACAGCGCTGCGCGTGTCTACGCGAGGCTCGGTTTCGAGGAGTTCAACGGCATCGACGTCTACCTCGAGCGGTGAAATGGGCATCTGAAGCTGGCCGTCACCGCTGCCCCTCGCTGTGAAGCGTCTCCGGGATCGCTCGGGCGAGCTCACGCGCCGAAGCCGGGTCGAGCTCCACGGCGACCCTCGAGGGCGCGCCATCGTCGAGGTTCAGGAAGTCGATGTTCAAGCTGTGCTCGGCGGGGTGATGCGCCGGATGATCGAAGTAGACCGTGACGCTGGAAAGCGAGAACCAACCCTCCGGCCCCTTGGCGGACCCGCTGACCTGAAGCTTCTCGGTCTGGTAGGTGCACATGGCCAGCTCTGATCACTCGTCGCGGGAAGCCAGGTATCGGCCGAAGAACCCCCAGATCCGTTGCCAGCCGTCCTTGGCGGCCTCCGGCCGGTAGCTCGGACGGTCGGCCGAGAAGAAGGCGTGACCGGCACCTTCGTAAGAGTGGAACTCATAGGTCTTGCCCGCCTGTTTCAAGGCCTCTTCCAGCTCGGCGACGTGCTGCGGTGACGGGAACCGGTCGTCGGCCCCAAACAGGCCGAGCAGCGGACAGGAGAGATCCTTTGCCATGTGCACAATCGGACCGATCTTGAGCGGCATCCCTTCAGGCGGCGTTCCGACGACGAAGGCGCCATAGCAGTCCACCGCGGCGTCCAGCGGAAGGCTGCACGCCGCCAAAAAAGACTGTCGACCACCTGAGCAATAGCCGATCGTGGCGACGCGACCGTTCGAGGACGCGAGCGACCTGAGGAGACGGACACAGCCGCGAACGTCGCCGACGAGCCGGTCATCGGGCACCCCTCCGAGCGCTCGGACAATGGCCGAGGCATCGTCGGGGGAGGCTCCCGGCGCTTCCCGGCTGTAGAGGTTCGGACAGATGGCCAAGTAGCCGTGAGCCGCGAATTTCCGTGTGATCTCCTTCATTCCCTCGTCGTAGCCAGGCATGTGGTGGATCACCACCACAGCGCCGAATCGTCCCTCATCGAGCGGCTGGGCGAGGTAGGCCTCGATCTCGTCGTCGTCGTGGCCGGTAAGGCGGACGGTCTCCGCCCGCAGCGAGTCGGTCATGTCCGTGCTGTCCCCCTTCGTGGTCGAGTAGTGATCCGGCTCATCATCTCTCCTGAGCGGCGGTGCAAGGCTCCGGGATCAGGAAAGTTGATAATCGAGGTGGAGCTGGTGCGTGCCGTCGGGCGCAATCTCGATTCGGCCCTCACCGGCGATCCGGGCGAGATCTCCCGTCCCCGAGCCTGGGACGACCGGCCACCTGGCCCATTGGCTCTCGCCTGCCATTGTCCCCATGTGCAAGACCGCGAAGCTCCCTGACCGGCCGTGTACGGATCCCGAGATCCGTTCCACGGCCACGTAGCCGGCGCCACCGTTCTCGGCGCGCACCGACAACATCTCCACTGTGCTCTGAGCCTCGATGTCACCCCGGAACGTCTTGGCGATGCGGATCCGGGCGTACTGCACCCCGGGATCCTCCACGAAGGGGGGCTCTTCATCGAACGAGTCGATCACAAAGGAAGACACCGCTATGGGCATGCGACAGACGCTACCAAGACGCGCCAGTTCGGTTGCTCGCACGACGACTCCCCCACCATCGGCGCCCTGCGCGTCAGATCGAGAAGTCTTCCCCCGACCACACTCCGGCTACGGATGGACGGGCATCGTGGTGGTTTGTGTGACCCTCCACCGCCATCTCCAGTTCGTCAACACGCAGCAGCAGCGACTGGAGGCTGGAACCGAGGAGGTCCGGCATGAACGCGGACTCGAGGTCTGGCCGGTCCGTGACCCGGTGCGGCCGGCTGCGGGCGATGATCTGACCGGGCACGCCGACCACGACCGAGTTGGGAGGCACCGACTTGACGACGACGGCGTTGGCACCGATGCGGCTGTCGTCACCGATCGTGATCGCGCCGAGGACCTTGGCCCCGGCGCCGATCGTGACCCGATTGCCCACAGTCGGGTGACGCTTCACCCGGTTGAGGCTCGTGCCGCCCAGGGTGACACCCTGATAGAGCGTCACGTCATCACCGACTTCGGCCGTCTCGCCGATGACCACGCCGGTGGCGTGGTCTATGAACACGCCCTGGCCGAGCACGGCAGCAGGATGGATGTCGACCCCTGTGAGCAAGCGCGCCAGCTCCGAGCACGCCCGCGCCAGGAACTTGAAGTCGTTCTGCCACAGCCAGTGGCAGATGCGGTGGCTCCAGACGGCGTGGACGCCCGAGTAGCAGATCGCGATCTCGAACGACGAGCGCGCAGCCGGGTCGCGGTCTCGTGCCGCCCGTAGATCGCGTCGCAAGGTCGCCAACATGGTCAGTCGGTTAGACCTTCGAACAGAGCGGTGGAGAGGTAGCGCTCGCCGAACGAGGGGATGATCACGACGATCAGCTTGCCGGCGTTGTCGGGGCGCGCCGCCACCTGGAGTGCGGCCCAGATCGCCGCGCCTGACGAGATGCCCACGAGCAGGCCCTCCTCGCGGGCCGCCCGGCGGGCGATGTCGAACGCGTCCGCGTTCTCGACGGTGATGATCTCGTCGACGATGTCGGTGTCGAGGACCGCCGGAACGAAGCCTGCCCCGATGCCCTGGATCGGATGGGGCCCCTTCTGGCCGCCCGACAGGACCGGCGAGGCTGCCGGCTCAACGGCCACGGCCTTCACCGACGGCTTGCGTGCTTTCAACACCTGTCCGACGCCCGTGATGGTTCCTCCGGTGCCGACTCCGGAGACGAGGATGTCGACCTCGCCATCGGTGTCGCGCCAGATCTCCTCAGCGGTAGTGGTGCGGTGGATCGCCGGGTTGGCCGGGTTCTCGAACTGCTGCGGGACGAAGTACCGCAGGTCACTCTTGGCCAGTTCCTCCGCCTTGGCGATGGCGCCGGGCATGCCCTCGGGCCCCGGCGTGAGGATGAGCTCTGCCCCATAGCCCCGCAACAACGCCCGCCGCTCTTTGCTCATGGTCTCTGGCATCGTGAAGACGCACTTGTAGCCGCGGGCTGCGCACACCATCGCCAACGCGATCCCGGTGTTGCCACTGGTGGGCTCGAGGATGATCGTGTCGGGCCCTATCAGCCCGGCCTCCTCGGCCGCAGCGATCATTGAGAGTCCGATGCGGTCCTTCACGCTGTGAGCCGGGTTGAAGAACTCGAGCTTGGCCACGACCTTCGCCCCGCCCTCCCCGGTCAACCGACGCAGCCGCACCAGGGGTGTGTTCCCGATGAGCTGAGTGATGTCTTCCGCGATCTTCATGGTCGTCATGCCTTTCTCGAGTGCCGTCGGACAAACCGACATTAGATCTATAAACCCGACGGTACAAGTCAGGGTTCTCTCAACGTGGTGCGGCTCTCTCGCTACGGAACAGACGGGAACCGGCTCTCTCGCCAGTGATCGGACGACGATGCGGGCCAACCCCCGAGCCGATCCTCGGGGCCGCTACACCCGTGCGAGCGTCACCAGCACCATGTAGAGCCCGAAGACGATGACAGCGAGGCAGAGCCCGGTTGCGATGACCCGGCGAGCCCCGTGCATGCGGTGCTCGCTCGGCAGTGCTCGCGCTTCGAGCACCAACAAGAAGCCGAGCACGATCGGCAGGAGGAGCGCGTTCATCACCTCGACGTCGATCACCAGCCTGACGAGATTCAAGCTGAGAAGCACGATGGCCGCGCCGAGGACGTGCGCGAAGCTGTATGAGATGTAGAACTTCGCGGTCTTGCGATCTGGCCGCTCGTTGAGGGTGTGGGTCCATCCCAGGACCTCGGAGATTCCCCAGGCACCGGCCAATGACGCGACGAGAGCTGCGACCAGGGCGGCACCGAGCACGGCTGTTCCAAGGAGGACTTTTCCTCCGACCGCGCCCAGGAAGGGACGCAGTGCAGAGGACATGTCCCTCACCGTGCGAAGCGTCGCCCCCGGATGAGAGCGGCCGACCGTGGCCGCGAAGGTGAGCACCACCACGATCATGATCAACTGCGTGAGCCCTGCCCCGACAGCGGTGTCCCGACGCTCACTAGGGATGTTCGCAGGCTGCAACCCTTTGTCGAGAACCGCACCTTGCTGATAGAAGACCATCCACGGCATGATCACGGCACCGACGTTGGCGGCCAAGAGGAACACGTACGAGCTGTTGTCAAGCGGCACGTGTCCGAGACCTCGGCCGATGGCGCTGAGGCTCGGATGCGCCATCACGACGGCGGGGATGAAGACCAGCTCCGCGAGTCCGAACGCGATCCCGATGCGCTCGGCCCGCCGATAGCTGCCGGTCATGGCGACACCGATCAGGAAAGCCGCAGCTACAGGGACCGTCAGTGTGCGGGGGACGCCGAAGAGCTCGCCAACGCCGGCGATGCCGGCGTACTCGGTGAACAGGGCCCCGACGGCCGATGCGAAGAGCGGCACGGCGGCGAGCAGTGCCCATCCTCGCCCGAAGCGCTCCCGGATGAGGGCCCCCTGACCCTTGTTCGTGAGGATGCCGAGGCGGACCGTCATCTCCTGGACGACATAGAGAATCGGAACGAGCACGAGCTGGGGGAGGACCATCCGGTAACCCCACTCGGACCCGGACTGGGCGGCCGTTATCAGGCTTCCGGCGTCGGTGTCGGCGAGCATCACCACGAGGCCGGGACCCCAGACGGCCAGGATCCCGACGACGAGCCAGCGGCGACGGGAACGGTCTTCTTGGTCGAGCAGCGACGAGGTCGGGCCTTTCAAGGGTCGCGAAGCCTGGCAGGAACTTCCGCAACCGTTCGCGCAGGGGCGAACGGCAAGGCCTGCAGCCCTGCCTGGCAGAAGACGTGCCTTCCTCTGTCACCGCCGGACCGCTCGACGGTCTCGAGCCCGGTCCAGACGTGACGATTCATGGCCTTCAGGCTATATCGAGGCACGAGACGGGACGAGCGAAAGCACGTCGAGCTGTCACCGCAACCATCTCCTGGCTCGCGTCCGCCACCGACTGTGCGACCCTCTTCCACCGATCGGTCACCTTCGGGTGGCGGCTCGAGGTTCATCGTTGGGATGGCCGGCGGTACATGAACCACACGCGCGGCCCGGCCCCGGGCGCCCGGTCTTCGGATTGGGTCACGAATCCATGGCGCTCGTACCACAGCACGGTGCCGGGATTGCCTGTCAGTAGGAAGCTCGATTCACCCAGAAGGTCCACGCGAGCCAGACCGTCGGCAAGAAGGAGGCTCCCTACGCCAGAGCCGCGCCGGTCAGGGTCGACGGCAACCAGGTCCAGGTACCAATGGCGTGCGGTCGGGCGATGCTCCTCGACCCATTCCCAGAACCGGATCTGGCGTTCTGGCTGGCCACCGCGTGCGGCCAGGACCGGGTTCACCACGGCGTTGATGGCCTCTTCGTCATACCTGGTACCAGGCGGGAGCCAGGCTGAGACGCCCGACATGTCCTCTGTCACCCACAACGATCCGTCGGACGCGAGTTGGCGGGTCACCTGGAGGAGCTCGAGCTCGATCAGCCCGGCGAGATCGTCACATGCCAGGCACCAACGTTCGATGGGGTCCTCGATGAACGCTCGGGTCAGGACTCTGGCGACGGCGACCGCCTCGTCTTTCGAAGCCCTGCGCACCAGGCTCGACGTCGAACCCTCGGCCGGAGGCTCGCTCACGGCGGGCAGCCGCGCTGAGCTCGCTGACACGGGCCCACGCCCACCACCCATCTCATTGGTCGGTCCGACGACTGACGCAGAACGAGATGACATCGAGCTCTTCCCGAATATCGTCGCATCCGGTCCGGATCCTCCCCTCAGCCCGGTGCTCGCCGGGCCGTTGCCGCGTCCGATGCAGCGTGTGCATGCTTGCGACGAGTGACAAGGAACGCCACGCACGAGACATCAAGAAAGGTACCCACCGATGACCGTGAGCACCGCAAGCACCGTCGCGCGTCCGTCGCGCAGTAGTTGGTTCCCGTGGGCCCATCCTCAACATGGCCACCCCGCTCTGCAACAGCTCACGATGACCGCAGCTACGGGGAGCGTGTCGCCGACCACATAGCGAGCTTTGGGGGCTCGTGGCCGTTCATCTTCATCTTCCTCGGGATGATCTTGATCTGGATGGTGGTCAACACCTTCCTGCTCCAGCGCTTGCTCGGCCATCGGCCGTTCGACCCCTATCCCTACATCGCGCTGAACCTGGTGCTCTCCGGCCTTGCCGGTATCCAGGCGCCGATCATCATGATGAGCCAGAACCGCGCGGCAGCCCGCGACGAGATCCTTGCCACCCACCACTACGACGAGACTCACAAGATCGACGAGCTGCTCGGGTCCAACACCCAGTTGACCCAGCAGGTCCACGACCTCGCGCAGAAGATCCACCAGATGACCGAACAGATCGCCGGGCAGATGCCCCCAGGCGAGCCGGCCGACTGACCTACGTCTTCCGCTTCTGAGCTTGTCACGACCCGGTGGCTTCCCACGCTGTCCCAACCCAGCGGCGGTCCCGCCCGTCCTCGCACAGGAACGAGCCGGGTCGAGCGAAGACCCGGGCAGGATTACCTGCGGCACCCACGCGGATGTCCGACGAGCTCGGGTGCCTGACCGAGCACGTCTTCGAGGCTGCGAGCGCTCCCGAAGGTGTTGATGAGACGGTCCCAGATGAGACCACCGTGCCGCACTTCGATCGCGGTGCGGCTGTCGCGGCTCGAGATCCGGCTCGGAGGTGACGGGACAACTCTCAACCCGGTCAGATGCGCCAAGCGCCCGAGGTGTCCCGGGGACGCAGTCATCTCGCCGGCCATGGCCGCGCAGTGAAACGGCTCGCTGGTGTCAGTCGTTCGTCCGTGGCCTCGACGGTCAAAGGCCGAGACGCGGTAGGTGCCACCAAGTGGCCCACCGATCGTGTCGGACATCGCATCACTGTTGGGCACACCGCCGCGCAGGAGCAGGGACCGTGCAGTAGGACGGCTACGCGTACGCGCCGTCACCTCTCGCCGTCCGGGACCTCGCGAGAGATCGCATCGCGGATTGCGTCGATGGCTCCGAGAAGAGCCTCGGTGTCGGTGGCGCTGACAAGCAGGTCCGCCTCGTCAGCAAGCCCGGCCCTCCTGACGAGCCCTTTCTCGTTGAGCACCCATTCTCGACGACGAGCCATGCGTGCATGGGCGGCTTCGATCAGGCCTCTGGAGGCGTTTGCCAGGCCAACCGTAGGATCACCTCGTCGGCGCAGTGCTGCCTCCCCGTAGGTCAAGCTGGCGAGGGCATCGGCTTGCCACCGACGACTCGCCTCTTCGGCGAGCGCAGCGGGATAGGTCGGCACCGGCAGATCGCCGAAGAGGACCAGGTTGGTCGCAAGCTCCGCCATGAGCACGTAGCTCGGGATGCCGGCCACGTAGAACCGCAGCAGCCCCTTCTCGAAACGGCCTGCCCGTGCCTCGGCGCACCAATGCTCGACCTCGTCGAGGTCCCGGTACATGACGTCAACGCGACGGCTGCCGATGGTCAGCCAGGCGCCGCCGTTCATCACACCACCGCCCCAGTCCCCGATCTCGGAAACCTCGCCTTGCCATCCTTTTGCCCGCAGGTTCTCGGGATCGAAGGTTCCCCGGTAGTAGACGGCGTAATCCCAGTCGCTGTCCGGAGCGTTCGCCCCCGCTGCCCGTGACCCTCCGAGAGCGACCGCTTGCACGCCAGACAGCGATGAGAGCTCTCTGGTGAACCAGGATGAGAACTCAGGGTCGTCCATGTTCTCATCCTCGCCGTTGAAAGGTCCGTTCGCCATCGACTTGCGGAGTTGTGACCGTCCAGAGGGCAACAACCAGAACGATCGATGGCGGTGGGGGCTGTCAATCAGTCAGTTGGTCAGAAGGTAGCGCGGTCGTGGCGGCTCAAGCGTCACGCCGGACGGGCAGCACGCCGCCGATGACCAGCGGCAACACCGCGTAGCCGAGGAGCACGAGAAGACCAGTCCAGGGCGCAAGCGTTTCCCGCACCATGTGGAGGGAGACGACGGCCACTCCGATGTGACCGGGCGTGAACTTCTCGATCTCGTTCGCGAGCGGGGTGGGGAGCGCACGGATGACGATCGCGCCTACACCGTGACACGTCGCGCAAGGCCGGGCGCACCGCGATCGGGGCACGCCGGGCGAACCTGGCAGCCGACCGTTCAGGCCGAGCCGCGAACCTTCGCGACCCGCACCGCCCAGGCTAGGGCGAACGCCCCGGTTACCGCGAGAAGAAGGCCCGGTCCCAGGTTGGCACCCACGACGTAGGTGAAGCTTCGCATCGGTGCGGCGTACGCGAACACGATCTGCTGTGTGGGCTTGAGCACCAGCCACTCGTTCGGACCGACGACGAGCCACGCCCCGGCGAGGATAGCCAGCAGCCCGGCCAGTGCCGCGCCCAATCGCCCCATGCCTCGGGCGGCTTTCGGCACCGTCGCGACCATTGCGATCCCCGCGATCAGCGCAACTCCTCCGGGCGCCACGTGCAGCGCGGCGTGGATCAGGCTCCAGTGCCATGACGGCGAGCCGTCGGGGCTCCATCCGAACGTGGGCCCCACGAACACCGAGAGGCCGGCCCAGGCGCCGAGTAACGCCGTCAGCAGCCCGATGATGCTCAGTCCGGCCGGCGACAGCCCGCTCATCGGCACCCGCACTCCGTACGAACCGGCGGACGACAACCCTCCCGTCGGGCCCGCCGGCATCGCCGACGGCACGACGGCGGGCAGCGTCGCCGGCATGGTCGGGGATGGCACGGTCGCCGACCCTTTGTCCAAACCAGTCCCCTGGCCGAAGTCGGGGAATACAGCAGCAACCGGCATCGCCCCGGCGGCTGGCTCCGGCTGGGCTGGAACATCGAGCCCGGGGAGCGGCACGACACCCTCCGCCTGCGGCTCGTTCACGGCATCGGACATCTCCGCACCTCCTCACGCCCCGTGTGACCGTCTGTGCAAATGCTGACCGAGATCAGCAGCGCGCCCTGGTCGAAAACAGCAGCACTCCCAGCTTGAAGTTACTTGGCGACTTGCGCTTGGTCCACAAGTTTGTTGCCTGAGGGATCGGCTGGTGGCTTGGCTCGTCGAGTCCGGGTCTTGGCGTCTTGGAGCCGGCGGCTCTCGCCCTTGGTCTCGATGATGTTGCAGCGGTGAGCGAGTCGATCGAGAATCGCGCCGGTGAGGCGCTCGGAGCCGAGAACTCCTGTCCAGGACTCGAAGGGCAGGTTGCCGGTGACAATCAGCCTCGTGCACTCATAGGCGGTCGTGATGACGTCAAAGGGCGGTTCGGCACCGACCCTCGAAGCCGGGACATGTCCCAGTTCGTCAAGCACAAGGAGGTCCAGCCTGGCGAGCTGGCCCTTCAGCCTCGGAACGGTCCACTGGTCGCGAGCCCCGATGAGAGCGGGCACGAGCGCGGTGGTGCGGAAGAACCGGACCTTGTGGATCTGACCCCCGCTCCTGTTCTCGGTCGGCATTCACACTCCGAGGAGCCATTTCGCGTGAGCTAGCCTCTCGTTCGAGTTATCACCCACTCCTCGCGGGACGCTCTGCCCGGGAAGGAAGGTTGTCATGGCCCAAGCGCCGAAGGCTCAGGGGGGCCGTCAGCGACCCTATTTATCGGTACCCATCGCAATAGCCGCCGTCATTGGGGGGCTGGCCCTCGGCGGACAGGCCCCGGCCGTTGCAAGCGCGCCGACAGGCTTGCACGGTGCTCCCGTTGCCCGCCCGGCCCTGGCCAGCGGTAGCCCGCTCATCAGAACCGCCTACTCGTTCGTCAGGGATTCGGGCGGTGGCCATACGAACCCTGGCGCGGAGGTTGACCTCCTCTTCGCTACGGACAGTGAGGCCTACGTTTACTTCTCGGACGCCACCGAGGCGTTGGGCGAGTACGGGAGCTACTCCTACAGCGGCGGACGGCTGTCGCTCCACATTTCGACCCCCGACTTCACAAGGAACGCGACATTTCCCCTCAGCCTCTCCGCCAGCCGGGTGACTATGCCCTTTCAGGTCTTCTCGGCAAAAGCCGGGACATCCGTCTGGCAAAGTCGGCCACTCGACCTGATCCAGGGCACTTTTGCGGTGTACAACGCAGCAATGAACGCCAGCACCCTCAACCTCACCCCGGCGAAGGGCGCCCTGCGTGCCTACGCCTATGCCGAAGCGTTCCTCACCTCAAGCTCCTCGACGGCGCTCTCGGTCCAAGGGAAACTCATTGGCTCCCTGTCGGCCAGGCCACGCGCGAAAGGCCAGTGCGCGGCAGAAGGGGGCAGCTGCATTGTGGGCGTGCAGAACCTCGGCGACGACATCAAGGTCAGCTTCAAGGACTCTCCGCCCGTCATCATCAGCTTGTACTCTGCCGCCGGCCCGGCATCGGCCACTCCTCTCACGGATAGCCCGCTCGAGAGCGACCCTCGGGTGAACCTGAACCCCAAGATCCATCCAGACAAGCAGTTCGACCCGCCTAACAGAAGAGCGCTGATAATCAACCCCGCCTCCGACGTATGGCTGGAGTCAAAGGCCGCCCTGAAGAATATGGTCAGCACGCTCGAGAGCAGGCACTACGGCGTCACTGAGCTCGACGGCGAAGCGGCGACGATCGAGCGGATCGTGTCGGCGCTCAAGGAAGAGCCCGGCTTTGTCATCTTTTCGACGCACGGCAGCAACGCAGGGACGCTCCTGACCGGAGACCAGGTGTCAGTTCCCGGGACGAAGGACCAGCCCAATATCAGAGGGGCCTATAGGAAGTTCAAGGCCGAGCTGACAGCCGAAGGCCTGGCCTCACTGGCCTCCTACAGGCTCCCCGACAAGACTCCGGTCTACTACCTCGGTGTACGCGACGACGAATCCAAATGCTCGTTCAAGATCCTTCAGTGGGACGACACCTGTGACTGGGAGGTCCAGGTCACGCCGGCGTTCTGGAAGTGGCTGGCGACTAAGGAAGTGAGCTTCGCGCACAGCCTCGTCTTCATCAGCGCGTGCGAGACCGACGAGACACCTCTGCTTCGAAACGCGATAAAAGCAGGGAGCTACTTCGCCTTCAGCAAGGACGTGGACCCCCCGTTTGCCACCGCCGTGGAGGAGTACCTGGTCCAAGACCTGGCTCGCCCGACTCACTCGCCCGAAGAGGCTTATTACAACATGATCCGGATCGAGAAGACCCGCCAGATGATCTACAAGGAGGACCACCTTTTCGACGGAGTGGTCGGCCTCGGTGAGGAGGCCGATAGCGTCGACATACTCGACGGCTGGGGTTGGAACGGGTCGACGCTTGTGGAGTACAAGGGAAACGGGTGGAACGGCTTCCGGGTCGACCCGGGCGAAGTCTGGTGGATGCTCTTCGCCGGTCGATGGGACAACGACTCGCGCAACGGCGCCAAGAAACTACAGGAGTGCTACGACGAGTACTGGTCGAAGGGGAGCCCGGGCGGGCTGGCCGACGAGTACTGCAACGCGGCGAACGCGGGCATCCCGGCGAACAGGAGCCGCCTTTCCAACGATGTCGCCTATGCCATCTATCTGCTGACGGGCAAGCCTCCCGCCTTCGTTTCGACTCCGCGGCTGCCACCGCGTTGGACCATGGCTGACTGAGCGACCGGGCACGGAAACAAGCCCGGGGGCGGGGGACGCCCACGCCGCGCTAGGGAACACCACGTTCAGTCGCAGGGCCGTACGGTCATGCGCTCCTTGGTCCCTCTGACGCACCGGTCGGAACCTGTCAAGCAATTTGA